>CANRLX010000058.1 GCA_947631615.1 uncultured Acetatifactor sp.
GTGATCGCATCCGGAGGCGCCGGCAGGCTGGAGCATTTCAGAGAAGCCCTTGTGGATGCCGGAGCGGAGGCTGTCCTGGCCGCCTCTCTTTTTCATTATAAAGAATTGGAGATCCGTCAGGTGAAGGAATACCTGAGGGAACAGGGAGTCAGCGTGCGGCTGTAGCGGCAGGCGGACTTAAGGGGTATTGACTGAAAGGACATGGATTTAAGGGGCATTGTGCCCGAGGATTTCGGATACGACAGAAAGAAGGAAACGGCAGCATGGCAATGATCGACAACGACTGGCTGGAGGTTTTGGAGGGAGAGTTTCGCAAGCCATACTATAAGGAGCTGTACCGCTTTGTTTTGCAGGAATATCAGACGACGCAGGTTTTTCCGCCGGCGGATGATATTTTCAACGCGTTTCATCTGACCCCGTTGAGCGAGGTGAAGGTGGTCATATTAGGGCAGGATCCCTATCACAATGTGGGGCAGGCGCATGGACTCTGTTTTTCCGTGAAACCGGATGTGGAGATCCCGCCGTCGCTTGTCAACATTTACCAGGAGCTGCACGATGATCTGGGCTGTTATATCCCCAACAACGGTTACCTGGTGAAGTGGGCCGCACAGGGAGTGCTCATGCTGAACACGGTTCTGACCGTGCGCGCGCATCTGGCCAACTCCCATCGGGGAAAAGGGTGGGAGGAATTTACGGATGCCGCGATACGGGCCCTGAATGAGCAGGACCGCCCCATTGTCTTTATCCTGTGGGGAAAACCCGCCCAGGCGAAAAAGAGTATGCTGAACAATCCCAATCATCTGATTCTGGAGGCGCCTCATCCCAGTCCGCTCTCAGCGTACCGGGGTTTTTTTGGGAGCAGGCCGTTTAGCAAGACCAACAATTTTTTGTCGGAGAACGGGGTCGCGCCCATCGACTGGCAGATCGAAAACGTTTGAGGCAACAGGAAAGATACCACGAGTGAAGGAGCGGAAGATACATGGAAAAGAAAGCGTTTGTGACAAAGGAAATGGTGCAGGAGATCGCAAAGACCTACCCCACCCCCTTCCACATTTATGATGAGAGGGGGATCCGCGAGAATGCGAAGGCATTGAAGGAAGCCTTTTCCTGGAACAAGGGGTACAAGGAGTTTTTTGCGGTGAAGGCTACGCCCAATCCCTTTTTGATCGATATTTTGCGGGATTACGGCTGCGGCTGTGACTGTTCCTCCCTGACGGAGCTGATGCTGAGCAATGCTATGGGAGTAAAGGGAGAGGACATTATGTTTTCCTCCAACGACACTCCGGCCCATGAGTTTGCGTATGCGGCAAAGCTGGGAGCTACGATCAATCTGGACGATATCACCCACATTGACTTTTTGGAGAAGACGATCGGATATCTCCCCAAGACGCTGAGCTGCCGCTACAATCCGGGAGGGTATTTTGCCATCAGCAACAACATTATGGACAATCCGGGAGACGCCAAGTACGGTTTTACCACCGAGCAGCTTTTTGAGGGCTTTCGGATCCTGAAGAAAAAAGGCGTGGAGAATTTTGGGCTCCATGCGTTCCTCGCCAGCAATACCGTGACCAACGAGTATTATCCTACCCTGGCCAGGACTCTTTTTGAGGTGGCCGTGAAGCTGAAGGAGGAGACCGGAGCGCACATCGCCTTTATCAACCTGTCCGGAGGAGTGGGGATCCCCTATACTCCCGAGCAGACGCCCAACGACATACGGGCTATCGGAGAGGGCGTGAGAAGGGTGTACGAGGAGGTGCTGGTGCCCGCGGGAATGGGAGACGTGGCGATCTACACGGAGCTTGGAAGGTTTATGATGGCGCCCTACGGTCATCTCGTCACCCAGGTCATTCACGAGAAGCATACCCACAAGGAGTACATCGGCGTGGACGCCTGTGCGGCCAACCTGATGCGTCCCGCGATCTATGGGGCGTATCACCACATCACGGTGCTGGGCAAGGAGGACAGGCCCTGTGACCACAAGTACGATGTGACCGGTTCTCTGTGTGAGAACAACGACAAGTTTGCCATTGACAGAATGTTGCCCGAGATCGAGATCGGGGATTATCTTGCCATCCATGACACGGGAGCGCACGGCTTCTCCATGGGGTACAATTACAACGGGAGACTCTGGTCTGCGGAGCTTTTGCTGAAAGAGGACGGCGGGGTGCAGCTCATTCGGAGGGCGCAGACGCCGAAGGACTATTTTGCCACGTTCGACTGCTTTGATATCTACGATAAATTTGATTTTGAGGCGTAACGCTTTTTCTGAGGGGAGTGACCGCTATGAGATATCCTGCGTTTTTGCCGCCAAACGGGACCATCGGATTTGTGGCTCCCTCCTTTGGGTGCGGTGTGGAGCCGTATCGGAGCGGTTTCCGAAGCGCGATGGAAAAATTTTCCCGACTGGGTTACCGGATGGACCTTGGTCCCAACTGCTATGCCCAGGAGGGTGTGGGGATCAGCAATACGCCCCAAAAGTGCGCGGCGGAGCTGATGGAATACTATGAGAGGGAAGAAAACGACTGCCTGATCTCCTGCGGGGGAGGGGAGCTGATGTGCGAGGTCGTCAGCCAGGTGGATTTTGACCGGATCCGGAGAGCCAGGCCGAAATGGTACATGGGGTATTCGGATAACACGAACATGACGTACCTGCTGGCGACGCTCTGTGACACCGCCTCTGTCTATGGCCCCTGTGCGGCGGCATTTGGCATGGAGCCGTGGCATCCGGCGCTGGAGGACGCCCTTCGGATCCTGACCGGAGAGAGCCGGACGGCAGGCGGATATGACGGCTGGGAGAGAGAGTCGCTAAAGTCGGAGGAGAATCCTTTGGCGCCCTACCACGTGACGGAGAAACGCGTCCTGAAAACCTTTGTCGGGGAGAGGGAGGCCGCGTCCGAGCCCCTTTGTTTTCAAGGGAGACTGATCGGGGGATGTATGGATTGTCTGGTGAATCTTTTGGGGACGCGGTTCGACCGGACGAGGGAGTTTATAGAGCGCTATCAGAAGGACGGCTTCGTCTGGTTTCTGGAAGCCTGTGATCTGAATGTGTTCGGAATACGGCGCGCTATGTGGCAGATGGAGGAGGCCGGCTGGTTCTCTGGGGTAAAGGGCTTTCTGATCGGCAGACCTCTGTGCTTTGGTCAGGAAATGATGGGGCTTGACGCCTACGGCGCCGTGCTGGAGGTGGCCGGAAGAAAGAACGTGCCGGTGGTTATGGACGTGGATCTTGGGCATCTGCCGCCAATGATGCCGCTTGTGACGGGCAGCGTGGCGAAGGTGTCCGTGGAGGGGAACGAAATCCGCGTCGCCATGGAGTATATTTGACGGAGGTTTGGGCACTCCGGAGAAAACGCTTCGGAGAAAAATAAAAAATATCTTGCTATTCCCAAGCGGATATGATAAAATATTTTCGTTGTCCGCCAGTGGGATCTGGCGGCAGGAGGCCGGCGTGTCGGAATGGCAGACGAGGCAGACTCAAAATCTGTTGTGGGCAACCACGTGCGGGTTCAAGTCCCGCTGCCGGCATTAAAAAAATGTCTGAAACCTTTGCATGGTTTGGGCATTTTTTTCATTTCAAAGCGGCGCTCGTTCCAGCCTGGGCTGCGGACCTATCCTTCGGGAAGGCCCTGTCCGTACTCCCTGAGAGCGCGATAACGGAGGAAGAGGATGAAATTTAATCGGGATTGGTTTCAAAAAAAGTGGGTGCCTTACACCATTGCCGGCTGTGCGTCGGTGCTGTTGTATGTGTTTTTGACGCATTTAAACGTGGTGTGGGGATGGATCGGCACGCTGTTACATATCCTGAAACCCGTGTTTGCAGGTCTTATTTTTGCCTACCTGACGGATCCCATAGCGCGTTTCTATGAGCGCACGATCTATCGGCGCATGAGAATGCGCAGGCTGGCGAGACACCTTTCCATCGCTACCATGATCGTGACGGTGCTTTTGGCGATCGCCCTGTTTGTCCTGGCGTTAGGGCCGCAGCTGGTGCAGAGTATCGCGGCGCTGGTGGGAAATATCGGCATCTACGCGGGACAGCTCCAGGAGAATATCAGTGCGCTGGCCGAGCGCGCGGAGGGCAGCGGGATCGACCTGTCGGTGCTGACCAATGTGGGGGACAGTCTGCTGATGCGGCTGACGACCGGTATTCAGTCGAATCTGGGCAACATTATCAACACCTCCTACAGCGTGGGGACCGGCTTTTTTGAGGTGGTGATCGGTTTTATTCTGGCGATCTACTTCCAGCTGGACAAGGAGAAGCTGTTAGAGTCCTGTAAGAGGATATTGAGTAAGCTTCTCTCGCGCAGCCGATACGAGCGTTTTCTCGGCTTTTGCAAAAGGTGTGACCGAATCCTTCTGCGGTACATTGCCTGTGATCTCTTGGAAGGACTGATCGTGGGACTTGCCAACTTCCTTTTTATGACGGTCATGCGGATGCCTTACGCGGGCCTGATCTCGTTAGTGGTGGGCGTCACCAACCTGGCGCCCACCTTTGGCCCCATCCTGGGCAGTGCGGTGGGAGCGGTCATCCTGGCGCTGATCAACCCGTGGTATATGCTGTGGTTTTTGCTTTTCACCGTGATCCTGCAGACCATCGACGGCTATGTGATCAAGCCCAAGCTGTTCGGGGACACGCTGGGCGTCTCCTCTTTGTGGATCCTCATTACCATCATTGTGGGGGGCAGAATGTTCGGCGTGTCGGGGATCCTGTTGGCGATCCCCTTTGCGGCCATCGTGGAGTATGTGGGAGAGGAGTTTTTGCAAAAGAAGAAGGCCCCGGTGGATGATGAAGAGAGGGAGGAAGAAGTGACAGGGGAAGAAGGGGAAGAAGAGGAAGAAGAGGCAGACGAAGTCGAAGCGGAAGAAATCCAAGAAGAAGTCAAAGAGAAAGAAGTCGAAAAGGAAGAAGCCGAATAGGAAGAAACCGATCCGGTCTACGGGGAGGACTCTCTGCGGGAGACGAAACAGCGGGAGAGATAGCCGCCGTTTCGTCCCCCTGCCGCAACATCCCCGCCGGACAAAGGGAAACGGTCAGAAACAATCACCTTAGAAACATTCTTATCAGGCGGTCGTTTAGGAAGCGGTAGGGATGATAGCGCATGGGAAGATCCGGCCAGGTCTTTTTGTCCACCACGCTCTTGTAGTGGGAAAAGGTGTCGAAGCCTGCCTTTCCGTGGTAGGAGCCCATGCCGCTCTCTCCGAAGCCGCCGAAGCCCATCTCGCTGTTTGCGAGATGCACGATGGTGTCGTTGACGCATCCGCCGCCGAAGCTGCAGTGGGAGAGCACCCTTTTGGCCGCCAGGGAGTTTTTGGTAAACACATAGAGAGCCAGCGGGTGCGGCATGGAGTTGATCTTGTGGATGGCGCTTTCCAGGGAGCGGTAGGTCACGATGGGCAGGATGGGGCCAAAGATCTCCTCCTGCATCACGGCGTCGCGGAAGGTGACGTTGTCCATAACGGTGGGTGCGATCCGATAGGTGGCAGGATCCGTGTTTCCGCCGAAAACGACCTTCTCAGGGTCCATCAGGCGGCGGAGCCTTCGGTAGTGCTTTTTGTTGACGATCCGCCCATAGTCCGCATTTTTCAGGGGATCGTCGCCAAACTGCCTCTTGATCTCCCTACAGATCTCCCGAATCAGGGGCTCCCGGATGGACGCGTCGCAGTAGACGTAATCGGGAGCGACACAGGTCTGCCCGCAGTTTAGGAATTTGCCGAAGACGATGCGTCTTGCGGCAAGTTTTAGGTTGGCACTTTTTTCCACGATGCAGGGGCTTTTCCCTCCCAGCTCCAGGGTGACGGGAGTCAGGTGCTCCGCCGCGTGGCGCAGGACTTCTTTTCCCACGGTCTTGCTTCCCGTGAAAAAGATATAGTCAAAGCGCTGCTCCAGAAGAGAAAGGTTTTCCTGTCTGCCGCCGGTCACCACTGCCACATAGTGCTCTCCAAAGCACTCGGTGATGATCTTGGACACGATGGCGCCGGTGCGGGGAGAGTAGGCGCTTGGCTTGATCACGGCGGTGTTGCCCGCCGCCAGAGCGTCCACTAAGGGCTGCATGGTGAGAAGGAACGGATAGTTCCACGGGCTCATGATCAGGACCACGCCGTAGGGGGAGGGCTTCACAAAGCTTCGGGCGGGAAACTGGGAGAGCGGGGTGCGCACGGTGCGTTCCCTGCTGAAGGACGCCAGATGGCGCAGCATATACCGGATCTCGCTCAGCGTTATGCCGATCTCGCACATATAAGATTCGGTGGTGCTTTTTCCCAGATCTCTCTGCAGCGCGGTGGCAATCTCCTTCTCATGGGCCAGAATGGCGTTTCTCAGCTTCACCAGCGCCCGTATGCGGGTGGAGATATCCAGGGTGGCGCCGCCCCGGAAAAAAGTGCGCTGGGTCTGTATAAGAGCCTTTATCTGTCTGCTGTTCATGGAAATTCTCCTTTTTCACATAATCATTTTAAAGCTGCCGATACTAAAATTATAAATGTTTTCAGACGGTTTTCAAGTGTTTTGTTGAAATTGCGGCTAGCCTTTTTTCACAAGATGTTGTATAGTAAATGTGTATGTTCAGACAGGGAAGGAATCTTGGATTCCATGGAGATGATATGGACTGTAAGGAATTTGAAAGGCTGATCCCGGATTTTATAGAGAGAAAGTTGGATTTTCTTACCCTTGAGAAGTTTCGGGCACATATGGACCGCTGCGACAACTGTCAGGAAGAGCTGGTGATACAGTTTCTGGTGTCGGAGGCTATGCAGCGGCTGGAGGAGGGAGACGCCTTTGACCTGCAGGGGGAGCTCGACCAGCGATTTTGGGAGGCGGAGCGCAAGATCCGGTTTCATAAGATTTTTCTGCGGGCGGGTCTGGGACTGGAGGTCTTGGCAGCGCTTGCCGTGGCCGCCGTGGTCGCATGGATCCTTGTATAGGCGAAAAGAAGAGAAAGGTTAGATCGTCTCATGAGTGAGAAGTTGGTTTTGATAGACGGACACAGCATTTTGAACAGGGCGTTTTACGGCGTGCCGGATTTGAGCAACGCCCAGGGGCTTCACACAAATGCCGTCTATGGTTTTTTGAACATTTTATTCAAGCTTTTGGAGGAGGAGCAGCCGGACTATTTGGCGGTGGCCTTTGACGTTCATGCGCCCACTTTCCGCCACGAGCTCTACGACGCCTACAAGGGGACGAGAAAGCCCATGCCGGAGGAGCTCAGACAGCAGGTGCCTGTCATGAAGGAAGTGCTTCGGGCGATGGGGGTGGCGATTCTGGAGCAGGCGGGGCTGGAGGCGGACGACATCCTGGGGACGCTCGCGAAAAAGGCGGAGTCCCGGGGGATGGAGGTGTCCCTGGTATCCGGAGACCGGGATCTTTTGCAGATCGCCGACGACCGTATCAAGATCCGCATCCCCAAGACAAAGGGCGGAAAAACGGAGATCGAGGACTATTACGCCGCGGACGTGGAGCGCGTCTATCAGGTGACTCCCCTACAGTTTATCGAGTTAAAGGCGCTGATGGGAGATACGGCGGACAACATTCCCGGGGTCCCCAAGGTGGGAGAGAAGACCGCGACAGCGTTGATGACGGAGTACGGTTCCCTGGAGAACATCTACGCCCATGTGGAGGAGATCTCCAAAAAGAGTATTCGGGAATCCCTGAAGGAGAATCGCAAGCTGGCGGATCTGAGCAAGGTGCTCGCCACGATCCGGACGGACTGTGATATTTCCTTGGACTATGAGGCGGCCCGGGCGGGAGGCTATTATACGCCGGAGGCGTACGAGATCTTTAAGAGACTGGAGTTTAAAAATTATCTGAGCCGTTTCTCCGGTCAGGAGGCGGTCAAAAGCGGCCCCTTCGTCCGCGGGGAACGGGCGGAGGATTGGGAGGACTTTTGGGCGTTCCTTCAGAAGGCGGGCCGGACGGAGGAGGTCGGGCTTTTGCTGGCGCAGGAGAAGGGACGGCTCTACGGGGCAGCCCTCTGCGCAAAGCTGGACGGAGAGCTTCGCGCGGTTTTTGTGGAGACCCGGGACAGGGACAGGGTCGCGGGTGCGCTCGGGGAACTGGCGGATAAGACGCGGATCGCTTCCTTTGACCTCAAGCCGCAGTATGCCTGGCTTCCGGTGGAGAACACCGACCGGTGCTTTGACGTGCTCATCGCGTCGTATCTTTTGAACCCTCTGAAAAATGATTATGATCTGGAGGCCATCGCCGCAGAGCACCTGGGAGAGATGATCCCGGGACGGGCGGAGACTTTCGGCAAAATGAGCCTGGAGGAGGCGATGCAGAAGGAGCCGGACAAGTGCCTTGCCTACTATTGCAACGGCGCCTGCGTGGCAAAGCGGTCGGCCGAGGTGCTGCGGGAAAAGCTGGCCGAGACCGGAATGGACCGCCTGATGCGCCAGGTGGAGATGCCTCTTACCCTTGTGCTCTACGATATGGAGCGGGAGGGGGTCCAGGTGCGCAGGGAGGAGCTGAAGGCGTACGGAGACGCTCTGATCGCCCGCATCGAGGAGCTGGAGCGGTCGATCCACGAGCAGGCAGGAGGGCCGTTTAACATCAATTCCCCCAAGCAGCTGGGAGAGATCCTCTTTGAGCGGAAGGGGATTGCCGGCGGCAAAAAGACCAAGACCGGCTACTCTACGGCGGCGGATGTCCTGGAGAAACTGGCGGAGGAACATCCCATCGTGAGAGATATTTTGGAGTATCGGGGGCTCACCAAGCTGAAGTCCACCTACGCCGACGGCCTGGCGGCTTATATCGGCGAGGACGAGCGGATCCACACCAGCTTTCATCAGACGATCACGGCCACCGGACGCATCAGCTCCACGGAGCCGAACCTGCAGAACATTCCCATGCGCATGGAGCTGGGACGCAGGATCCGCAAGGTGTTTGTGCCCAGGGAGGGCTTTGTGTTTATGGATGCGGACTACTCTCAGATCGAGCTGAGAGTGCTGGCGCATATGTCGGAGGATGAGCGCCTGATCGAGGCGTATCACATGGATCAGGACATCCACCGGATCACGGCTTCACAGGTGTTCCACACGCCCTTTGACCAGGTGACGCCCCTGCAGAGGCGAAACGCCAAGGCGGTGAACTTTGGGATCGTCTATGGGATCAGCTCCTTTGGGCTGAGCCAGGATCTGAGCATCAGCCGCAAGGAGGCCGCCGCGTATATTGAGCAATACTTTGCCACTTACCCCAAGGTGAAGGAGTTTTTGGACAGGCTGGTGTCGGAGGCCAGGGAGAAGGGGTATGCGGTCACGCTGTTTGGAAGAAGGCGTCCCATACCGGAGCTTTCCTCCTCCAATTTTATGCAGCGCTCCTTCGGGGAGCGTGTGGCGATGAACTCCCCCATCCAGGGGACGGCGGCGGATATCATCAAGATCGCTATGGTGCGCGTGTGGCGCGCGCTGAAGGAGCAGCACTTACGCTCCAGGCTGATCCTTCAGGTGCACGACGAGCTGGTGATCGAGACGCTGAAGAGCGAGGAGGAGACGGTGCGCCGGATCCTGGAGGAAAATATGAAGGCGGCCGCGGATCTGGCGGTGACGCTGGAGGTGGACCTCCATGTGGGGGACAACTGGTACGAGGCGAAATAGGAGACGACGGCAGTGGAGAATTTGCGGTTTATCGGCGTTACAGGCGGCATCGGGGCCGGCAAAAGCGAACTGTTACAGTATATCAAGAGACATTATCTGTGTGAGATCTATCTGGCGGACGAGGTGGCGCATACGGTGAAGGAACCCGGGACCGAGTGCTTTGAGAGGCTGAAGGCGCTTCTGGGGGAGGGGATCTTGGGGGCGGACGGCAGGATCGACAGAGGCGTGATGGCGGAGCGGATCTTTCGGGACGCAGAGCTTTTGGAAAGGGTGAATGAGATCGTCCATCCGGCGGTGCGGAGGTTTCTTTTGGAGCGCCTTGGGGAGGCCCGAAAGGATCCGCGCACAGAGCTTTTCTTTGTGGAGGCCGCGCTTCTCATCGAGGCGGGCTATCGGGAAATCCTGGATGAGCTGTGGTACATATACGCGGACAGGGATGTGAGGGAGCAAAGGCTCCGCCGGTCAAGAGGGTACAGCGGGGAGAAGATACGAAACATTATGGACAGGCAGCTTGCGGAGGAGGCGTTTCGCAGGTCGTGCGATTTTGTGATAGACAACAGCGGGCGGTTGGAGGACAGCTACAGACAAATCGATAAGAAACTGGAGGCTTTTACATGGCAGGAGTGAGAGAAGGACAGGGGCAATTAGTATTTGGTCTGGATATCGGGACGCGAAGCATCGTGGGGACGGTCGGCTATTTGAACGGCGGCAGATTCCATGTGCTGGCGCAGCGCTCCAAGGAGCATGAGACCAGGTCCATGCTGGACGGCCAGATCCACGATATCGGCAAGGTGGGGGAGACCATTGCCCAGGTGAAGAAGCAGCTGGAGGAGGATCTGAACCGCACCCTGACAGAGGTGTGCATCGCGGCGGCGGGACGTGTCCTGCGCACGGTGACCACCCACGTGGAGGAGACCTTCGAGGCGGAGCGGGAGGTGACTGGCGAGGACATCTACGCGCTGTCCACCGAGGGCGTGGAGAAAGCCTACGAGGAGTTTCAGAAGAGCAACGACACGGAGATGAAATTTTACTGTGTGGGGTACACTCCCATGCGTTATTATATGAACGGTTATCAGATCGGGAATCTGGAGGGGCACAAGGCGAAGGTGATCGGTGTGGATCTGATCGCCACCTTCCTTCCGGACGACGTTGTGGACGGCCTCTACAAGTCCGTGGAACAGGCGGGTCTGCACGTGGCAAACCTGACCCTGGAGCCTATCGCGGCGATCCAGGTGGCGATACCGGAGAAATTCCGGATGCTGAATATGGCGCTGGTGGATGTGGGGGCGGGAACCAGCGATATCTCCATCACCAGGGAGGGGACCATCACCGCCTACGGCATGATCCCCGTGGCGGGGGACAGCCTGACGGAGATCATTGTGCAGCACTGTCTGGTGGACTTTGAGACGGCGGAGTATATCAAGAGGAATATCGGCAGTCTGGAGGCCATCGAATACCAGGATATCATGGGGCTCACCCAGACGATCACCGGTAGGGAGGTCCTGGATATTTTAAAGCCCGCCGTGGAGCAGATGACCCACATGGTGGCGGACTGCATCAAGGAGTTGAACGGGGACAAGCCGGTCAGCGCGGTGTTCGTGGTGGGAGGCGGCGGCACGGTCCCCACCTACACGGAGAAGCTGGCGGCGGAGCTTGGGATCCTGAAGGAGCGCGTGGCCATCCGCGGGCAGGAGGTCATGCAGAACATTGTGTTCGAGACGGAGGACGCCAGAAAGGATTCCCTGATGGTGACGCCCATCGGCATCTGTCTGAGCTATTACGAGCAGAGCAACAACTTTATCTTTGTGGACTTTAACGGGGAGCGCCTAAAGCTCTACGACAACGGCAGGCTCTCCGTGGCGGATGCCGCGATGCAGCTGGCATTCCCCAACGAGGATCTCTTCCCCAAGAGGGGCAAGCCGTTGACCTATACGGTCAACGGAAGGGCGAAGATGGTGCGCGGCACCCAGGGAGAGGCTGCTGTGATCAAGGTAAACGGCGACATCTCGGATATGTATGCCCAGATCCACAGCGGAGACATCATCCAGGTGACGCCCTCCACGGCGGGCGAGCCGGCAGAGCAGGAGCTGGGCAAGCTGTCCGAGCTCTCGGAGCAGCTTCACATCTATGTGAACGGCACCAGGATCGATCTGCCCAAGACCGCCGAGGTGAACGGAAAGATCGAGAACGAGTTTTATCAGATCATGGACGGCGACAATATCCTCGTGCGAAATTATTACACGGTGCAGGAGGTCGCTGCCATTCTCGATGTGGCGCTGGGGAGCAATATCCAGGTCAACGACACCTCCGCCAAGGAGGACACCAGGGTGTATGAAAACTTCACGGTGAGCTTCAGCCTGGACGGGGCGGGGATCAGCTATGCGGATCTGCCGGATGCGGAGGAAGGCGATGTGATCAAGAGATGGCCGGAGCCGGAGAACGACGGGGAAGCGCAGGATGCGCCCCAGGCGGATCTTTCCGGAGAGCAGGCATCCGACGCGGCCCCCGGGGAGGTGGAGAGTCCAAAGCCTGATCCGGCCGAGGAGAAAGGGAAAGAGAAAGAGGATTCCCTGAGGGAACCGGTGGAGGATGCGCCCCAGGCGGTGCCGGAGTCTCCCAAGACGATCGGCCCCTTAAGCGTCACGGTAAACGGCGACCCCATTGTCCTAAACGGCAAGGCCACCTATGTGTTTGTGGATGTGTTTGACTACATCCCCTTTGACCTGTCGGCGTCTGCCGGAAGGGGGATCGTCACAAATTTGAACGGACGTCCGGCGGAGTACATGGAGGAGCTGCACGCCGGCGACGAGATAGAAATCTATTGGAAGTGAGTTTAGCGTATGAGACTATGCAGTATTGCCAGCGGAAGCAGCGGAAACTGTATCTATGTGGGGTCGGAGGCGACCCATCTTCTGGTGGATGTCGGGATCAGCGGAAGGAAGGCGGAGAGCGGGCTGAACAGCCTGGGGATTGCCGGAAGCGATCTGGACGGGATCCTGATCACCCACGAACATGCGGACCATATAAGCGGTCTGGGCGTTTTGGCCCGAAAATACCAGGTGCCGATCTACGCCACGAGGGGCACCATAGACGCCATATTAAAGTGCCGGAGCCTGGGCAGGGTGGAGGAATCCCTGTTTCAGGAGGTCAGGGAGGACGAGAAATTCGTCCTGAAGGATCTCACGGTCAACCCCATGAGGATCTCCCACGACGCGGCGCAGCCGGTGGCATACCGGATCGCCTACGGAAACAAAAGAGTGGGGATCTGCACGGATCTCGGCGTGTACAACGACTATACGGTGGAGTGCCTGCGGGGCATGGACGCGCTTTTGATCGAGGCGAACCACGACGTGAATATGCTGCAGGTGGGGCCCTACCCCTACTATCTGAAGCAGAGGATCCTGGGGGACAGAGGGCACCTCTCCAACGAAAATTCCGGCAGGCTGCTCAGCAGGCTGCTCCACGATAAGCTGCAGACGATCCTGCTGGGGCATCTCAGCAAGGAGAACAATCTGCCGGAGCTTGCGTACGAGACTGTGCGCATGGAGATCAGCATGGGGGACAACCCGTATCGGGCGGAGGATTTCCGCCTGCTGGTGGCAAAGAGGAGCGAGGCGTCTCCGGTGATCCATATCGCGTAAGGCGTGGGACTGGAAAACACAGCAAGGACAGGAGAAAGGAAAGGCGGAGAAAGCAATGAAAAAGACAATTATCACAGTCGTGGGGAAGGACACGGTCGGCATTATCGCGAAGGTCTGTACATACCTGGCAGAGAACGGGATCAATATTCTGGATATCTCGCAGACCATTGTGCAGGATTATTTTAATATGATGATGATCGTGGACACCAACAGCACGGCGAAGGCGTTCGGGGATATGGCGGATGAGCTGACGGCCCTGGGGGAGGAGATCGGCGTTGTCATCAAGTGCCAAAAGGAAGAGATCTTTGACAAGATGCACCGCATCTGACGACCCCGGGAACCGACCTGTTTGAGGAGACGATATTATGATAAACCTGTATGAAGTGACAGAGACGAACAAGATGATCGAGAAGGAAAACCTGGATGTGCGCACGATCACTCTGGGGATCAGCCTGCTGGACTGTATCGACTCGGATCGGAAGCGTCTGAAGGAAAAAATCTACGCAAAAATTTATGAGTCCGCCAAGGACCTGGTGCGCACCGGAGAGGAGATCTCCAGGGAATTTGGGATCCCCATTGTGAACAAGAGGATATCCGTGACCCCCATTGCGCTGGTGGGCGGCTGTGCCTGCAGGAGCGAGGAAGATTTTGCGGACATTGCAAATACGCTGGATCGGGTGGCCCATGAGGTGGGCGTCAACTTTATCGGCGGCTACTCCGCGCTGGTGAGCAAGGGAATGACGCCGGCGGACGAGCTTTTGATCCGTTCCATCCCCCTGGCGCTCTCCTCCACGGAGAGGGTGTGCAGCTCGGTAAACTTAGGTTCCACCAGGACGGGCATCAACATGGATGCCGTGAAGCTCATGGGGGAGATGATCCTGCAGACGGCACAGTACACGAAGGAGGACGATTCCCTGGGCTGCGCCAAGCTGGTGGTGTTCTGCAATGCGCCGGACGACAATCCCTTTATGGCGGGGGCGTTCCACGGCGTCACGGAGGCGGACCGGATCATCAACGTGGGCGTCAGCGGGCCCGGCGTGGTGAAAAATGCGCTGGAGCAGGTGCGCGGCGCAAATTTCGAGGTGTTGTGTGAGACCATCAAAAAGACCGCCTTCAAGGTGACCCGCGTGGGTCAGCTCGTGGCGCAGGAGGCGTCCAAGATGCTGGGGGTTCCCTTTGGGATCGTGGATCTGTCCCTGGCTCCCACCCCCGCGATCGGGGACAGTGTGGCGGACATTCTCTGCGAGATCGGATTAGAGTATGCGGGCGCGCCCGGAACCACGGCGGCGCTGGCGCTTTTGAACGATCAGGTAAAGAAGGGAGGCGTTATGGCATCCTCCTATGTGGGGGGCTTAAGCGGCGCGTTTATTCCGGTCAGCGAGGATCAGGGCATGATCGACGCGGTCACGGCGGGCGCGCTGACTTTGGAGAAGCTGGAGGCTATGACGTGTGTGTGTTCCGTGGGACTGGATATGATCGCGATTCCGGGGGATACAAAGGCATCCACCATATCCGGCATTATCGCGGATGAGATGGCCATCGGCATGGTGAATCAGAAGACTACGGCGGTGCGCATTATTCCGGTGATCGGAAAGGGCGTTGGAGAGACGGTGGAGTTTGGCGGACTTTTGGGTTATGCGCCCATTATGCCGGTCAATCCCTTCTCCTGCGAGCACTTTGTGAACAGAGGCGGCAGAATCCCCGCCCCCATCCACAGCTTTAAGAACTGATGGAGACGGACGAAAACGCTTTCACTCCAAGATGACGATCGGCGTGCTGTACTCGTTTTGCATGGTCTGCTGCGCCTTGATGGAGGCGACGGCAAAATAGATCTCGCTGATGCGGAGCTCCTCCCTGAGCATATCCAGGGCCGGGGGCTCCAGTTGTTTTTCCGCGTCCGCCAGCTTGGTCACGAGCGGGATGGAGGAATTTTCCTTGATGGCGGCCAGAAGCGGCGCAGCGCTTCTGCGAAAACCCAGCACCCGGGCGTAGGGAATATAGTCCAGAGACCGATAGCGCTCCAGCGTCTCTTTTTTGATGTCGAGCAGGATGTGGAGCAGACTTCGGCTTACGCGGGTGTAGGTCATGTCCTTAGTCTTCAGCAGGTCGCAGAAATGCTCAAAGCTTCCGAAATGGCACAGATGATTGCAGATCCGGTCGGAGAGCTCTTCGGACACATCCAGATACTGCGTGTACCCCTCCTGCCTGCCGGAGAGGAGCTTGTACAGCAGGATGCCGGAAAAATCGTCGCTTCCTATGTAGCACGCCCGCTTCAGGGCGTCCGACATGATGCGGTAGGCGTTCCCGGGCATCTGGGACTCCAGAAACTCATAATCGTGCCTGGAAAAGATGGCCTGGCGTATGGCCAGAGCGGAGCTCTGATTGTCGCCCAGCCTCTTGTCGTGGTAGTCCGAGCCGATCCGGAGCGAAGTGTCGGGGCGGATTCGGCTGCTGCGGCGAAGCAGCGCCTTCATGTACTCAATCCCCAAAATATTGTTGGGCATGGAGAGGATATCCTTATAGGCGGAGAGGGACGGATCGTACTGAAGGAGCGCCCAGGTGCGGGCGCTGGGGTAGGACTGTCCCTGTTTTAAGAAGCTCTGCAGTGCCGTCCGGTATTCCTCCGGCTCCTCCAGAAGGATCCCTGCGATTTGAAGGAGGACGTCGTGATCCCCGCACTCGCTGCCGAAGCAGAGGTTTGTGACGACGCCCAGCTTGTCCAGGAGGGTGACGGCCCCCGTGGCAAAATACTCTGCGCTGGAAGCGGAATAGCAGGCGGGCAGCTCCAGCACCAGGTCCGCGCCGCAGGTGAGCGCCATGCGGGCGCGGCTGTATTTGTCGAGCAGAGCGGGAGCGCCGCGCTGCACAAAGCTGCCGCTCATAGCGATAATGGTATAGTCGGCGTGGTTCCTCTCCTTGGCGCATTGCAAATGCTGCTGGTGTCCGTTGTGGAACGGATTGTATTCCGCGATAATTCCGTTTACTGTCATGGATCGCACTCCCTGAAAAGAAAATCTATTTTTTGCCTTGTTTCTTCCCCTCGTATTTAGTATAATATATATATCTCCGTTTGTTAAGTATAATTCGACAAACGATGTGCCGGAAAGCGCGCCGCAGATGCGCCTTAGGCGCCCTGACCGGTCAAAAATGAGAATGCGGTCGAACCGCCGGAAAGGAGAACAGGTATGTCCTACATTGATCTGATTAAGGAGAGAGCGAAGCTCGACAAAAAAACAATCGTACTGCCCGAGACAACGGACAAGAGAACGCTGCTCGCAGCAGCAAAGCTGATGGAAGAAAACATCGCGAAGATTATTTTGATCGGTGACGAAGAGAAGATTATGGATGGTGCCGGCTGGCTGGAGATCGATCTGGAGAGAGCTACGATCATCAACCCCAAGACGACTCCGAAGCTGGAGGAGTATGTGAATCTTCTTTACGAGACCAGGAAGGCAAAGGGTATGACGGAGGAGCAGGCGCGAGAGATCCTCTTAAAGGACAACCTTACTTTTGGTATTGTTATGGTGAAGGCAAATGATGCGGACGGCATGGTTGCCGGCGCTTGTCACTCTACTGCGGACACTTTGAGACCCGCTCTGCAGATTTTGAAGACTGCGCCCGGCGTGAAGCTGGTTTCCGCATTTTTCGTTATGGATACTCAGTTTAAGGACATGGGAGAGAACGGAACGTTCCTCTTTGCGGACTGCGGTCTGAATCAGGATCCCACCGCGGAGGAGCTGGCGGCGATCGCGGATTCCTCCTCCAGGAGCTTTAAGTCCCTGGTAGGCCCCAAGCCCGTCATCGCAATGCTGAGCCACTCCACCAAGGGAAGCGCAAAGCACGCTATGGTCGACAAGGTGGTGGAGGCCACCCGCATCGCCAAGGAGCAGTACCCGCACCTGGTTCTGGACGGCGAGCTGCAGCTGGATGCGGCCCTGGTTCCCAGCGTTGCCAAGTCGAAGGCTCCCGGCAGCCCCGTGGCCGGTATGGCGAACATACTGATCTTCCCCAATCTGGACGCAGGAAACATCGGTTACAAGCTGGTGCAGAGACTGGGCGGCGCCGAGGCTTACGGCCCCATGCTCCAGGGAATCGCAAAACCCGTGAACGACCTGTCCCGCGGCTGCTCCTGGCAGGACATCGTCGGCGTAGTAGCCATCACCGCTGTGCAGGCACAGCTTGCGTAAGCAGCGAGTCAAAAATACATTTTACATGCTTGCATGATAAAATGTATTCTTGACGAGCGCCCGACATGAGCGGAGGCACGTATGTGCCGGAGCGAATGAGGCTTCGTGCAGAGCACGAAGTGTACGCAAGCGTCTTTTAGCGATATGCCGCATCCTCCGGAGCGAATGAGGCTTCGTGCAGAGCACGAAGTGTACGCAAGCGTCTTTTGGAGATATGCCGCATCCTCCGGAGCGAATGAGGCTTCGTGCAGGGCACGAAGTGTACGCAATAAAAATTCAAGATAGAAAGGAAGTAAGTCCCATGAACATTTTAGTCATCAACTGCGGAAGCTCTTCTTTAAAATTCCAGTTAATCAATTCCGATTCCGAGCAGTGTATCGCCAAGGGCCTCTGCGAGAGAATCGGCATCGAGGGAAGCCAGATCACCTACTCTCCCGAGGGCGGTGAGAAGGAGGTCAACGTGACTCCCATGCCGGATCACACCGAGGCGATCCGCCTGGTGCTGGAGGCTCTGACCAATCCCAAGACCGGCGTGGTAAAGAGTCTGGACGAGATCGGCGCGGTAGGCCACCGCATCGTACATGGCGGCGAGAAGTTTGCCGCATCCACCGTGATCACCGACGAGGTGATGAAGGCGATCGAGGAGTGCAACGACCTTGCGCCTCTGCACAATCCGGCCAACCTGATCGGTATCAACGCCTGCAAGGCCCTGATGCCCAACACCCCCATGGTAGGTGTGTTTGACACGGCTTTCCATCAGACCATGCCGGAGGAAGCCTACATGTATGGACTTCCCTACGAGTATTATCAGAAATATAAGATCAGAAGATACGGTTTCCACGGCACCAGCCACTCCTTTGTCTCCAAGAAGGCGGCCGAGGATCTGGGCAAGAAGTATGAGGATCTGAAGATCATTGTCTGCCACTTAGGAAACGGTGCCAGTGTGTCCGCTGTGAAGAACGGAAAGTGCGTGGACACCTCCATGGGCCTGACCCCTCTGGAGGGTCTGATCATGGGAACCCGTTCCGGTGACATGGATCCCGCCATCATCGAGTTTATTGCTCACAAGGAGGGCAAGAGCATCGATGAGATCATGTCCATCCTGAACAAAAAGTCCGGCGTCCAGGGTCTGTCCGACAACCTGTCCTCCGATTTCCGCGATCTGGAGGCGGAGCACAACAAGGGCAATGCGAACGCTACCCGCACGTTAAAGACCTACTGCTACCGTGTGGCCAAGTATATCGGCTCCTATGTGGCAGCGATGAACGGCGTGGATGTGATCTGCTTTACCGCCGGTATCGGTGAGAATGCCGCTTTGGTCCGCAGCTGGGTGTGCCAGTACCTGGGCTACCTGGGTGTGACTATTGACGAGGAGGCAAACCACAAGAGAGGCGAGGATGTGGTGATCACCACCCCCGACAGCAAGACCACCGTCATGGTGATTCCCACCAACGAGGAGCTTGCGATCGCCAGGGAGACCGTTCGCCTGGTAAAATAAGGCACAAGGCTTTGCTTCGACGGACAGCTTAAGGCTCGAGGAAGAAGAGTCCGGTTGGAAAAGACGGGTATCGCCCCTTTGGGGCGGTGCCCGTTTTTCTGCTCCTCAATTTCCGTTCCCCAATCCCAATCTCACACCGGAACAGGCATCCCTGTGCGCTTATCGCTTTGTTTGCGGAAGTAATAAGCTTAGAACAAAGCAACTTTTTTAGAAAAATCCTATTGACCTTCACGGAACGTCATAGAGTATAGTGTTTATAGCAAGAACAGGGAGGGTATACAGAATGATGACAGTAAAAGAAATATCGGAACTTACAGGTATCAGTGTACGCACGCTTCACTATTATGATGAAATTGGGTTATTTACTCCCACTGAAAAAAGTGAAGCGGGATACCGGCTTTATGACGATAAAGCCCTGGAGGATTTACAGCAAATTCTGTTTTTTCGTGAGTTCGATATTCCTTTAAAGGAAATCAAAGCTGTTATGGAAAATCCTGATCTTGACAGAAACCAGATTCTGCAAATGCA
>CANRLX010000059.1 GCA_947631615.1 uncultured Acetatifactor sp.
CCCGATGACCTTCTCTGCCACAGGCGCCATCATCTGGGCGATGGTCCCTGTGCCGCTGTAGAGATCATAGACAATGCCCTGCCGCTCTCCGTCCCTTGGCGCTCCCACATACTCTCTGACGGTGCGATACAGCACCTCCGCGCCGTAGGAGTTGGTCTGGAAAAAGGAAAACACCGAGACGCGAAACCGCAGTCCCAAAAGCTCCTCATAAAAATAATCCTGCCCCCAGAGGATCTCTGTCCGATCGCTTTGGATCACATCCGCTACCGCGTCATTGACAATGTGCAGGATTCCCGCAAATTTTCCCTGGAGTCTTCCCGCCTCCTCCAGCTGAAGCAGCACGTCCCGAAATCCCAGAATGAGCTCGTTCTCGCTTACCTTTGCGCTCTGATTTTTGTCTCCTCCACACTCTGGCTCCGACAGACGATCCGCCTCCTCCTTTGTCCAGGGGGACTGAGAGGTGGTGACAAGGGCCGCCAGGATCTCTCCGGTGCGCGAGGCTTTGCGCACCAGAAGATGCCGCAGATAACCCTCGTGGGTCAGCCGGTGAAAGAAGGACACTCCCCTTTGGGCAAAATAGTTTCGGACGGCCGTCAGGATCAGACGGTAATCCGCATCCACGATCTCACAGTCCGCCACCGTCACCACGTCATAAAAGCTGCCCCTCTTGTGCATCCCCAGAGAGAGCGGTCCGTCCTTGTACGCATCTCCGAAGGAAAATTCCATCTTATTGCGATATTCATAAACCTTTGGGCTTGCCTGGATCCCCTCCCACCTCCACGGCGTCTCCTGGCCGGACAGCGCGCCGTCCAACAGGCGCTTCACCTGGTCCTCCTTGATCCGCAGCTGCTCCTCGTAGGGAAGGGAAAGATAGGTACATCCTCCGCATAACCCAAAAAGGGAACACGGACGGCCTGTTTCCAGAGGTGACTTTTCCAGCACCTCCATCAGGCGGCCTTCCGCCTTCCCACTTCGCACTTTGTTGACTGAGAATTTCACTTTTTGTCCGGGCAGGCTGTTCTTCACAGTCACGTTTTCCTCCCCGACCCTCACAATGCCCCGGTTGGGGAAATCAACGCGCTCCACGACTCCTTCGCAAACCTGTCCTTTTTTCATGGGCTCAGCCCTCTCCCTCGTCCTCAAAGATATCGTCTTCATCCTCGATGTCTTCAAAGTCGTCCTCAAAATCGTCCTCGAAGTCATCCAGATAATCCGGCTTGAAATAACGGTATACCGCATACGCTACCGCCGCCGCGATGACCACCGCCGCAACAATGGCAAGTACCCAGAAGAGAATGTTTTTCTTTTTCTCCTCTTCCTCCTTCTTGGCCAACAGTCTGCCGTTGAGCAGCCCGCTCAGCTCGCTCGCCTTCACTGCGTCCACCAGATTCTCAAGTCTCAGATTCTCAAGCTTATTCATAAGTTTACCTGCCTTTCTCTTGGAAACGAACCCCCAATAGTACATACATTTCTTATAGAATACCACAATCTTTTCAAAATTACTACAAATCTTTCGCAAACTTTTGGAAAACTTTTAAAAGCCGTCCGGGCGGATCTCCCCATGTGGTTTTCCTATGGTCTTCCTATGATTTTCCTATGATTTTCATGTGATTTTCTTAAGCTTTGCAAAGGAAGCGTACATGATCTTCTGCCCCGCCTGATCAAAGAGGACCGTCACCTTGTAATCCCTCGGCTCCCTGACGATATCCAGCACGCTGCCCTCCCCGTACTTGACGTGGCGGACCCTGTCTCCCTTCCCGTACTCCGGCTCTGCGGGCTCCTGACTGCCAATCCCCTTCTGGATCCCCGCCAGCTTGTTCAGGCTGCCGATCCCCTGGGCAATAAAGGGCTTGTTGGCCTTCGGAGTCACCTGGGGACGGACGATCGCCCTGGGGCTTACGCCGATCGGAAGCGCCTCCGCCGCCTGCCTCGCTATGGCCTGCCGGAATACCTCATCCCTGCTTCGACTGGCCGGAAGCGTATTGTCCATCAGCGCCGTGGGGATCTCCCGCACGAAACGGCTGACCGCATTGTACTGGGTTTCTCCCCGAATCATGCGGCTTTTCGCGTAGGTCAGCGTCAGATCGTCCCTGGCCCGGGTGATGCCCACATACGCCAACCTTCTCTCCTCCTCCACCTCGGACGGGTCGTCGGAGACAATGGTCATATAACTCGGAAAGAGCCCGTCCTCCATGCCGGACAGATACACCACGGGAAATTCCAGCCCCTTGGCGGAGTGCAGCGTCATCAGAAGGACGCGGTCGTCCCCCTCCTCCACATTGTCGATATCCGCCACCAGGGCGATCTCCTCCAGAAACTCTGACAGATTCGGATCGTCGTGGGTCTCCTCGTAGCTCACCGCCTTGGTGATGAGCTCGTCGATGTTGGCCAGTCTGTCCTCTGCGCTCTCCTCATCCATGTCGCGGAGATACTCATCGTATTGTGTGCGTTCCACGATCGCCCGTATCAAGTCCTCCAGGGGATAGGAATCCAGGCCGCTTCGCAATACCTGGATCAGATTGACAAAGCTCTTGATCTTCGCTTCCGCCTTGCCAAGACCGGCGATCTGATCCGCCTCGCACATGGCGTCGTAAAGGCTCATTCCCCGTATCTCCGCATAGTCCGCCACCTTTTCCAGAGTGACCGCGCCAATGCTTCTTTTGGGCACGTTGACGATCCGGCGCAGCGCCACCTCGTCTCTCCCGTTGTCTATCGTCTTCAGGTAGGCGAGAATATCTTTGATCTCCTGTCTGGCGTAAAAGTTTGTGCCTCCCACCACATTGTAGGGGATGCCCTCCACCACCATGCTCTCCTCCAAAAGTCTCGCCTGCGCGTTGGTGCGGTAGAGCACCGCGCAGTCCCGATATTCCATTCCGTCCCTCTTCACCTTATGCGCGATGTCGTCAGCTATGTACTCCGCCTCCTCGTAGGCGTTGTCAAAGGGTCTCAAGTGAATACGGTTTCCCGCGCCCCTGTCCGTCCAGAGCTCCTTGTCTTTCCTGCCCACATTGTTGCGGATCACCGCGTTGGCGGCATCCAGGATGCTCTGGGTAGACCGGTAATTCTGCTCCAGCTTTATCACTGCAGCCTCCGGATAGATCTTCTCAAAGTCCAGGATATTGCGGATATTTGCCCCCCGAAATTTGTAGATGGACTGATCGTCATCTCCCACCACGCAGAGGTTTCGGTATTTGTCCGAAAGAAGCCGGATCAGCTCAAACTGCGCCGTGTTGGTGTCCTGATATTCATCCACCATGATATACCGGAAGCGCTCCTGATAGGAATCCAGCACCTCCGGACACCCCTTAAAAAGCTCCACCGTCCTGCAGATGATATCGTCAAAGTCCAGAGCGTTGCTCTTCTTTAACGTCTCCTGATACTCTCGGTACACCTGCGCCGTGATCTTCCTGGTGTAATCCCCCGCAGCGCGCAGACCATACTCCTCCACGCCGATCAGCTCATCCTTGGCAGAGGAGATCGCCCCCAGAAACATTCTCTCCTTGTATGTCTTCGTGTCGATACGCAGCCGTTTACAGATCGACCGGATCAACGTCTTCTGATCGTCGGTGTCATAGATGGTAAAATTAGTGTCGTACCCCAGCCTGTCGATATGCCGCCGCAAAATGCGCATACAGGTTGCGTGAAAGGTCGTCACCCAGATCTGGGACGCGCCGAATCCCACCAGCTGATTGACTCTCTCCCGCATTTCCCCCGCCGCCTTGTTGGTGAAAGTGATCGCCAGAATGTTCCAGGGGTTCACTCCCATTTCATCGATCAGATAGGCGATCCTGTGGGTCAGCGCTCTGGTCTTTCCGGATCCGGCTCCCGCCAGACATAAGACAGGCCCGTCCACTGTGGTGACGACCTGTTTTTGCTCTCTGTTAAGTGTATCATAAATGCTCATGTAACCTCTGTGTACCTCGCTCTTTCGCACGAACCCCGTATTCTCGGCAATTCCACCGTTTTCGACAGGCTTTATTGCCTCTCCCCTTACGCCCGGTCGTTCTCATCAAAGACATCCCCGCACTCCGGACAGAATTTCGGAGGGTGTGCGGGATCCTCCGGCTCCCAGCCGCACTTGTCGCACCTGTAGATCGGAGCGCCCGCCGGCTTCGGCGAGCCGCACTCCACACAGAATTTGCCCTGGTTCACCGTGCCGCAGCTGCAGGTCCAGCCGGCCTCCGCCGGCTTGGGCTTTCCACATTCCGCGCAGAATCTTCCCCGGTTGTCCGTCTTCCCGCAGCTGCAGGTCCAGCCCGGCACCGGCGCCTGCATATGTGGTGCCTGCTGTGCGGTGCTTCCGGATGTCTGCTGCCCCTGCGCCTGATTTTGGGCGTTCATCTGAAACAGTTGGTTTGCGTCAAAGCCGCCGGCCTGCGCCGCAAGGTTCATTCCGGCAAACGCCATTACGGGGCCGGCTGCGGTGTTGTTGGCTGCCCCCTTCATCGCCTCCGCCTGGGCTCCCACCAGATGGGCGGCCGCTCTGCCCGGATCGTTCAGCATCCGATTCTTCTGGGCCTCTCTCTGGGCCTCCTGAATGATCTTCTCATCCTCCTCGGAGGCCTTGATGGAGTTGATGCTCATGGATACGATCTCGATCCCTCTCAGCTGCGTCCAGGTGGCGCTCAGCTCCTCGTTCAGCGCCTTGGCAAGCTCCATGGTGTGGGCGGGAATCGCGCTGTACAGGATCCCCATGGAAGAGATCTTTGCAAAGGCCGGCTGCAGCGCTGTCAGAAGCTCCGCCTTCATCTGGCTCATCATCTTGGTTTTGTCAAAGTTTTCCGGCACATTGCCGCACACATTCTTATAAAACAGAAGCGGATCCACCAGCCGGAAGGAATACTCCCCGTTACAGCGCAGAGAGACGTCCATGTTCAGAAAGCAGCTGTCGTCCACCACCCGAAAAGGGATCGGATTGGCGGTGCCGAAGAGATTTCCGAAGTTCTCCTTGGTGTTGAAAAAATACACTCTCTGATCCTTGGCGGTATTCCCGCCGAAGGTAAAGCGTCTCGCCATAGTGGCGAACGTGTTCATCACCGTCTCGTTCAGGTCGCCGTAGAATACAGTGGGCTCCGTGGAGGCGTCAAACACAAACTCGCCCGCATCGGCGCACAGTTCCACAATGCCTCCCTGTTCCACGATCATCATGCACTGGCCCTCGTTCACCGCCACAATGGAACCGTCGGTGATAATGTTTTCCTCTCCCTTCGTATTGCTGCCCCGTCCGGCGTTCGCCCGTTTCTTTCCCTTCACGATCAGCTCGCCGTCCGCAAGCGTATCGCAATAAAAATATTCCCTCCACTGATCCGCCATAAGAGAACCGATCGCATCTTTAGCCGCCTTGATCAATCCCATTTTCCATTCCTCCGATTGTTCTGATGATAAAACTACATTTCTTATATTTTAGCAAATTTTAAATTTTCTCACAACTCCTTTCTAAAAAAATAGGGGAAGCGCCGGAAAGGCCGCGGGATGATGCTGGATCATGTCCTTTGATGATGAGTGCCTCAACAAAATAATTAACAAACATTAAACAAATCTTAATGGAGTTCTACGCAAGGATATGATAAACTGATACCTGGTTTATCAGAAAACCAGGAGGCAGAACAAAGTGATACGTCTATTGTCTATTGGAATCGATTGCATTTCATCCATTCTTTTCGTCGTCCCCGCTATGATCGTTTTACAGTATGCGGTACTGAGACAGCGCCATTTCCGGCAATGGATCGCGGCACTCCTATTCGCTCTTTATTCCATAGCGGTCTTTTCCGTTGTGGGGCTTCCTACGGTCGGCACATTCCAGATGGATTTCGGCCTTCATTTGATTCCGTTGACGGACATTGTAAACAGCCCGACTGCCTACATAAAAAACACGGTCTTAAATATTATTTTATTCGTGCCGCTGGGATTTTTAGTGCCCGCTGTTTGGAAAAATTATCGCTCCATAAAAAGCATGTTTTTTATGGGATTGGCATTATCCATCACCATTGAAATCTTACAACTCTTTACCTTTCGACTTACCGATATCGACGATTTAATTACCAATACCGCAGGAACCGTTGCAGGCTACTATATAGGCGATCGCTTTTCTTTTAAACTGCCCTTGAAATTAACGGACGAACCAGGACATTTAAAACCATATGAACCTGTCGTTATTTTGGCAGTCATGCTCTTTATCAGTATTTTTCTGAAACCGACGGTGTCTCATGGAATATGGAATCTTGTGTTATCCAGTCCCTGGTGGGAAGCGATCAAATAATTCAGACACGCCCTAAAAGGCCAAAAATAACGGGAAGCCTCCGCACCGCGCAAGGCTTCCCGTCCCTCGTTTTCTTCTTTTTCGTTTTCTGCTTCCTAGTTTGCCGCTTTCTCGGCAAATTCGGTGTTCACCAGATCCTCATAGGGCACCCGCTTCTCCAGGACGCCGGAGTCGTCCAGAATATTCTGCAGCAGGTCAAAAGCGTCCTGCTCAAATACCAGATTTTCCTTCCAGGTGTCCTGATCGTAGTAGCGCTGCACAATGGTGGTGAGAGTCTCCAGATCCGTCTCCTCAAACTGAGGGGCAATGACTTTGGCGATCTCCTCCGGCGTGTGCGTCTGCACGTAGTCCATCCCCCTCTGCAGCGCATCCGTAAACGCCTGAATAACATCCGGATGCTTCTCCAGATAACTCTTTTTGGCAGAAAAGGAGGTATACGGCACATAGCCGGAGTCCTCTCCCAGAGACGCTACCACATAGCCGTCCCCCTTCTGCTCCAGAAGGGTTGCGTGGGGCTCGAACTCCACCGTAAACTCTCCCTGTCCGCCGGAGAAGGCGGCTGCGGTGGAGCCAAAATCGATGCTCTGGTCAATACTTAAGTCATTCTTGGGATCGATGCCGTTTTTTACCAGGATATATTCAAACACCATCTCCGGCATCCCTCCGGCTCTGCCTCCCAGCACCTCTCTTCCCTTCAGCATATCCCAGGTGAAGTTGTCAATGGGTTCCCGGGAGACCAGAAAATTTCCGGCGCGCTGGGTCAGCTGCGCAAAATTCACCACGTAGTCCTCCGTGCCGCCGGCGTATGTGTAAATGGTGCTCTCACTCCCCATAAAGCCGATGTCCGCCTCGTCGGTGAGCACCGCCGTCATCGTCTTGTCTGCTCCGAAGCCGGTCACCAGCGTAAGGTCGATTCCCGCCTCCTCAAAATAGCCCTCTTCCATCGCCACATACATAGGCGCATAAAAAATAGAGTGCGCCACCTCGTTCAGAATGACCTCTGTACCGGCGCCCTCCGTTTTCGCCCCGTCCCCCTTGGCGCTGCCGCAGCCGGTCAGGGACACCGCCAGCAAAGCGGCCGCCAAAAAAAGCGCACCTGCTTTTTTGAAAGCATCTTTTTTCATAAAATCCTCCCGATTTTGTTTCGATGCTTTATCCTATGCAGGTGCGCCTGTCCCGGTGTGTCGCCACACGCAATTTTCACCAAATATTCCGTTTACAGATTCGCCTTGATCTTCTCGATCATCTCCTGATACTCTGCGTCCGTGAGGAAGGTCTTCTGGGGGTTCATCTGGAAGGTCCCGCCCCACTCGTCGCCGTCTTTGTACTTGGGAACCAAATGAATATGTAAATGACAGCCCGTGTCGCCATACGCGCCATAGTTCAGCTTGTCGGGATGAAAGGCCGCGTGGATCGCTCTTGCCGCGTGCGCTACATCCGCCATAAACAAATCTCTCTCCTCATCGCTGATATCCACGATCTCGCTGACATGATCCTTGTACGCCACGATACATCTGCCGGGCTTGCTCTGCTCCTTAAAGAGGATCAGGCTGCTGACCTTCAGCTCACAGATAAAAATACCGAATTTCTCCAAAAGCCCCCCTCTCATACAATATCCACAATTTGCGTCCTTCATCTCTCTACCATCCCTTTCTGCGTTTGTGAGAATTTGATTATAGTGATCATAAAATGCAAATCAAATTTCTCTGTCTCTATTGTAGTCCTCCGCGGCGTCTTTGACAAGCGGGAACCTACAACTCCTCCGAAGCGGCCTCCTCGGCCCTGGCCGCCTTGTCCTTCTTGGACTTTTTCTCCTCCTTTTCGGAGGAATGGCCCTTGTCCTTCTCCTTCTCCATCTCCGCCCCCAGCTCGTCCACCATCTTCTCGATCAGAAGCTTCTTCATATACACGTCAAAGCTGAGCTCGCAGATAAACGCAAATTTTTTCAGAAAAGCCATATCGCTCTCGGGAGCGTCCGCAAAGGACTCCTCCGCGCTCTTATATTTGAGGCGGATGTCCTCCTTCATGCGCTCAACGGCCTCCCTCTCCATGGAGAAGACCTCATTGTAGATGCGCTCTAAGTTAAACGCCTCCCCTTTCTGGAAAAAGCGCTCCGTCAACGGGTGAAGCAGCGTCTGGATATCGTTGATGGAGAGAATATTTTTGTAGTAATAGATAAAGATCAACACCAGCACATGCTCCTTGGAGTACTTCTTCTTCACAGGAGGCGGCAGAAGATCATTCTTCGCATAATTGTTGATCATGGTCTTGGTCAGTATCTTGTCGTCCTCGGGATAGCGCGCTGTGGAGCGCAGCCTCCGGTCCATAAAGGTGGTCACCTGATCCATATAGAGATCTATGTTGGGAATATCCTCCGGCTTGATATAATCGACCCGATCCAGGCTGTCCAGGATGCTCTGCAGTAAATCCTCTGAATTATTGATTGTCATATTACCTCTCATTCCGCCAGGGCAGGATGCTCCGGCATGACGCATACGGCTGTCAACTTTATTATATAGTATTCAAAACTACATGACAACAAAAACTTCAAAAAGATTTGTCCGAAGAGGCTCTCACGAATCTTTACTTTATGACTTTAGTATGTTAAAATGTCAGTAGTTATCACATTGCACCTTTAATGTCGGAATGTGCTGAAGGAGTGCCCCATGAATAAAAAGATCAAGACCGAGTCCGTAGACGCGCTCTTCGATGCCGTCTTAAGCCTGAAAAACCGCGAGGAGTGCTATCTCTTCTTTGAGGATCTGTGTACCGTCAACGAGCTGTTGTCCCTTTCCCAGCGCTATGAGGTCGCATCCATGCTGAAGGATCACAAGACCTACCTGGAAATCGCGGAAAAAACCGGAGCGTCCACCGCCACCATCAGCCGCGTCAACCGCTCGCTCAACTACGGAAACGACGGCTACGAGCTGGTGTTGTCCCGAATGGGAAAAAATTAGAAAGTAAGAGCCATGGGCTATGTCCATGGCTCTCTGCTCTCTATGTACGGTTTTGGGATCAGAATCCCTGTGTCCCCTGTTCCTGCACGAGGCTGTCCTTCTGGGGAGCGGTCTCCTGGGGCAAAGTAGCTTCCTCAGAGGACTGCTCGTCCTTCCTTGCCTCTTCCTCCACTTCCTTCAGCGCCTCAGCGATCGCGGCCTTGGCGGACTTTTTACCCGCGCGCAGCGCTTTGGCGGCGTTGCTTCTCGCCTTTCTGTCCGGCACCTCCTGGTTCATGTCACACTTTCCCTGAAATACCGCGTGTTCGTCGATCACGATGACGCTGGTGGTGATATCGCCCAGCACCCTGCCGG
Organism: uncultured Acetatifactor sp.; assembly: GCA_947631615.1. Taxonomy (GTDB): domain Bacteria; phylum Bacillota; class Clostridia; order Lachnospirales; family Lachnospiraceae; genus Acetatifactor. The sequence goes on from CANRLX010000059.1 coordinate 9,571, forward strand.
TGCTGGTCAGTTCCGTTCTGGTGGGCGCATTCACATTGCCGACCACCTCTCCCCCGATCATCACGGTGTCGGCGCTCACATCTCCGTTTACCACGCCCCCCACGCCCAAAATCAGCGTTCCGGCTACGGTCACGTTTCCGTTCACCTTACCGTCCACTCTGGCGGACCCTTCTGAGTTAAAGTCCCCGACGATCTCGGTCCCCTGTCCTAACAGGGTGCTTATTCTTACCTCTGCGTTTTTCTTTCCCAACATTTTTCCTCCCGTTGCTGATGTTGCCTTTAGCCGCTGATGGACAAGAGCTCCATCGGGTCGATGAACTCATTATCCTTCATCATCTGGTATCCCAATTTATTGTTATCTTCTCCTATCACAAAGAGTGTCGCCCCCTGTACCACAGAGTCCCCCTGCTTTACGGTAGCGTCCCCCTGGTTGCGATAGACAGTAATATAACCGTTTCCGTGATCGATCCGCACATTGTGGCCGTACTCGTCGTCATCGCTGACCGACAGCACCGTTCCGCCGGCGGCAGCGACCACCATGGATCCGGCCGAGGCGGTAAAGATGCACATGGGCTCTCCCTCCGAGACCTCCTCTATGGAAGCGGGGCCGGTGAGCGGGAGCTTCGACGGTATCCTCTGCTGCTCCAGCTGAGCGGACAGCTCGGTCTCAATCTGTACCTTTTCGTTGACTGTCGTGCTTAGGATCCGGATCTGTTCGTTCAGCGCCTGCACCTCGTTCTTAAGAGACGCATTTTCCTCCTCCAGCGCCTGAAGCGAGGCTGACTGCTCGCTGTTTTGAGCAAACGCTGCCCCCCATATCCTCTCCTCATAAACAAAATACCCGATCACCACGCCGATCAGCACACACAGCACAAGGGTAACGATGCGGGAAAACCACGGACGGATACGGTACTGCCTGCTCCCTCCGTCTACAGCATCGGATGTAACGATCACTACACGATTCATTTTCCGCTTGTGTTTTCTGCGACGCATAAAAAGGTCACCTCCGGTAAACTATATCATTTTACCACAGATGACCCTTGATATCAACACGTAGTTAATATTTTTGTAATAGCGTCAGACCGACAACGCCATATCCCCCTGTGCGATCCATCCCTTCCTGCGCATCAGCTCGGAAAACGCGAGCGTCAAAAGCGCAGGCAGGATAAAGTGCATCAGAAGGATCAGTCCCAGAGCCGCAAGCCCGCTCACGCCGTTCTCCCGCATGGATCCGTACGCCGCGATCTGTCCGACGAAACCGGCGGATCCCATTCCGGAGCCGATGGGCGTGCTGGTCATTCCAAACACGGCGGAGGAGACCGGCCCCAAAACAGCGCTGGACAGGATGGCCGGAAGCCATATGATCGGCTTTTTGACAATGTTGGGCACCTGGAGCATGGACGTCCCAATGCCCTGGGCGATCAGACCGCCCATCTTGTTCTCCCGATAGCTGGCCACGGCAAACCCCACCATATTACAACAGCAGCCCACGGTGGCGGCTCCCGCTGCCAGACCGCTGATGCTCATGGACACACCGATTGCGGCGGAGCTGATGGGCAGCGTCAGGATCATCCCCATCAGCACGGACACGACAATGCCCCCAATGATCGGATGCTGTTCCACGTTTACGTTTACCAGCGCGCCCAGCCATCCCATAAAGGCGGTGATAGGCGGCCCCGCGATGATTCCGGCCGCAGATCCGGTGAGAATGGACACAAGGGGCGTCACCAGGATATCGACCCTGGTCCGGCCCGCCACCAGATGTCCCAGCAGGATCGCCACGATCGCCGCGATAAAGGCTCCCAGCGGCTCTCCGGCGGTTCCCAGCCGGAAGGCCTCCAGAGATGCCACCGTGGGAAACGCTCCGATCATACCGGTGACGGCCGCCGACACGGTCACAAGCGGCCCCTCCTTAAATTTGCAGGCAACTCCCACGCCGATCCCCGCGCCGGTGACCGTCTTGGCGACGTTGCTGACGGCAGTCAGATAACCGCCCACCGCGCCGCCGATCAGGCTCCCTGCCTGCGCCAGGATGGTTCCTATAATCAGCGTGGAGAAAAGCCCCAGCGCCATACCGCTCAAACCGTCAATAAAAATCTTATGTACAAATGCTTTCGCCTTATCCTTCACTTTCTCCTCCTGTGGAAGCCCGTCTGTCTCTCCGGCGTCCAAGTTTCCTCTTTTTTATTTTTCCGGCTCACACCACCTTACCACAGGCCCCCGAATTTTTCAACCGTTTTTTTCACGCGTGTTTTTTTCAGGCTCAGCGCTGCAAGGCCCGGTTTTCCTCCCCGCCACACTCCGACAGCACGTCCTCCCATTTCAGGTTTCCGCCGAAGAGATCCAGCGCGCTTCCCACGGTGACGTTTACCTTGCCCCGTCCAAGCGCGCGGATTTCCCGCAAGTCCTCTACCGTGTGAACGCCTCCGGCATAGGTCACGGGGCGCCGTCCAAACGCTCCCAGACACTTCACCAGCTCTCGGTCTATCCCTTCCGCCTTTCCCTCCACATCCACCGCGTGGATCAAAAACTCGTCACAATACTCCGACAGCCTCCCAAGCAGCTCCCCATCCAGAGCCTGGTCGGTCTCCTTCTGCCATCTGTCCGTCACCACCACATAGCGGTCCCCTCTCTTCCGGCAGCTCAGATCCAAAACCAGCCGCTCTCTTCCAACCTCGCCCACCAGCTCCTCCAGCCGGTTGAAATAAATGTGTCCGCCCTGAAAGACATAGGAGGTGACGATCACGTGGGACGCTCCCGCATCCAAGTATTCCCCCGCATTTTGGGGCGTGATCCCTCCGCCCACCTGAAGCCCTCCCGGGTATGCCGAAAGCGCCAGAAATGCCTGCCGCTTCGTCTCCGGATAATACGGACTGTCCGCGGGATTCAGGAGAATGATATGGCCTCCCTTCAAGCCGGCGTCCCGATAAAGCCGCGCAAAAAAGGAGGCGTCCTGCTCGGCCACAAAATTTTCCTCTGCCCGGTCGCCCCGATCCCTGAGGCTGCCGCCGACAATCTGCTTCACTTTTCCGTTATGAATATCAATACAAGGTCGAAATTCCATTTTTTACCACACGCTCTTTTTTCTTATATTATAAAAACCTTTCTCTCCGATTCTTCTCTCTCTCCGATTCTTCTCTCTCTCCGATTCTTCTCTCTCTTTGTTCCTTCTCTTTCCTTCTCGGTATAATTTCCCGTTCTCTGCGCATACTATCTGCAGGCCAAACAAAATGACCTAATCAGAGTTAAATGGAGGATCCTATGAAAAAGACAAGACACGCAAAAAGATTTATGGTGTTGGGACTGGTCGTGGCATATATGTGCCTTGCGACAGCCTGCTCCAGCGGAGACAGAAACAACACCTCAAACGGCGACATGGCAAGCACCGAGGGCAATTCCTCATCCGGTGCTGCCAACGGCGCCGCCGGAGGAACCGGAAACACAAACGGCTCCAACAACGGCACGAACAACAATAGCACAAACAACAACGGCAGCAACAACGGCACCGACGACAACAAAGGCACCGACGGCAGCCTGATGGACGACGCCGGAAACCTGATCAACGATGCCGTGGACGGAGCAGCGGACGGCCTGGACAATCTCACCGACAAGCTCCTTGGCGATGACAACGACCCCGTCGCTGACCAGAACAACAACAGCGTGACCAGCGGCACCGACAACAACGGCGCAGGCAGCAACGCAAACGGCAGCAACAACGCAAACGGCGCAAACGGAATGAACGGCGGTTCCAACGCGGCAAACGGAACCACCAACGGCACAGGCTCTTCCACCGCGCGGTAAAGGCAAACAGTATTTGTCCAAAAAAGCACCTTCCAGGCGGACATCCTCTGCCCAGCCGCGGGAAGGTGCTTCTCTTTTACAGGGAAGCGTCGATCACATTGCCCATGTCGTACAGTCCCGGTCCCTTGCCCGCGAGAAATTTCGCCGCCTGAACGGCGCCCTTTCCAAACACCGCCTTGGAGTGCGCCGCGTGGGAGAAGGTGATGACCTCGTCCGTGCCGGCAAAGATCACATCGTGTTCGCCCACGATAGTACCGCCCCTGACGGCGCTGATGCCGATCTCCTTTTTGGGCCGTTTCTCCCTTCTTGCGCTCCGGTCGTATACATAATCGTACTCGTTTCCGTTTTCCTCATTGATGGCGTCCGCCAGCGCCAGAGCGGTTCCGCTGGGCGCGTCCAGCTTCAAATTATGGTGCTTTTCCAGAATCTCCACGTCGAATCCGGCCGGCAGCAAAACGCCCGACGCCTCCTTTAGGATCTTAAACAACATATTGATTCCCAGAGACATATTGGCAGATCTCAAAACCGCCACTTTGCTGGATGCCTCCTTTGCCTTCGCAAGCTGCGCTTCGCTCAGTCCCGTGGTGCAGAGCACACAGGGAAGCGTATGCGCCACGCAGTAGTCCAGCACGCCGTCCACGGCGGAGGCCGTGGAAAAGTCGATCAGGCAGTCCGCCTCCGCGTCACAGGCATTGATATCGGTAAACACCGGATACGGATTGTGCCCGTCGTCCCTCACGTCGATGCCAGCCGCCATCTCGGTATCCGGATCCTCCGCGACCATGCCGCTGATCACCTGCCCCATCTTTCCGTTACATCCGTTCATAATAATTCTTATCATGGTACTCTCCATTCCGGGGCGTCTGCGCGCCCGCGCTCACCTTCACTTTAAAATCCCGTAGTCTCTCATAGCCTTCTCCAGCTTCCTTGCGTTTGCCTCCTCCATCTCTGTGAGCGGCATACGCAGCGGGCCGGCTCCCATTCCCATCAGATTCAGGGCCTTCTTCACCGGAATCGGGTTTACCTCGCAGAAGAGGGCGCCGCACAGATCCATCGCCTCAAGCTGAAGTTTGCGGCTCCCCTCCAGATCCCCGTCGAAGAATTTCTGGCAGATTTCGTGGGTCTGCCTGGGCGCCACATTGGACAGCACGGAGATCACGCCCACGCCGCCAAGCGCAAGGATGGGAACGATCTGATCGTCGTTTCCGGAGTAAATGTCCACGTAGCCGTGCGAGAGCGCCGCCAGACGGGCGATCTGGCTGATATTGCCGCTGGCCTCCTTGACGCCGATAATATTGTCCACATCCTTACACAGCCGGACCACCGTCTCCGGAAGAATATTGCATCCGGTCCGGCTGGGCACATTGTAGAGGATGACCGGAACCTTCACGGACTCGGCCACGGTCTTAAAATGCGCATAAAGCCCGTTCTGGGTCGCCTTATTGTAGTAGGGGGACACCAAAAGCAGTCCGTCCACTCCGTATTTTTCGGCCTCGGTAGAGAGATAGACCGCCGTCTCCGTACAGTTGGAGCCGGTTCCCGCGATCACCGGAATCCGCCCCGCCACCACCTCGGTACAGTACCGGATCGTCTCCAGATGCTCCTCATGGGTCAGGGTGGACGCCTCTCCGGTGGTCCCGCACACGATGACAGCATCCGTCCCGTTCTCTATCTGGAACTCGATCAGCTTGCGAAACTGCTCAAAATCAACGTCACCGTTCTCCTTCATGGGGGTGACGATCGCCACACCCGCTCCTTGAAACACTGCCATACCATTTCCTCCGTTTCTGTTTCTAAAACTGGGAAGGCGCAAAAACGCCGGCACCATGCGACGCCGGCGGATACTACCTGTTGATATCCTCTTGATAGCGCCCCATCTATCGCTAGATGACAGTCACAGGGCTCTTAACCCTGTGCCCAAGAGACGGTCCGCAGCAGCCGCCCCTTTCGGCACATTCCCCTTTCCGCCCTCTTCCTCTGTGCCTGCCACATCCAAGGGCGTACTCATGAAACGCGCAACCTCTATCCCTGATAAAGTGTTACTTTTGATTGTATGATAGCATTTTCTTAAGTGCCTGTCAACGGCTTTCTTCGCGCCCCAAGGCCGCACGTCCCGATCTAGGATTCCACGTGCTCCAAAAGCTCCTGCTCCTCTGTCACAAGCTCCAGCTTGCTCACGGAGACCTCGAAGGCCACCCTCTTCTCCACGTGCTCCTCGTCCAGCTTTTTCATGTACTCCCTGCTCTGGATACGCCCCCATATGGCGCAGCGCTCACCCACCTTGAAATTGTTTGCGTAGCGCGCGTTTCTCCCCCAGCAGATACAGGGGATATAATCCGATTTCCCATAAGGGCGGTTCACCGCCAGCAATAGATCGGCGATCTCTCTCCCCAGCGGGGTCTTTCGGTAGATGGGCTCCTTGCATATATAGCCGTCCAGATAGATCTGATTCGTCTTGGAGCTTTCCTCCACATGATCCACAAACTCTATCTCCCTGGCAAAGACTGACAAAACCAGCCTGTTTTTCTTCTCCTCGTGCCGATTGTAGGAACGGAACTGCCCGTTCACACAGATCAGCTCCCCGATATAGCTGACCGATACGTCCAAAAGGCGCTCCGACACCATCACCGGTATGACATCGTAGCTCTCGCTCAGCCGCTTCACACTCACATCCACCATGTAGAAGCCTTCTCCAAAGATCTCATGGCTATAGGAAAACTCGCTCACCACTTCCCCCATAACCGTTACCTGATTGTTTTCAATTACCTTATCTGTCATTGTTGTTCTCCCTTCTTACACTTTAAGATTTTTTCTTAACGCGCAGACATTGTAATACTGTTTATACATTTATACTATATTTTGAAATAAAATAGTACTTAATTTCGTCGCGGGATCCGACACGTTGTGCAGAATATCGGTATATTTCAACAGCTTTTTTGCCGTGACAAACCCGCAAGTTTCGTTCCGGCCTCCCCTGCCTCTTGCGTCCGCGGAAAAATGGTGCTATACTGTAACGGTTTGAGAATATCTGAGAATACATGAGAAAAAGTCGACAGAAACCGACAGAAAGGCTGATTTCAATGAGGCAGAAAAGAGAAGATGTGAGAAATGTTGCGATCATCGCGCACGTTGACCACGGCAAGACCACTCTGGTGGACGAGCTGTTAAAGCAAAGCGGCGTGTTTCGGGAAAATCAGGAGGTGGCGGAGCGCGTCATGGACTCCAACGATATCGAGCGCGAGCGCGGGATCACGATCCTGTCCAAAAATACCGCCGTTATGTATAAAGGCACCAAGATCAATATTATCGACACTCCGGGACACGCGGATTTCGGCGGCGAAGTGGAGCGCGTCCTGAAAATGGTAAACGGCGTCATCCTGGTGGTGGACGCCTTTGAGGGCGCTATGCCCCAGACCAAATTCGTACTGCGCAAGGCGCTGGAGCTAAAACTCCCCGTGATCGTCTGCATCAACAAGATCGACCGTCCGGAGGCGCGCCCCGACGAGGTCGTGGACGAGGTGCTGGAGCTTTTTCTGGAACTGGATGCCGACGATGCGCAGCTGGACTGCCCTTTCGTCTTTGCCTCCGCCAAGACGGGCGTCGCTTCCCTGGACGCGGACACGCCCGGCACCAGCATGGAGCCGCTTTTTGAGACGATCCTGGACTATATCCCCGCGCCCGTGGGAGATCCCGAGGAGGGCACCCAGGTGCTGATCAGCACCATCGATTACAATGAGTACGTGGGCCGCATCGGCGTGGGCAAGGTGGACAACGGCGTCATACGCGTGAACCAGGAGGTCGTCATCTGCAACCACCACGAGCCGGACAAGCAGACCAGGGTAAAGGTCAGCAAGCTTTACGAGTTTGACGGGCTGAACAAGGTGGAGGTGAAGGAGGCCGGCATCGGCTCCATCGTGGCGATCTCCGGCATTTCCGATATCCACATCGGGGACACGCTCTGCTCCCCCGACCGGATAGAGCCCATCCCCTTCCAAAAAATCAGCGAGCCCACCATCTCCATGGAATTTATGGTGAACGACTCCCCCCTGGCCGGTCTGGAGGGAAAATTTGTGACCAGCCGCCATCTGCGGGACCGGCTTTTCCGCGAGCTAAACACCGACGTATCCTTGCGCGTGGAGGAGACCGACTCCCCCGACCGCTTCAAGGTGTCCGGCAGAGGGGAGCTGCATTTGTCCGTGCTGATCGAAAACATGCGCCGCGAGGGCTTTGAGTTCGCCGTCAGCAAGGCAGAGGTGCTCTACCGCACCGACGCGTCCGGCCAGAGATTGGAGCCCATGGAGCTCGCCTATATCGACGTCCCCAACGATTTCGCGGGGGCCGTCATCGAGAAGCTGGGCCAGAGAAAGGGAGAGCTCCGCAACATGGGCACGATCTCCGGCGGCACCTACACCCGCCTGGAATTTTCCATCCCCGCCAGAGGGCTCATCGGCTATCGGGGCGAGTTTTTGACGGACACCAAGGGAAACGGTATTTTAAACACGATCTTTGACGGCTACGCCCCCTACAAGGGCGATATCCAGTACCGAAAGCAAGGCTCCCTGATCGCCTTCGAGGCGGGCGAGTCCATTACCTACGGGCTTTACAACGCCCAGGAGCGCGGAATCCTTTTCATCGGCCCCGGGGAAAAGGTCTACTCCGGCATGGTGGTAGGCCAGACCGGCAAGGCGGAGGATATCGAGATCAACGTGTGCAAGAAAAAACAGCTCACCAACACCCGCTCTTCCAGCGCGGACGAGGCGCTTCGCCTGACGCCTCCCAAGATCCTGTCCCTGGAGCAGGCCCTCGATTTTATCGACACGGACGAGCTCTTGGAGGTCACGCCCACAAGCCTTCGGATCCGGAAAAAGATCTTGGATCCGACGCTTCGGAAAAGGGCCGGTTTTTCCAAGAAATAAGCAAAAATTATGCCATTATCGACAACCCAACAGAAAAGCAGAAAGCTCCCGGCGCGGTATTCAGCCGGAAGCGTTCTGCTTTTCTGTCACCACTCTTACAATCCTTTGCTCTACCCTTTCAAGAGATTCCGTAAATCCTCAAATTCCTCTCCCAGCGAAGCCACAAGCGCACGATTCTTTTCCCGGCTCTCTCTAAGGGCCTTTTCATCAGGAATATCATCACCATAGCTATTTACACCGATGAAAAAGGGTGCCGGATCGTTTCCATCTAATACAGTCCAATTTTTATCCGTTCTTGTTTCCATCCAAAGCCTGCCTCCTATCTGTCATACTCTTTCTCTACATATTTAAGTAAAATTTCTTCCGATTCTGTTTTACAGAGCCATGATAGATAAATAATCTTCCTCTTCATAAAAAAGTACTTAAATTGTCTTTCCCTTCTTGTATAATTTTCATCATCTCTGCCGGGGTAACAATAAAGTCCCTGATTGGATAATGTTTCTGATTTCCTGTCACTAAATACGCATCATTATCCCGCTTTTCCATAGCTACCTCATAAAAAATCAAATCATCCATATCAACTAAAATTTCTCCTGAAGGCTGTGGAAAAACCTCTATTCCAAACTTTTTAATCGCTGTCAACACCATCTGTATAGATTTTTCTTGAAAATGAAACTTATCTCTGTGTAACACTTCGTTATACTCAACCAAAATCTCACTATGATACAGAGGAACAATTATACCATCAAAAATTGCCCTCATTACTTTTACAGTTGCAACATCACTGTTTTTTGATAGCAAGGCAGATATAAACACATTGGTGTCAATTACCGCATAATA
>CANRLX010000060.1 GCA_947631615.1 uncultured Acetatifactor sp.
TTAAAATTTGACAAAAAAATGAAGCCAATAAAGGCTTTGTAAGGTTTTTTATGTGGTTAAGCTGTCAAACTCCCGTGTATAGTATGTAGTATCAGCCTGAAACAAAAAAATTTTTTTAACAGGTCAAAAGGCAAGAAAACGGGAATCGAACGTTTCTTGCCTTTTTTACTTGGAAGGAGGGGAAAAGTGACGAAAATGATAAATATGTCCTCCACAAGCTGCAACAGGTGTTGACAACGTATATTATATAGTGTATAGTATGTAGTATCAATATATTATATGATATATAATATTATATTGCATAAAGAGGTGCGATGGTATGGTGTTTAATACGGGAGCGGCGCTTTTGGACGCGATCGTACTGGCGGTGGTGTCCAAGGAGCCGGAGGGAACATACGGGTACAAGATTACCCAGGAGGTCCGGCAGGTGATCGAGCTGTCGGAGTCCACGCTCTACCCCGTGCTCCGCAGGCTGCAGAAGGACGAGTGTCTGGAGGTTTACGACATGGAGTGTGCGGGGAGAAACCGGCGCTACTACAAGGTGACCGGACGGGGCTGGGCCCAGCTCCATCTGTATGAGAGCGAATGGCGGCAGTACGCGGAGAAGATCACGGGGCTGTTTGAGGGCAGGATTTTATTTGGAAAGGAAGCGAAGGAGAATGAATAGAGCGGAATTTATGAGGCAGCTGGAGAGCCTTTTACAAAATATCTCTTTGACAGAACGGCAGGAGGCTCTGCAGTATTACAACGATTATTTCGACGATGCGGGCGCGGAGAACGAGCAGGCGGTCATCGAGGCTCTGGGGACGCCCGCACGGGTGGCGGAGAACATCAAGCGGGATCTCTACGGCGCAGGCTACGGGGCCGAGGAGTATCACAGATCGCCCGTAAAAGGCCGAGAGCTGGGGACCTATCGGGGGGATGCTTGTTCCGAAGCGTCTGCTTCTCCAGCGGGGGAGACTGCAGGCGGGAAAAAGAAGCTGTCCCCGGGCTGGATCGCCCTGATCGTGATCCTCTGCATCCTGGCGTCTCCGGTGCTTTTGGGAGTGGCGGGAGGCATCCTGGGAGTGGCGTTGAGCGCGCTGGGGACCGTGGCGGGCCTGATCCTGGGGTGGTTTGGCCTGATCGCGGGCTTTGGCGTGGCGGCGGTGGTCCTGATCCTTCTGATGCTGCTGTTTCTGGGACTGGGATTTGGCAGTCTCTATTACTCGCCCTGGATCGGAATGATGCTCTTGGGAGGCGGCTTGATCTGCGGCGGCGTTGGCATCCTGTTTTTGATGCTGACGGTGGCTATGGCCGGAATCATCACACCGGCGGTCTTTCATGGGCTGGAGAGGCTCTGGCGGCATTTCTTCCCCGTGAGGAAGAAGGCGTAGCGCGGCCATACGGCTGTCGCCGGGCGACGGATAAAAAAACGGCGTGAGACCGTTGAGAAAGGATGCGGAAAACGATGATGAGAAAATTTATGAAATATTGTGCAGTGATTGCCCTGATTCTGATTGCGGCGGGCGTAGCCCTGGGGGTGACCGGCCAGACGTTCCACGGCGGCGCCGTGAGCCTGTGGGAGCTTGTAGACTCCGTCACCCACGGGGAGGGGAGCGCCAGGCTGGATGCGTGGGGAGAGAGCATTGCGGATGTGATAGATCAGGTGGACTATGACATAGAGGACCATGCGTTCTTTCACGAGGATCACGAGGTGCACAGCGGCGATCTGGAGAAAACGCCTCTGGAGGTTCCGGAGGGCTTACAGAGCCTGGATATTGAGGTCGGGGCCTGCATACTGACCCTGGAGGAATCTCCGGACGACGGCTGTTACATCGAGGCGAGCAGCATCAAGAGCCTTCAGGCTTACGTGGAGCAGGACACGCTGCACGTCAAAGCCCTCAATCATTCCACCGGACATCTGACCAAGTTCACGGACAGCAGGATCACCCTCTATCTTCCGAAGGACTTCGCCTGGGATGAGGCCAAGCTGGATCTGGGAGCCGGACAGATCGTATTCGACGGGCTGACGGCGAGGGAGGCGTCCGTGTCCGTGGGGGCCGGACAGATCTTCGGGGATTTTTTGAGCGCGGAGGAGATGGAGCTTGAAGTGGGAGCCGGTTCCGTGGAGATCGCGGATGTGCGGGTGGAGCGGCTGGAGGCGGATGTGTCCGCGGGCAGTCTGAGCTTTGCGGGAGACATCGCCAGAGAGGCGGATCTAAAGTGTTCTATGGGAAATATCGAGCTTGCCCTTGAGGGGGAGGATACGGATTACAATTATGAGATCCAGAGCGAGATGGGATCGGTAGTTATCGGCGGACAGGAATACAGCGGCCTTTCCAAGAAGCAGAAGATCCAGAATCATGCCCCGAAAACCATAGAGGCAGAGTGCTCCATGGGGGATATGGTGATCCGGTTTCTTTGAGATCAGCGGATCAGATCCGCCAAAAACGGTTCAAACTGCACCCCGTACTCCACGGGGATCCCCGCCTTCTCGGTGGCGGCGGTGCACTTGGCAATGAAATTGGTCGCCTTTTCCACGGAGAGGTGCAGATCCACATGGTTCAGCAGATCCGCGGCGAGAATGGAGGCGAAGAGATCGCCGGTGCCGGGGCGTGAGGCTCCGGTTTTGGGCGCGTTGCAGGAGGTGCGGACGCCGTCCTGCCAGATGTAGTTGAGGTATTGTCCCTCCGCGTACAGGCCGGTGACCACGATGCTGCCGCGGCAGAGCTTCGCCAGCTTTTCACAGATGGTATACAGCTCATAGTCCGCCCAGAATCCATCCTTGTAAGGCGTGCCCGTCAAAAGGCATGCCTCCGTAATGTTGGGCGTGATCAGGCTGGCGTGGGGCAGAAGGCGCTTCAGGCCGTCGCAGTGCTCCTTTTGGATGGTGCTGTAACGTCGGCCCTTGTCCCCCAGCACCGGATCCAGCAGAAAAAGCTCCGGCTGAAACTCATTCAAAAATTCTTCCACGATTTGGATCTGTTCGGAATTTCCCAGAAAACCACAGTAGAGGCCGTCAAAGGTAAAGCCGAGATTTTTCCAGACCTGCAGATAATCCCTCATGCGGGAGGTATAGTCGTCAAAGTAGTAGGCGGGAAAACCGAGATGGTTGGATAAGACAGAAGTAGGTACAGGGCATACCTGTACCTTCATTGCGCTGATGACAGGCAGGGACACCGCCGTAGAGCAGTGTCCGACGCCTGCGATATCATTGATCATTGCCAAACGTGGGATCATATGGTCTCCTTCTCGGGGGTCACCTGGACGAACAGTCCGGCCTTTCGGAGAGCGGGGCGAAGCGCCAGGTAAAACACGGAGGCCGCCACGACGGCGATCACCGCGTTGACAAAGGTCGTGACTGTGCCGATCTTTGCCAGAGTGGACGCAAGCTCCTGAGGTACCCCCAGCAGATACATCTTATAGAAATAACCCACCAGTGGATCCGCAACCACGTTGAACGCCATGCCGCACAGACTGGCGAGGACCGTGACTCCGGTCACATACTTGGGGGAGTGCGAGCGGCTCAGATGAAAGATCTTGTGGGCGACCAGCCCGACGATCAGGCCGATCAGCAGCTTCAGCAGAAAGGTCTTGGGAGCGCTGGTCACGTAGGAGGTCGTCAGATCCCCGATGGTCATGCCTATGGCGCCGGCGAGACCGCCCCAGTAACCGCCCAGCAAGAGGGCGGCAAGCACGCAGAACACATTGCCGAAGTGGAAGGCCGTCTTCTCAGTGCCCACCGGAATGTCGATCTTGAAGAAGGCAAAGCCGATGTAGCAGAGGGCCGCCAAAAGCCCCGCCTGGGCCAGGCGCTTGGTGTCCATCCGATCCTCCTGGGCAACGCCTGCCGTGGCGTTCAGGATGCCCTTTGCCGTCAGCAGGATGCTGAAAAACAGCACCGTGAGGGCGTAGGAATAGGGGCGTTCATTGGCCAGCTTCTCCTCGGAGAGGGCGGCCTTTTGTGCGTTCAGGGCGTCCAGGTCGCCTGCTGCTGCGCCCGTTTCCACATCTGAGATCTGTGAGCTGAGCGCCGTAAGCTCACTGCCCAGCGCGACAGAGTGCGCATAGCTGGTGCGGTACGCCCATACGGCAAAGAGAAGGCTGGCGGTCAGAAGGACCGCGCCTGCGATTAACAGCCCATAGCTTTTCTTTCGTTCTGATTTTCCCTGCATTATTATTATACCTCCAAATTTCCAATTTTGCAATTTATAGCGCTGTAAATTATTACAGATAGTGTATAGAAAAACTGGTTTGATAGAAAGTGCCAAAACAAAACTTTTTTACCAGACCAGTTGCAAAAAAATAACAAATTTTACAAAAAGACTTGACATTTAGTTAGGGGGGGGTAAAATAGAGAAAGAAAATGGGAGGGCAGAGTGTGAAGATAAAAAGGATCCTGAAAAGGGTATTCCAGGTTTTGGCACTCGTCCTGTTTTTTTTACTGTCCGCGGTCGTCTTTTTCCTGATGGCGGGAAGATACCGCCTTTATCGTTCGGGAGAAAGCGCGGGGCAGACGCCCCATGCCCTGTCCGGGGAGGAGGCGGCCTGGCCCAAAGAGGTGACCTGGCAGGGGACCTCCTACCGTTACCGAGAGGACATGCTTACCTTCCTTCTGATGGGAATTGACAAAAATGAGGAGGTGCAGCCCTCGGAGAGCGGGATTGACGGAGGACAGGCGGACGGTATGTTTCTGGTCGCGCTGGATCCCCACAGCGGCAGGATATCGATCATCAGTATTCCCAGGGATACGATGGCGGACATTGACTACTACGATGAAAACGGTGAATTTATGATCCGTGCTCCCGGCCAGATCACCCTGCAGCACGGCTATGGGGACGGCGCCGAGCTTAGCTGTGAGCGGAGCGTCAGGGCGGTTTCGGAACTCTTTTACGGGCTCCCCATCCACGGTTACTTCGCCGTCAACATGGGAGTGATCTATCAGCTGAACAACGCGGTGGGAGGCGTGGACATCACGCCCTTAGAGACCATCGTGGATGAGGCGTGGGGCATTGACATCCGAGAGGGCGTCCCCATGCACATGAACGGGGACGAGGCTTACTATTATCTGAGGATTCGGGACGTGGACGTGCCGGAGAGCGCGGTGGGCCGCCTGGAGCGGCAGAAGCAGTACCTCACGGCGTTTCTGGAGGCCGCGGCGAAAGCTGCCGACAGGGATCTTTGGTTCCCGATCCGCTGTTATCGCAATCTGAGCCGATGGTATGTCACGGATCTCACCGTGGATCAGGTGGCCTATCTGGCGAGCCAGATCGGGCGATACCGCTTTGACGAGGCAGAAATGTACACGCTGCAAGGGGAGCGCTACCGGGCCGATTATGAACAGTTTTACGCGGATCCCCAGGCGTTGTACGAGTTGATCCTGCAGATATATTATGAGGCGGGATAAAGAAAGGCTTTGGTATTGAGCCGTTTTTGGCTTGATATAACCACATGTTTATGAGGAAAGGAGATTTAAAAATGAAAAAATTATCTAGTGTGCTGGCTTTCGGGCTGGCATTGTCCCTGACCCTGGGTATGACTGCTTTTGCAGCAAGCCCCAGCACGGGAAGCGTAGCTACCCCCCAGACGAGCGCTCCCACTGGAAACAGTGTTACCGCCGAGGTGGACAGCAAGACCCAGGAGCAGGTAGACGCATATGTGGCAGCGAACAGTGCTGTTATCGCGGTACAACCTGCTGGTTATAGAGGTGGAGTGGCGGTTGTCAATGGGAACTCTCAGAAAATTGACTACACGGTCAAGGCAGTTGACAACGCGGCTTTGTTGGATGCACAGGAGAAGGCTGCCAGCCTGACCACGCTGTCCAATCCCCAGGTAGTAGGCGGCTTTGATGTATCTGCCGATACCAGTGTGGAGGGGGCTAAGTACGAAGTGACCGTAGTGCTTTCCAACTTCAACTATGACGCAAACGCAAAGTACACGGTGCTTCATCTGCATGACGGCGTATGGTACGACAACGTTGACGCTACCGTCGGCTCCGGCTTTGTAACAATCAAAGTAGATAACTTCTCAAACTTTGTCATTGTGAAGAGCGGTGAAGCGGAGCCTGAGGAAAATGGCGACGAGGAAGAGTCCGAAGAGGAGTCCAGCGAGGAGTCTAACGATGCGGCAAGCACCACTTCCGCACCGGCAGCTTCCCCCAAGACCGGTGAGACGATCCCCGTTGCGGGAACTCTTGCAGTGATCTGCCTGGCAGGCGCTTATGTATGCCTCAGAAAAGAAAACCATAACAAATAAGACAATTTGATTTCTCTACATGTGGTTGCAGTGCCCTCCCGTTCACTCATGGTCGGGAGGGCATTGTCATCCCAAGAAAGCCCGGGAAAAGGATGGAGCCCTGAAAAAGCGGGGCATCCGGCGCGCGTCCATGACGGACTTGCAATCGGGGAGAGAATATTTTATAATGTTTCGTAATAAAACAGACAGGGAGTGAGACCAATGGAAGAACAGGAGAAACAGACCCAGACGGGACAGCAGGCTCAAGCAGAGCAGACAGGACAGCAGGCCCAGACAGAGCAGACAGGGCAGCAGGCCCAGACAGAGCAGGCAGGACAGCAGGCCCAGCCAGAGCAGACAGGGCAGCAGGCCCAGACAGAGCAGACGGGACAGCAGGCCAAGCCGGAGGGCAGGCCCTTCCATCCCAGCATTTGGATGGCGGGAGTGATCGTGCTGGTCCTGATTGCGCTGGTGTGCGGAGGCATCGCCATCTCCAAGGCTTACCGGCAGGAGAAGGCGCAGGAGCAGATGGAAGAGTTGAAGACCCAGGCCATCGTTGAGCCGCCGCAGCCGGAGAGCACACAGCCGCCACAGCCGCAGGATCCCATACAGGTGCTGACCGACGCGGGCGTACCCATTCCGGAGAAGGAGGTGGACTTTGCCGCGCTGCAGGAGGAGACCAATCCGGACATCTACGCGTGGATCTACATACCGGATACGATGATCGACTATCCCGTTTTGCAGCACCCAGAAGATAACACCTATTATTTAAACTACAACCTGGACGGAAGCAAGGGCTATCCGGGCTGTATCTACACGGAGAATTACAACACCAAGGATTTCTCGGATCCCAACACGGTGATTTACGGACATAACATGAAAAACGGCTCCATGTTTGCGGGGCTGCACAAATTTGAGGACGGCGGATATTTTGAGGAGCATCCCTATGTGTATGTCTACACGCCGGAGCAGCTCTATGTCTACGAGATCTTTGCGGCGCACCAGTACAGTAACGCTCACATCCTGTTGAGCTATGATTTTACGGATGAGGCGGTGTATAGAGAGTTTCTGGAGGATATCAAATCCTATCAGGGAGCTGCGGATCATTACCGCGAGGGAGTGGAGGTCACCACGGAGGATCGGATCCTCACCCTTTCCACCTGCATCGCGAACCAGGGCAACAAGAGATATCTGGTTCAGGCCGTGCTGCTGAACGGAAAAGATCCCTCACAATTTTAAGTTTCCTATGATTTTTCCAGTTTTTGTCATTTTTAGAAAAATACTTGACAATTCCTTTGCGGGGGGGTACACTATACGCGTATTTGCATAACCACATGTGCAGAGGAAAGGAGTATTTCATGAAAAAATTAGTATGTGTACTTACCTTGAGCCTTGCTCTCGGCCTGTCCGTGGGCACGACTCTGATGGCTCCTGAGGGAGCTTCCCTGGTAGCTGCGGCCAGCGGAGACGAAACCCCTGGCGATGCTGGATCCACCGGCAGCGGAGACGAAACTCCTGGCGATGCTGGCACCACCGGCACCGGCAACAGCGGAGAGGCTGTTACCCCTACGACGATGGCAGCAAAGGTGGAGACCGGAACGAAAGAGGTTACCGCAGACAACGGTGCAAAGGTAGAGGTTAGCATCGAGACAGTGGCTGAGAAGGATGTCAACACCGTTAAGAGCTTCTATAACGCTCCTGCAGCACAGCAGAAGACCAAGGTAGAGGCTTACATAAAGAGTGCTGGCAGCACCTATAAGCTTCCGGAGAACCAGGAGATCAAGAGCGTCAATGTACTTGCAGCCGTAGAGATAAACGCAACGATTCCTGCTGGCGCTAAGTCCGTAATCGTACCGATCCCTGTACAGGGCCTGAACAAGGACAAGAATTACGTTGTTCTGCATTTGAAGGATGACGGCACCTGGGAGGCTCTTGCAGCCACGGTAGACGGTGATGCTCTGAATGTTGAGTTCACCAGCTTCTCTCCTGTTGTCATCGCTGAGGTTGAGCTGCAGAAGGCCGGTACCGACGACGGAGATGACGGTGATTCCGATAGCGAGGATTCCCAGAACCCTGCTTCTCCTAAGACCGGTGAGACGCTTCCTCTTGCAGGCGGCATGGCAGTGATCTGCCTGGCAGGCGCTTATGTATGTGCAAAGAGAGTAAAGACAAACAGATAAAAAACATTCTATTCAATGCTTAAATGCGCACATATGTGGTTGATACGCCCTCCTTCCGGGATTTCCGGCAGGAGGGCGTAATTGATTGGCCTTTGATGTGCGCCGCGCAAAAAAAACTTGACAAAGACGGCAGGGGTATACTACTATAGTTATCAGTGAGGTAAAATAAGGCCGTGACGAAGAGGAGTACGCAGGCCGCCCCTACCAGAGAGGAACGCCGGATGCTGGGAGACGTTCTTAGGGAGTGCTGCGGAAGGTGGCTTCCGAGCCGGATGGCTGAAGGGCATGGGAGGAACGATCGTTTCAAAACGACTGTTATTCATGCAAGTAGGCTTTCCCGCGAACCCAGCGTTATCGGGAGGAATGAGGCAGCGTTTGCTGCGAACAAAGGTGGTACCGCGTTTTTGACGCCCTTTGCGGAGAGATTCCGCAGGGGGCGTTTTATTATGACGGTTTTGCGTCTGTGAGCCGCGGGCCGACTGAGAAAATAACACACGTTACGAAACGGAGAGGAGCGCATTATGAGCAGGGAACTGGCAAAGACCTATGACCCCAAGGGCATAGAGGACAGACTGTACCAGAAATGGCTGGACAAAAAATATTTTCACGCGGAGGTGGATCACTCCAAAAAACCCTTTACCATCGTGATCCCGCCCCCCAACATCACGGGGCAGCTCCACATGGGGCACGCTCTGGACAACACCATGCAGGACATCCTCATTCGGTTTAAGAGGATGCAGGGCTACAACGCCCTCTGGCAGCCCGGCACGGACCACGCCAGCATCGCCACGGAGGTGCGGATCATCGAGAAGCTGAAGGAGGAGGGCGTAGACAAGCACGACCTGGGACGCGAAAAATTCCTGGAGAGGGCCTGGGACTGGAAGAAGGAGTACGGCGGGCGCATCATCGGCCAGCTCAAGAAGCTGGGCTCCTCCTGCGACTGGGACAGGGAGCGCTTCACCATGGACGAGGGCTGCAATAAGGCGGTCACGGAAGTGTTTGTGAAGATGCACCAGAAGGGCTATATCTACAAGGGGGCCCGCATCATCAACTGGTGCCCCGTGTGCAATACCTCCATTTCCGACGCGGAGGTGGAATACCAGGAGCAGGCAGGGCATTTCTGGCACATCAAATATCCTCTGATCGGGGAGGACGGAAAGCCCAGCGACACGGAGTTTCTGACTTTTGCCACCACCCGTCCGGAGACCATGCTGGGGGACACCGCGGTGGCGATCCATCCCGAGGATGAGCGCTACCAGCATCTGATCGGCAGGAAGGTGCTTTTGCCCATTGTGAATCGGGTGATCCCCATTGTGACGGACACCTATGTGGATCGGGAGTTTGGGACCGGCGTGGTGAAGATCACTCCGGCTCACGACCCTAACGACTTTGAGGTGGGCAAGCGCCATAATCTGCCCGTGATCAATATGATGAACGACGACGCCACCATCAACGAAAACGGCGGCAAATACGCGGGGATGGACCGCTATGAGGCGAGGAAAGCCATTGTGGAGGAGCTGGATCGGGAAGGGCTTTTGGTGAAGATCGAGGACCATGTCCACAACGTGGGGACCCATGACCGCTGCAAGACTACCATCGAGCCTTTGGTGAAGGAACAGTGGTTCGTGCGGATGGACGAGCTGATCAAGCCCGCCAGGGAAGCGGTGAAAAACGGGGAGATCCGGCTGATCCCCGAGCGCATGGAGAAGACCTATTTCAACTGGACGGACAACATCCGCGACTGGTGCATCAGCCGCCAGCTCTGGTGGGGGCACAGGATCCCCGCTTACTACTGCGACGACTGTAAGGAGGTGGTCGTGGCGAAGGAGGAGCCCCATGTGTGCCCCAAGTGCGGCGGGACGCATTTCACCCAGGATCCCGACACGCTGGACACCTGGTTTTCCTCGGCCCTGTGGCCCTTTGAGACCCTGGGATGGCCGGAGCAGACGGAGGATCTGAAGTACTTCTATCCCACGGACGTGCTGGTGACCGGCTACGACATTATCTTCTTCTGGGTCATCCGCATGATCTTCTCCGGCTATGAGCAGATGGGGGAGAAGCCCTTTAAGACGGTGCTTTTCCACGGTCTGGTCAGGGACAGCCAGGGGCGCAAGATGTCCAAGTCCCTGGGCAACGGCATCGACCCGCTGGAGATCATCGATCAGTACGGCGCGGACGCTCTGCGCCTGACGCTGATCACCGGAAACGCCCCCGGAAACGATATGCGCTTTTATTATGAGAGAGTGGAGAACAGCCGCAACTTTGCCAACAAGGTCTGGAACGCGTCCCGCTTTATCTTAATGAACATGGAGCAGGCCGCACAGAAGGATCAGGGGGAGGTGACCGCCCCCGGGGCCGGAGAGCTTCAGCCGGTGGATCAATGGATCCTCTCCAAGCTGAACACGCTGGTGAAGGACGTCACCGACAACATGGAAAATTTCGAGCTTGGCATCGCGGTGCAGAAGGTCTACGATTTCATCTGGGATGAGTTTTGCGACTGGTATATCGAGATGGTGAAGCCCAGGCTCTACAGCTCCGACGATTCCGTCAGCAGAAACGCGGCGCTCTGGACGTTAAAGACGGTGCTGATCGACGCGCTCAAGCTCCTGCACCCGTACATGCCCTTTATCACCGAGGAGATCTTCTGCTCTCTGCAGAGCGAGGAGGAGTCCATCATGATCAGCAGCTGGCCGGTGTACATGGAGGAGAGAAACTTCCCCAGAGAGGAGAAGGCGATCGAGACCATCAAGGAGGCGGTGCGGGGCATCCGGAATATCCGCGCGGAGAGGAACGTGGCGCCGAGCCGCAAGGCGGGCGTCTATGTGGTCAGCGGGGACGAGGAGATCCTGCGGATCTTTGAGGAGGGCCGACTGTTCTTTGCGACCCTGGCGTATGCCAGCGATGTGACGATGCAGAAGGACAAGTCCGGCATTGCCCAGGACGCGGTCTCGGTGGTGATCCCGGGGGCGACGCTCTATATTCCCTTTGCGGAGCTGGTGGACATTGCCCAGGAGATCGAGCGCCTGACCAAGGAGGAAAAGCGGCTGGAGAGCGAGCTTGCCCGGGTCAACGGCATGTTAAATAACGAGCGTTTTCTTTCCAAGGCGCCGGAGGCAAAGGTCAACGAGGAGAGGGAGAAGCTGGCGAAGTACGAGCAGATGATGGAGCAGGTGAGAACCAGGCTCGCCCAGCTAAAGTAGGACGGAAATGAAAAAACGAGACATTGTGACGTTTGAGGAGGCGGTGGATTACTTAAACGATACGCCCCGGTTTACCTCCAAACATTCCCTGGAGGAGACCCGAGCGCATCTTCACGCGCTGGGGGATCCCGACGGCGGGCTCTGTGTGATCCACGTGGCAGGCACAAACGGTAAGGGCTCCGTTTGCGCCTATCTGCGCTCCATCCTGGAGGCGGCGGGAAAGAGCGTCTGTGTGTTCACGTCCCCCCATCTGGTAGACATCAGGGAGCGCTTTGTGATCCGCGGGCAGATGGTCTCCCGGGAAAAGTTCCTCGAAGCGTTTCTTCGGGTGTATGAGAGCCTGGACTGGGAGGCGCTGGAAGGGGGAGGGGGATATCACCCCACCTTCTTTGAATATCTGTTCTTTATGGCGATGCTTCTCTTTTCCGAGGCGGGGACGGACTACTGTATTTTGGAGACCGGACTCGGGGGAAGGCTGGACGCCACCAACGCCGTGGGCGGAAAGAAGCTCTGCGTCATCACCAGGATCGGGCTGGATCACGTGGAGTATCTGGGGGACACCGTCGCGCAGATCGCCGTGGAGAAGGCGGGCATCCTGCGGGCGGGAGTGCCCTGTGTGTACGCCGACGAGGGGGAGGCGGGGCCGGTGCTTCTGCGAAGGGGGAAAGAAATTGGCGCAAAATTGTACCCCGTGTCGAAGAGAGACTATAAATTCTTGGAATTTAAAAATAAAAGCATTGATTTTTGCCTGTTTAGTAGGTATTATGGTTATATTAGCTTATGTCTGCATACATCCGCCAGATACCAGGTGGAGAACGCCTCGCTGGCGGTGCGCGCGGCAGAGGTCCTCCTGGGGCGCTCGGCCGCTCCCGGGCAGATACGGGAGGGGGTTGGGGCCTGCCGCTGGGCGGGCAGGATGGAGGAGATCCTCCCCGACGTGTATGTGGACGGAGCCCACAACGGGGACGGCATCCGCGCATTTCTGGAGACGGTGCGCGCGGACGGCGTGGCCGGCAGGAGGCTTCTGCTCTTTGGCGTGGTGTCCGACAAGGACTATGCGCATATGGCGGAGCTGATCACCGCGTCGGGACTGTTTGCGAAGATCGCGGCGGTCCGGCTCAAGACCGGCAGGAGCGTCTCCGGCAGACAGCTTGCGAGCGTCCTTGGGAACAGGGCGGATTCTACAATATATGACAGCGCCGTGGAGGGGTTTCTTTCGCTGCGCGGCGAGCAGCTTTCGGGCGACCGGATCTATGCGGCGGGAAGCCTGTATCTGGTTGGTGAGATAAAGGAGTTTTTGGAGCATGATCAATTTTGAAGAGGAACTGAAGAAATTTCATCCCAGCCTTGAGGTGGAGGGCGCGGAGGATGCGATCTACAACCAGGATCTGACGGATATGGCGGATCTTTTGGTCAAGATGATAAAGGAATCGGAAGAACAGGAGAGCGCCGAGTAGGAGGAAAGGATATGTTTTGTTATCATTGCGGCTGCCAGTTGTCGGAACATGACTTCTGTACCGCCTGCGGGGCAGATGTATCTCTCTACAAGAAGATCATGATCGTCTCCAACCGTTTTTACAACGATGGTCTGGAGAAAGCGGGCGTGAGGGATCTCTCGGGCGCGGTGAACAGTCTGCGGCAGAGTTTGAAATTCAACAAGAACCATATCGAGGCGAGGAACCTCCTGGGACTGGTGTATTTTGAGATGGGGGAGACGGTGGCGGCTCTGAGCGAGTGGGTGATCAGCAAGAACCTCCGGCCGGACAAGAATATCGCGGACGACTATATCGACATGATCCAGGCAAGCGCGTCCCGCCTGGACTCCATCAACCAGACCATCAAAAAATATAACCAGGCATACGCCTACTGCGAGCAGGGCAGCAAGGACCTGGCGATCATTCAGCTGAAAAAGGTGTTGTCCATGAACCCCAAGTTTGTGCAGGCGCACCAGCTTCTGGCGCTCCTCTACATGGACAGCGAGCAGTGGGAGCGGGCCAGGAAGGAGTTGAATAAATGCCTGGAGGTCGACCGGAACAATACCCGTGCGCTCCGCTATCTGAAGGAAGTGGAGATGATGCTCACACCGGAGGAGAACCCGAAGCAGCCGGCCGCAAAGCGGAGGAAGGAGGAGACGCTCCGCTACCAGAGCGACAATGAGGTGATCATCCAGCCTTTGAATGTGAAGGAGCAAAAAAACGGCGTGTCCACCCTGGTGAATATAGGTATCGGCCTTTTGATCGGTCTGGCGGCTATGTATTTTCTGGTGGTGCCCTCCCGGGTGGCAAGCGTCCGGAGCGAGAGCGACCAGCAGATCCGAGAGCTGGGGGAGCAGCTGGACGAGAGGACGTTGAAGGTCCAGGAGATGGAGACTGCGATGGACGGCCTGCAGAAGGAGCTGGAGGATAAGACGCAGGAGCTGGAAAACTACGCGGGCACCGACGGGACGCTGAGCAGCATGGACAGCCTGCTTGCGGCGGCAGCGGCTTACCTGGAGGACGAGGACGTGGAAAAGACGGCGGAGAACCTGGAGCAGATCGCGGGGAGCGTGAACCTGGAGGAGACCTCGGAGTCCTTCCAGAACTTGTACAACACGCTTCTGGGGATCATCGGCCCCAACCTCTCCAAGGAATATTACAGCGAGGGCTACCGGCTCTACTACGACGAGACGGATTACCAGGCGGCGCTGGAGCAGTTTACCAAGGCGGTCTACTATGACAAGGACAATGTGGACGCGCTCTACTATCTGGGAAATACCTACCGCAGGCTGGATGACAAGGAGAACGCAAACGCCGTCTACGACGAGCTGATCGAACGGTTCCCGAACTCGGACAGAGCGCGAAAGGCCCAGGAATTTAAGAAAGATATGGAAACCGGACAATAGCCGGAGCTAAGTGAGCGAAAGAGAAAAAGAAAACAGAGGCACGAAAGAAGAGGATTTGCGGAAGAAACCGCAGGTTCTCTTTTTTTGTGCCAAAGAGCAGCGTGATACCGTCGGGTGAGAGCGTGCGGGAAGGAGGAGATAGGGTATGGAAGAATTTCAGATTATTGACAACTGTCTGATGGTCAGGCTTCCGGAGGAGGTGGATCATCACAGAGCGGCTTATATCAGCGCAAACGCGGACCGGCTGCTTCTGCAGGATCGGGTGCAGCATGTGGTGTTTGATTTTGAGAACACCAAATTCATGGATTCCTCGGGGATCGGCATCATCATGGGACGCTACCGGAAGATATCCTGCTTTGGCGGGAGAGTGTATGCCATTCATGCGGACAGGCAGATCCAAAGGATCCTAAAGCTGTCCGGCATATCCAGGATCGTGGAAGTTGTGGAATAAAAAAGCAAACAGTGCGAAAGAGATGCACGGAAATGAGGAAAAGGCTATGATGACGGAACAGGAAAAGAACGAAATGGAGATCGTTTTTGACGCGGTATCGAACAACGAGAGCTTTGCCAGGGTGGCGGTGGCGGCCTTTGTGTCGCCCCTAAATCCCACGCTGGAGGAGATCTCCGACATTAAGACGGCTGTCTCCGAGGCGGTGACCAACGCGATCATCCACGGATATGAGAATTTCTACGGCTACGGGCGGCACGGGGAGAGGAAGCCGGCCTGCCTGGAGATCCATCCGGGAAAGGTGCGGGTGCGCTGCCTGCTGGAGGGCGGCATTTTACATATCGAGGTCTCCGACCAGGGAAAGGGCATTGAGAATATCGAGCGGGCGATGGAGCCGCTCTTTACCACGAGACCGGAGCTGGAGCGGTCCGGCATGGGCTTCGCTTTCATGGAGGCTTTCATGGACGATCTGGACGTGCAGAGCTCCCCGGGGCAGGGAACTATCGTCCGTATGCAGAAAAAGATGGACGCCGGAGCCTGGATCGACAGTGAGGAGTAGCCTATGGAAGAGGTGTCGGTGCTGATCGAAAGGTCGCAGGCGGGGGATAAGGAGGCAAGAGAGGTACTGATCGAGAAAAACCTGGGGCTGGTGCACCACATTGTGAGAAGATTTGCCGGACGGGGATATGACACGGAGGATCTCTTTCAGATCGGGGTCATCGGTCTGATCAAGGCCATCGACAAGTTTGATCTGACGCTGGGGCTGAAATTTTCCACCTACGCGGTGCCCATGATTACCGGAGAGATCAAGCGCTTTCTGCGGGACGACGGCATGGTCAAGGTGTCGCGCACGATCAAGGAGAACGGGGTACGGGTGAAGACGGCCAGGCAGAAGCTGCAGACGTCCCTGGAGAGGGAGCCGACGCTTCAGGAGATCGCCGACGAGACGAGGCTTTCCCGAGAGGAGATCGTCCTGGCGATGGAGGCGTCCATAGAGGTGGAATCCCTCTACAGCGCGGTCTATCAGGAGGACGGGAGCGAGATGTATCTGGTGGACCGTGTGGTCCGGGGGGAGAACGGCTGTGTGGGGAGCCGCGTGAGCGCGGCGGGCGACTGTACGGACCGTGAGAAGGAGAAGCTTTTGGACCGTATGCTCCTGTCGCAGCTTTTGGACAGCCTGGAGGCCGGAGAGCGGGAGCTGATCTATCTGCGCTATTTCCAGAACAAGACCCAGGTGGAGGTCGCCTCCCGAATGGGGATCAGCCAGGTGCAGGTGAGCCGGCTGGAGAAAAAGATCCTGCTCAGGCTGCGGGAGCAGGCGGCGCTCCCCTGAATTTCCAGACGCTTCCAACAAACTAAAAAAATTATAAAAATATGAAAATCCACTTTTTTTCCGTTCTTTTTTCCGATACAATGGTAGAGGAAATGTTAGGACTGCATACGGATAGGAGAGCATATGAACAACGATTGGAAGAGTGTCGGAAGGAACGGACAAAGGAGTACGGGGGAACCCGTTTATGCGAAGCGGCGGGAGGAGAACCGCCTGGGCAGAAAGAAGCCGGGCAAGCTCCGCTATGTGCTGGCAATGCTGGGATATCTGGCGGTGGCGGTCCTGGTGATCGCGCTGGGGACCGGTCTGTACGTGTGGATCGACGAGGCCATCACCAAAAACGCCACGGAGATGGTGACCAACGCGGACGTGGCGGCCCAGTTCAACGTGGGGGTCCTTTACTCCCAGGAGGATCTGGACGAACAGCTCAAGGCCGCGGATCAGGCGGCCCAGGAGGAGAAGGAGCAGGCGGTCCAGGCGAAGGAGGACGAGATCCTGGGCGGGATCCGCGCCAGCCTGGAGGAGGGCGGCACCATGGTGGAGACCCTGCGGCCCTACTATCCGGATGAGCTCGTGCTGGTGAGTAACGGCACCTTCCATTTCGTGCCGATCCGCGACGATCTGGAGCACAACAGCCTCGTCCAGGAGAACCTGCAGGTTTTGGAGTCCGGAGAGTTTCAGTACCTGGAGGGGGATCAGGTGGTCTCCCACAAGGGCATCGATGTGTCCCAGCATCAGGGAAAGATCGACTGGCAGCAGGTGGCGGCGGACGGCGTGGAGTTCGCTATGATCCGCACCGTCTATCGGGGCTACGGCAGCGGCAAGCTGGTGGAGGATGAGTACTACAGGCAAAATATCGAGGGAGCCCTCGCCGCCGGCATCCATGTGGGCGTCTATGTGTTTACCCAGGCCGTCACGCCGGAGGAGATCCAGGAGGAGGCCGATCTCGTGCTGGAGCAGCTCGCCCCCTATGAGATCGACGGCCCTGTCGTCATCGATGTGGAAAAGACGGCCTCCGACACCGGACGGATGAATCAGCTCTCCCTGGAGGAGCGCACGAATCTGGTGCTGCAGTTTTGCCAGATCATTGAAAACGCGGGCTACAAACCCATGATCTACCACAATATGGAGATGGGAGCCCTTATGATCGATCTGGCCACCTTTGAAGGGTATGACAAGTGGTTCGCCTCCTACAGCGACCAGCTGTACTATCCCTACGCTTACGATATCTGGCAGTACAGCGCTTCAGGCCAGGTAAGCGGCATCAAGGGGAATGTGGATTTGAATATCAGCTTTACGGAATTTTGGAACGAGGAATAAAAGAAGAAAAAGAAAAAAAGAAGATAAAGAAAACCGCGCATATTTTGGCAGTCTCCGGAAAGACTATGAAAAACTATGAAAAACGGCGGCTTCATCGCCGTCATTCTGTCGAAGAGAGGGGAGCCAAGGGTATGATATTTCGGGGGATTGGTCTGGCGGTCGCAGGAGCAAGCTACGGACTGTTGTCCGCGGCGGGGGTGTTCACCGTGCTGGTGGCGGTCGGGCTGGTGCCCCGTTTTGCCGGCAAGACGCATACGGCAGACAGAATATTTCTGTATGAAGAAATGGTGATCTTCGGCACGCTGGCGGGGTGTCTGCTGAGCGTTTTTTTCCCGTACTGTCAGGCGGCGGCCTTTCTCCAGGGGCATTTTCCCCGCTGCACAGAGCTTTGGCTGGCGCTGGGGACTCTGTTCCAGGCGGTGTTTGGCGTATTCAGTGGTATGTTTATCGGGTGTCTCGCGCTTGCCATCGCGGAGATGCTGGACAGCATCCCGATCTTTTCCAGGCGCATCTCCTTCCGCCACGGGATCGGACTGGCGGTGCTTGCGATGGCGGCGGGAAAGCTGGCCGGCTCTCTGTATTATTTTTGGTACGAGATCCATCAGGTAATATAGCCGGCTGGTTTTGCCTCCTGTAGCCCGATTCATCTCCGTTCCCTGTAAAATAGAGAAAAACTCTATTGTTACAGGAGGCAGTTATGGAAAATGTGATCACACAGGAAGCTTTGCAGAGGTTTGCCGCTTATCTGCGGCGGGAGGAGAAAAGTACGGGGACGGTAGAAAAATATCTTCGGGACACGGCGGGATTTGCCGCCCACATGGACGGCGCGCCCGTCACAAAAGAGTCCGCGGCCGCCTGGCGGGACGAGCTCCTCGCCCGGGGCTATGCGCCAGTAACCGTCAACTCCATGGTGGCGGCAGTAAACGCCCTGTTTCGGTTTCTGGGCTGGGAGGACTGTCGGGTGAAGTCCCTGCGGCTCCAGAAGCGGGCGTTTCGGGATCCGTCCCGGGAGCTGACCCGGGGGGAGTATGAACGCCTGGTGGCAGCCGCACAGGACAAGCCACGGCTGGCGCTGCTTTTGGAGGCCATCTGCGGCACGGGCATCCGTGTCTCGGAGGTAAAGTATCTCACCGTGGAGGCGGCGAAAGCGGGCCGCGCGGATATCTTTCTGAAAGGGAAGGTGCGGACGATCCTGATTCCCGGAAAGCTCTGCCGGAAGCTTCTGCAGTACGCCCGAAAACAAAAGACCGCCTCCGGAGAGATCTTTCTCACCGGAAGCGGAAAAAGCCTGAACAGGCGGCAGATCTGGGCGGAGATGAAAGCCCTCTGCGGGAAAGCGGG
>CANRLX010000061.1 GCA_947631615.1 uncultured Acetatifactor sp.
AAAATACCAGAAGGGCGCTCAGATAACCGCCCAGACACCAAAGGGTACGGCGCAGTGTCTTTCCGCCATTTCTTCCGGCAACCCTTCCGATGCTTTTTCTGGCCTTCTCTCCGGCATCCTTTCCGATGCTTTTTCCGGCGCCCTCATCGCCATTCCTTTCAGCGCCTTTCCGTCTGTCCTCCAGCCATTCCATCGCGCCGTAGGCCCACACCGCCACGATCAGCCCCGCCTCCGGCAGATTGGAAAAGCGTGTCAGCACATTGCTCCCCAGGCAGATGCCGGCCGCGTACAGGCAGCCCTTTTTCTCCTTTGTCAGACCCTCATACAACAGGATCACACAAGCCGTCAGCAAAAGGTACGTCAGATAGTCGTACAGCTTCGCGGTAGGGCACCAGCACATGCTGACAGCCGCCAGTTCTCCCAGGAACGCGATCCATCCCGGGATCCGAAGCCGTCTCGTGGCAAACAGATACCCGCCTGCCGCCAGGGCGCTGACAAACAGTCCGGTGTAGAAATTCATTCCCTTAAGCGTCCCCCCAAAGGGCAGAAGCGTCAAAAAATGCCCCGCCACATTTGCCAGATAGGTAGAGTACAGCCACATGGGATCCATGTGCTCCAACCCCATATATTGAAAATTGGCATAATTGTAGCCCGTGTCCCAGAGATCCAGGCCCCAGCCGATATGTCGCATGGGATACAGGAGCAGAAAAAGGAGTGCGGCAACTTCCCATCCTTTTTGCCACCGGGAGCGGGAGTCTGTCCCTCTTTTCAAAACACCCGTTTTCCAATCATGCGTTTCCCAATCGCCCGTTTTTAAATTGCTCTTTTTCACGTTTTCTCCACTTTCCCGCTATTTAATAACGCCTTGTTTAATAACATCTGTTGCATTATTTTCCCGAAAGAGCTCGTCTGCCGCTTTTACCTTGTCCGCCGCTTTGCGGTAGGGCTTCCAGCAGAGCAGCCCCCTGTGGAGCCGCCGCACAAGCGTCTCCCTGGCCATCTCCGCAAGCACCCCCAGGAAAAACATCACGGCCACCGCCAGAACGGTGTGCCAGAGGAGTCCTGCCACGGACATCCCGCCCGCTCCGGCGCCAAACCACTCCTGCCACCGGTAGCGCAGCCCCAGATTTTCATGGAGCAGGTAGACACCCAGCGTGCACGGGCCGATCCGGTTGACGATCCCTTCCGGACGCCCGGACACTCTCAGCCGCAGAAACGCGGCGAACAGTCCCACCGCCGCCAGAAACGGAAACAGATGATTGTATTCCATTGACACCTTCATGATCCGTCCCAGGCCGCCCGTTTTCAGATAATATCCCCGAAGCAGCATAAGCTCTCCAAAGGCTCCCGCACATCCCGCCAGGTAGAGACAGACGCCGGCTCCTCTGCGCTCCAAAAAGCCCGAGCCGAACCGCCGAAAATACGCTGCGGTACAGAAAACGCACAGATACCAGATCACGTCATACCCCTGTCCGTCCGTCTCCAGCCGGACGGGCAGAACGGTCTTGAGCATACAGAAGGTAAAGAGCAGAAGCCCCAGAACCAGCCGCATCTGCCGCCTGCTCATCCGCCTGACCGCCATACCGACGAGGGGCAGGAGCAGGTACAGAAACACATAGGCCGTCATAAACCAGTAATGCCCCATGCTCACCGGAAAAATCAGCGTCAGAAGATAGTGGATATCCACTTCCTCCCTGGGGCAGAGCCCCACGGCGGCGGAGAAGAGCCCCACCAAGGCCGAATACATCCAGATCTGCAAATACAGCCGCAGCAGCCTGCTTGGCTTAAAGCGGGAGAGACACAGAAAATAACCGCTCAACAGCATATACACATTGACCGCCACAATGCAGAAGGCCTCCAGGATCCAGGCCGCATATCCCGTCGTCCCCATGTGTGGCTCTGTCAGATCCCCCAACAGATTTCCCTTTCCCAGATAGTGAAGCGCCACCACCATCATCATCGCCACACAGCGAAGCAGCTCCAGATTTGCCATGCGGCTCCCCAAGGAACGCTGCACCGGCGCGGCATGATCGATCGACTCACCCATAATGACCTCTTTTTCCGCCCGCAGATTCGGGCTTTTCCTCTTTCTCACTATTCTAACATAACAACGTCCTCCCCGCCATTTTTTTTGAAAATTTTTTGACGCAAAGTAAGTATGGCAATAAGGAAAAAAACATGCTATAGTATAAACAAATCTATGTCATATAGAAAAATGTCCTATCATCAGATAAAAATTTTCGAGGTGTCTATGAATTTTCTGTTTGTAGCTCTTGGCGGGGCTTTGGGTACCATGGGAAGATATGCGATCAGTCTGATACCGGTCAAATCTGCTTTCCCATTACAGACATTTGTGACAAATATCATCGGGGCAGTACTGATTGGATTCATTACCGGAGTTGTCAGTCATGATGAAACGGTATCTCCGAATACAGTCTTATTCTGGAAAACCGGTGTATGCGGCGGTTTTACAACATTTTCCACCTTTTCGTTAGAGGCGTATCATCTTCTGGAACAAAAATCGTATCTGTGGGGCGGTATCTATATCGCGCTCAGTTTCGTATGCTGCATGATCGGCGTGTTTTGTGGGAAACGGCTTTCCCTGATGTTAAAGGGGTAAACGGTTGAAATACACCGCAGATCACAACTCTAAGCTGTTCTCCTGCAAAAGAAAATCAAATATACTCATAATCAACACTCCGTCCTCATTATAATAGGAGGCTGGTGCATTTTTTGTAATAATAATTTTTTTAAAGAAGTCTCCGGTCATAAGAAGAGGGCGTTGTTCCTGCTGCATTTTTCCTCGATCCGGTATTGCATACGCCGACTGAATATAATAACGCCTGGAACCCATGTTACAGACAAAATCAATTTCCGATTGTCTGCGTATGCCATTTCCTTTTTCATTGACCGTATTCAGAACGATCACCCCCACATCCACGCTGAACCCCCGAATTTTCAGCTCATTGAAAATAATGTTTTCCATAGTGTGGGTTTCTTCCAGCTGCCGGAAATTGATGCGGGCATTTCTCAGTCCTAAATCCGTAAAATAGTACTTGACAGGGGTATTGATATACCTTTTCCCTTTTACATCATAACGGTAAGCGCTGTCGATCAAAAACGAATCACACAGATATTCAATATATCTGCTAATCGTTGCATTGCTGATCCTTTTCTGCTTGACCGTTTTGAAGGTGGCCGACAGTTTCGCAGAATTAGTAAGTGAACCGATCGCTGAAGAAAGAATATTTAAAAGCTCCTCCAGCTCTTCCCTATTTCTCACATTATGCCTTCCAACAATGTCTGAAATATAGGTTTCGTCAAATAACTGCTTCAGAAAAGCTACTTTTTCACTTGGATCCGATATATTTATGATAGGAGGCAGGCCGCCATAAAGAATATACTCATCCCAGCCATCCTGTTTTGTTCCGGAATATACAGACATAAATTCCGCAAAACTAAGCGGGTACATGTGAATTTCGTCACCTCTTCCCCGAAATTCCGTAATAATATCTTTCGACAAGAATTTTGCGTTGCTCCCTGTGACATATACATCTGCATTTTTCATGCGGATTAAGCTATTCAGCACAGATTCAAAATCCTGCAAAAGCTGCACCTCATCCAGCAGCACATAGTGCATTTTATCATCGTTGATCTGTTCCTTCAAATAAGGATATAGAACATCGGGATCCCGAAACTTTTTATTTTCAAAAGTATCAAACGATATCTCAATAATATGCTTTCTGTCTACTCCTTCCGCAATCAGATAATCTTTAAACAGGTTAAACAGAAGATAAGATTTTCCACATCGCCGAATACCTGTTACCACTTTGACAAGGCCATTGTGCCTCTTATGAATCAGCTTATTCAGATAGATATCCCTCTTGATCTCCATATCGGCCCTCGCTTCTATTAAATTTTTTTGCGAATACTCGCATTTTCTTTCAATAGATATTATACGCAAAATATCTGAAAAATGCAATACATAAGCCCGATCCCATAAAAGGTTCATCCTAATGGAAGGAAAAGGTGTTTGTCACCTCCCTTTCCTTTGAAATGGAACCGGATCAATATGGCGAGGAGGACGGTTCCCCCAGAAATATTACGCAGGTTCCCTTTGAAGCCCTTTTGGACGACTTTAATCTGTTTGTTACCGATTTCTATGATGACCTGAACGAAACCAGCGAAAAGCTGTGCTATCAGGAGTTTGGCTCCTTTCAGCTGGAAGATATCAAAAAATTGCGGACCCTTATCGGGAAACGGTTTTATGCCGTCCCCTATGTTGATGAAGAGGACGGAGAGGAATATTATAATACGGTCATTGAATAAAAGCGCCGTATGATACAGGGAGGTGTACGAGTGGGAATCCAGACCTACCGAGTACAGAATCCTTGGAGATTCTCCATCCATCGGCGTTATGATGTTCCCCGATTGCGGAAAGTGGTCCTATCTGCCCGCGCCGGAGTTTGATGATAGTATGCACTATATTCATAACGGCTTACACAGACCGATCCGGGTTTATGAAAGCATAGACGCGAGATTTATACTGGAGGATTTTTATGCTAAGATCAAAGCTTTCTCCGAAGTCCCTTCCAAATAGCCTTCACCATTAAACAAAATTGGAAAAGCGGCATCTTGCAGACCTGCCGCCTGTGAGATACCGCTTTCCCCTGCCACTCTCTTTTCTTTTTACTGCACCACCAGGTTGGAATACCCCATCAGGCTCTCATCCACCGCTCTCGCGGCCTCTCTGCCCTCGCGGATGGCCCATACCACCAAAGACTGCCCTCTGTGCATGTCGCCGGTGACGAACACATTATCCACGCTGGTCTGGTACTTTCCGGCCTCGGTCTTTACGTTGGTGCGCTCGTTCAGCTCCACGCCGAAGGCCTCGGAAACATACTTCTGGGAGCCCAGAAAACCTGCCGCGATCAGGACGATCTCCGCGTCCAGGACCTGCTCGCTGCCCGCGATCTCGGACATCTTCATTCGTCCGGTGGCGGGATCCTTCTCCCAGTTTAAGCGCACGATCTTGACGCCCGCAAGGTTCCCCTTCTTGTCCTTGATAAATTCCTTTACGGTAGCCTCGTAAAGGCGGGGATCCTGGCCGTACACCGCGATGGCCTCCTCGTGGCCGTAGTCCGTCTTGCAGACCTTGGGCCACTCGGGCCAGGGATTGTTTTCCGCCCGCTTATCCGGCGCCTTGGGCATCATCTCCAAAAGGGTCACGGACTTTGCGCCGTGGCGGATGGCGGTTCCCAGGCAGTCGTTTCCGGTGTCGCCGCCGCCGATGATCACCACGTTCTTCCCCTTGGTGTCCACATACTGCTTATCCGCGAAGTTGGAGTCCAGAAGGCTCTTGGTGTTGGTCTTTAGGAAGTCCACCGCGAAATAGATCCCCTTGGCGTCCCTGCCCGGCGCGTTGATGTCCCTGGGGTTGGAAGCGCCACAGGCCAGAACCACCCGATCGAAATCGTGGAGCAGCTTGTCGGCCTTCACGTCCTTTCCCACGTCGGTGCTCGTGACGAAGGTCACGCCCTCCTCCTCCATGATCCGGATCTTCCGGTCAACGATGCGCTTTTCCAGCTTCATGTTGGGAATCCCGTACATGAGCAGTCCTCCCACGCGGTCGGAGCGCTCGAACACCGTCACGCTGTGCCCTCTCTTATTGAGCTGATCCGCCGCCGCAAGTCCCGAGGGGCCGCTTCCTACGACCGCCACCTTCTTGCCGGTGCGCACCTTGGGGGGCTTGGCCGCCGCATACCCCTCCGCATACGCGTTCTCAATGATGGCGTACTCGTTCTCCTTGGTGGAGACCGGATCCCCGTTCAGGCCGCAGGTACACGCCGCCTCGCACAGGGCGGGGCAGACCCGAGAGGTAAATTCGGGGAAATTGTTGGTCTTTTTCAGGCGGTTGTACGCCTGCTGCCAGTTGCCGGTATACACCAGGTCGTTCCACTCGGGCACCAGGTTGTGCAGCGGGCATCCGCTGGCCATACCGCAGATCATCATGCCCGCCTGGCAGAAGGGCACCCCGCACTCCATACAGCGCGCTCCCTGAAGCTGCTGCTTCTCCTTGGGCAGATGCTCATGGAACTCGTTAAAATGCCGGATCCTTTTCTTGGGAGCCTCGGAGACGCTGACTTCTCTCTTATATTCCATAAAACCGGTTGGTTTTCCCATTTTTCCTCTCCTCCTTACTTTCTCGTGTTGGCATAGAAGGCTTCGATCTGTGCCTGTTCCGCGCTCAGTCCCTTTTCCTCCATCTGTACGATGGTCTTTAAGACTCTCTCGTAGTCGTGAGGAATGATCTTCTTAAACTTCGGCAGATACTCGTTGAAGTGATCCAGGATCTCCTTGCCCTTCTCGGAGTTGGTCAGAGCCACATGCTCCTGGATCATGCCCTTGAGCTCCAGCACGTCATATTTGGAGGTAATCTCCGAGGAGGACACCATCTCTTTGTTCAGTCGCTTGTAGAGGTCGTTTTCCTCGTCCAGCACATAGGCGATACCGCCGCTCATGCCCGCCGCAAAGTTTTTGCCGGTGCGCCCGAGGATCACCACGCGCCCTCCGGTCATGTACTCGCAGCCGTGGTCGCCGACGCCCTCCACCACCGCGTAGGCGCCGGAATTTCTCACGCAGAACCGCTCGCCGGCCACGCCGTTGATAAACGCCTTGCCGCTGGTGGCCCCGTACAGCGCCACGTTGCCGATGATGATATTTTCATCCGCCTTGAATTTGCTTCCCTTGGGCGGATAGACGATCAGCTTTCCTCCGGAGAGCCCTTTTCCGAAGTAGTCGTTGCTGTCTCCCACAAGCTCCAGCGTCAGGCCCTTGGGGATAAACGCGCCAAAGGACTGGCCTCCCGCGCCGTTGCACAGGATGCGGTAGGTGTCCTCCTCCACATCGCTGCCCAGCTTCTTTGTGATCTCGCTTCCCAGGATCGTGCCGAAGGTGCGGTCCGTGTTGGACACGTCCACCTCGATGCTCCGCTTCTGGCCGGCGTTGATCGCCTTTCCCAGCTGCTTTAACAGCACTCTCTCATCCAGCGTCTTTTCCAGCTCAAAGTCGTAGACCTGCTTGGGGTCGAAGACGGCTCTCTCGCCGGTCCCCTCGTAGGGATTGGCCAGGATCAGGGAGAGATCGATCTGCTTCTGGCTGGGCGTCAGATTGTCCTTCACCTTCAGAAGGTCGGTCCTTCCCACCAGCTCATCCACGGTCCGCACGCCCAGCTTCGCCATATATTCGCGCAGCTCCTGTGCGATAAATTTCATAAAGTTCTCCACATACTCGGGCTTTCCCTTAAAGTTCTTGCGAAGCTCCGGATTCTGGGTGGCGACGCCCACCGGACAGGTGTCCAGGTTGCAGACCCGCATCATCACGCAGCCCATGGTCACCAAAGGCGCGGTGGCAAAGCCAAACTCCTCGGCGCCCAGCATCGCGGCGATGGCCACGTCCCGTCCGCTCATCAGCTTGCCGTCCGTCTCGATGCGCACCTTGCCGCGCAGTCCGTTCATGATCAGCGTCTGGTGGGTCTCCGCAAGCCCCAGCTCCCAGGGAAGCCCCGCGTTGTGGATGGAGGTGCGGGGCGCCGCGCCGGTGCCGCCGTCGTAGCCGGACACCAGGACCACCTGTGCGCCGGCCTTGGCCACGCCGGCCGCCACAGTCCCCACGCCGGCCTCGGACACCAGCTTCACGGAGATGCGGGCATCCTTGTTGGCGTTCTTCAGATCGTAGATCAGCTGGGCCAGATCCTCGATGGAATAGATATCGTGGTGAGGCGGCGGCGAGATCAGTGCCACGCCGGGGGTGGAGTGCCTGGTCTTGGCGATCCAGGGGTACACCTTTCCGCCGGGCAGATGGCCGCCCTCACCGGGCTTTGCGCCCTGAGCCATCTTGATCTGGATCTCCTTGGCGCTGACCAGATAGCGGCTGGTGACGCCGAAGCGCCCGCTGGCCACCTGCTTGATGGCGGAGCAGCGGTCCAGACCGTCGGGCCCCACCGTCAGTCTCTCGATATCCTCTCCGCCCTCACCGGAATTGCTCTTTCCGTGCAGGCGGTTCATAGCGATGGCCATCGTCTCGTGGGCTTCCTTGGAGATGGAGCCGTAGGACATAGCTCCGGTCTTGAAGCGGGTGACGATGGATTCCACCGGCTCCACCTCCTCCAGAGGCACGCCCTTCTCGGGGTATCGAAAATCCATCAGCCCTCTCAGGTTCTTGATGGAGGTTTCGTCGTTCACCATAGCGGTGTACTGCTTGAACATCCCGTAGTCCCCGCGCTTGGTGGACTCCTGCAGCATATGGATGGTGGCGGGGTTGTACAGATGCTCGTCTCCGCCGCTTCTCGCCTTGTGGTGGCCCGGGCTGTCCAGGGTCAGGTCGTTTGCAAGCCCCAGGGGGTCAAACGCCATAGAGTGCAGATTATCCACATCCTTCTCGATATCCTTTAACGTAAGGCCGCCCACCCGACAGACCGTGTTGCTGAAATATTTGCTGATCACCTCCGGCGCGATGCCGATCGCCTCGAAAAGCTGGGAGCCCCGATAGGACTGGATGGTGCTGATCCCCATCTTGGCCGCGATCTTGACGATACCGTGGAGCACGGCGTTGTTGTAGTCGTCCACCGCCGCGTAGTAGTCCTTATCCAGCATATGATTTTCCACCAGCTCCCGTATGGACTCCTGAGCCAGATAGGGATTGATGGCGCAGGCGCCGTACCCCAGCAGAGTCGCAAAGTGGTGAACCTCTCTGGGCTCGCCGGACTCCAGGATCAGGGACACTCTGGTGCGCTTCTTGGTGCGGA
The DNA here is from genome assembly GCA_947631615.1 of uncultured Acetatifactor sp. Taxonomy (GTDB): domain Bacteria; phylum Bacillota; class Clostridia; order Lachnospirales; family Lachnospiraceae; genus Acetatifactor. Next base: position 8,807 of record CANRLX010000061.1, read on the forward strand.
CCAAATACTGGTTCAGCGCCGAAACCGCCAGAAGGGAGGGCATGGGCACATGGTTCTCATCCACCCCTCTGTCGGAGAGGATCAGCACGTTTATCCCCTCGCGGTACGCCCGATCCACCTCCACAAAGAGCCGGTCGATGGCCCTCTCCAGGCTGGTATTCTTGTAATAGGTGATGGGGATGACCTCCACCCGAAAGCCCTCCACCTTCATGTTTTTAATTTTCATCAGATCCGTGTTGGTGAGGATCGGATTGTTGATCTTCAACATATTGCAGTTCTTGGGAGACTCCTCCAGCAGATTCCCCTCCGTCCCCACGTACACCGTGGTGGAGGTGACGATCTCCTCACGGATGCAGTCGATGGGCGGGTTGGTCACCTGCGCAAAGAGCTGCTTGAAGGAGTGGAACAGGGGATGATGGGTCTTGGACAGCACCGGCAGCGGGGTGTCCACGCCCATCGCCGCGATGGCCTCCGCGCCGTTCTTCGCCATAGGCAGGATGCTGGTCTTTAGCTCGTCATAGGTGTAGCCGAATGCCTTCTGCATCCGCTGGCGCTCCTCGTAGGTAAACTCCGGCACCCTCTGGTTGGGGATCTTTAAGCTGTGGAGCTCCACCAGGTTGCTGTCCAGCCACTCGCCGTAGGGCTGTCTGGAGATATACCGCTCCTTTAGGTGCTCGTCGTCGATCACCTTGCCCTGTACGGTGTCCACCAGAAGCATCCTGCCGGGGCGCAGCCTCTCCTTCACACGGATCTTCGAGGGATCGATATCCAGCACGCCCACCTCGGAGGAGAGGATCAGGGTATCGTCGTCCGTGATCATATAGCGGGAGGGGCGCAGACCGTTTCGATCCAGCACGGCTCCCATGATATCCCCGTCGGAAAACAGAATGGATGCCGGCCCGTCCCAGGGCTCCATCATCGTCGCATAATATTGGTAGAAATCTCTCTTGGCCTGGGACATAGCCTTGTCGTTGGCCCAGGGCTCCGGAATGGCGATCATCACCGCCAGGGGCAGATCCATGCCGCTCATCACCAGAAACTCCAGGGTATTGTCCAGCATTGCCGAGTCGGAGCCGGTCTTGTTGATGGCCGGAAGGACCTTGTGCAGCTGGCCCTTCAGATGCTCGGACTCCATATTCTCCTCCCGCGCCAGCATCTTGTCGGCGTTTCCGCGGATGGTGTTGATCTCGCCGTTGTGCACCATCAGGCGGTTGGGATGGGCGCGCTCCCAGCTTGGGTTGGTGTTGGTGGAAAAGCGGGAGTGCACCATGGCGATGGCGGACTCAAAGTCTTCGCTCTGCAGATCCGCAAAGAAAGTGCGCAGCTGGCCCACCAGAAACATTCCCTTATACACGATGGTCCTGCTGGAGAGGGACACCACATAGGTGTCGTCCGTGGACTGCTCAAACACGCGCCTTGCAATATACAGCCGCCGGTCAAAGGGCAGCCCCTTCTCCACATCGGCGGGCTTCTTCACAAAGCCCTGCATGATATAGGGCATACACTCCACCGCCTTGTGGCCCAGGACATTGGGAAAGGTGGGAACCTCTCTCCAGCCCAGAAACTCCAGCCCCTCCTTCTCCACGATGATCTCAAACATCTTCTTGGCCTGGTTCCTGCGCAGCTCCTCCTGGGGGAAGAAGAACATGCCCACGCCGTACTCCCGCTCCCCGCCGATCTCAATGCCCAGCGCCTTGGTCACCCTGGCAAAAAACCTGTGGGGGATCTGGGTGAGGATCCCCACGCCGTCGCCGGTCTTGCCCTCGGCGTCCTTGCCCGCCCTATGCTCCAGGTTCTCCACGATCTTGAGAGCGTTCTCCACGGTGGCGCGGCTCTTCTTGCCGTTGATATTGACGCAGGCGCCGATACCACAGTTGTCATGCTCAAATTCCTCACGGTAGAGCGGCGCTTGCGGAAGGTCGTTTTTCACATCAAACATTGTTGTGCTCCTTTCTCTCGGTAACTTTTATGGAGGGTCTGCAGAATCGGCCAGCCGCGATCCTCGCCGCCTCACCGTGCAGATCACTTTCCTTTCATAACGCGAAAAAAGTCGCAGTGAGCCCTGAAAAGCGCTCCCTTGCGACCTTTTCCACTACTATACACCTTTTTTTCGTATCTGTAAATAACAACTTTATTCTAAATTGTCAGATAATTTGAATATTCTTTGTTTTTATTATTGTTTTCTGAATTTATCTATTATTTTCTCTGGAATCAATACAATAGCTATCGAAATCAGGATCCCGAACCACGTCAAGCGGAGAAAAAGGCGCGCTCCGGCCGAAACCGGCTCCCCCCAGTAGGAGATCCCCGTCAAAAGCTGTCCGCTCAAGGGCGCGCCGTCCAGGGACAGATCCCCGTACTCTACAAGCGGCATCGCCCCGTTCTGCGTCACCCAGACATACACCGGCTGCTCCGCATCCTGAACCTTCACCGTCAAAAGATACTCCTTTCGGTGGTTCAGCTTCCAGTCCACATCCATCCTCTGAAAATTGCTCTCCCCAAAGCCCGCCAGGGGCAGCTCCTCCTCATAGACCGGCTTGTCCCCGTCCCACAGGGTAAGCTCGCAGCTTCCCTCCGTGCCGTCACATTCCAGCCCGATACAAAAGCCTCGGATCTCGTCCAGGGACGGGGAGAACACCGCCGCAAGGGTCTCTCCCTCCTCCATGGGAAAGCTTTGAAACAGCTCTCCGCCGTTGATCACATCCAATTTTTCCCGCGCCATCCCCGCCAGGGGTACGGAGGCCGCCGCAAACACAAGAAGCGCTCCCGCAATCGCAAGCCTGCTTTGAAACGGCACATGGGTCGTCCTGCGCGCCTCCTTCGTCCTTTCCATCGGGACGACGCTCCCCAGCGTCAGCGCCAGAAACGCCAGCACGCTCACCCCAAAGACGCGGTAGGTAAAATAATTGTGCCCTCTCGTGTGATTGGACAGCACGAAATACCACACCACACTGGAGAACCCGATCAACAGATAGGCGTACCTTTTGGGATCTCTGCGCATCATGCCCTGATACAGCAGGCGGCACACCAGATACAGAAGCCAGCCCGCAAGGATCCACGCATACACCTTGTACTGATAGTGCTTCCAGTTGATGTAAATGGCCTGGAGCCGCTCCTCAAGCGTCCCGTCCCCCTTCATTCCCGAGCGCAGAAAGATCTCGTTGACGGCCCGTACAAAGACGTTTTCCTTGAGCACCAGGGTGGCAAGGGTCCACTTCATCAGCCACATTCCGGCGTACCCCGCGATCCAGCCGATGCCGGAGACGACCACCTCCCGCACCCACTCTCTCTCCCGTTTCTGCTCCGGATCCAGCACGATCCACCAGACCAGCGGAAACCCCCAGGTAAACAGGGGATAGGTCAGAAGGTCAAAGTAGCACGACGCCATCCCCATCGCCAGAAAGAAAAGGACAGCCCGGGACCGCCTGGCAAAAAACTCCCGTTTCCACAAAAGGAGCGCCGTCCCCGCGTAGGCCACATAAAAAATCCAGCTAAACTGCAGAGAAAGGGGCAGCGCCACCGGCATCAGCAGAAAGTAGGAGGTCAGAAGCATGAGCCCATACCGCCCCCCCTGTTTGCGGACGATCAGGGACAGCAAAACGGCCACTAAGAGAATCTGGACAGCGCAGTTTACCACGCGAAGCTCCTCGTAGTCCAGCAGAAGCAGAAGCGGCCTTAAAAGGGCCACATAGCCGTGCCAGTAGTAGGTGTACTGCTCCCCCTCGGTGGCGCTGTAGGCCCGCATAGCCCGCGCCAGGGGGCTGCCGTTACTTTCGTCCAGCGCCGTGGTCAGCATCACGCTGTCCGTGGCATTGTCCAGGCCGTCCGGAAGCAAAAAGGAGTCGTAATGATTTCCGTAGAGCTCGCCCGAGACCATCGCGCGCGTATAGCGCCCCTCCTCTTCCAGGATCCGGTAGGTGGAATCTCGGTTTGCCGGACGCACCGGAAGCAGGTACGCAAGCGTCAAAAGGGCCGCTCCCGCCAGGGCTCCCACAAGAAGGACAAGACAGCCGTTTCTCACCATTGTTCCAAAATTTTTCATTTTCCTCCCTCTCGCAGGCCATCGCCATAGATCCTTTTTTTGATTCGATGATAGACGCCCGAAAACGCTCCGCTCTCCGCGAGAAACCTCCGAAGGGGCGCCAGGGTGCACAGCATAAAGAGCCGGCAGCGAACAAGCTCCCACGCTCCCATGTACGCGGAGGTGATCTGTCTGTGCTCCTCTTGGTCGCGCTTTCGGTTCTCGCGGCTCTCCGAGACGCCTCCTCCTTCATAGGAGGCTACGGGGAAGCCCATGTGGATCATCCGCGCCCCCTTCTCATAAAAGCACCAGAGAAAGTGGTCGTAGTCCGCCCGTATCCGATACCTCAGATCATAGGGCTTCTCCCTGCACAGCGCCGCACTGTAAAAGCAGGACTGGTGACAGGGAATATTGCGGTAACAGGTCAGTCCGGTGATCCGCGCCGGCGAGGCGATCATCACCTGATTGCGCGCACTGTAGGTGTCCCCATAGAGTATAAGACTATTTCCAAAGTCTGCTTCAAACCCGCCCTCTTTTTCGGCTCTCATCCCGTCGATCCTCTCCGCCGTCCGCTCCAGCACCGAAGCGTCGTAAAAGAGGTCGCCGCAGTTTAAAAATAAAAGAAATTCTCCCCTGGCAAGCGGGACCGCCTGATTCATAGCGTCGTAGATCCCTTTGTCCGGCTTCTCCAAAAGGCGGATGCGGGGATCCCTTCTCATTCCCTCTATGGAGCCGTCCCGACTTCCCCCATCCTTCACCAGAATCTCATAGTCGCCACAGGTCTGACAGAGGATGCTGTCCAACGTCTGATTCAGTTTTTCCCCCGCGTTCAGGCAGACAACAATAATCGAAAACCGCACGGCTCCTTCTCCTTTTGTTTTATCTGATTACAGAACCTTCTTTTCCTTATTTAAGAACCAGAGGCTCCCTATCCCGATCACCAGGAAAATCACGCACACCGGCAGGCTGACAAACTCCGTCGCCGCCAGACGGGTGTAGGAGAGGCAGTAGGAAAGGACATTGGAAACTATGTGGACGGCCGCCGCCATAGCGAACGTGCCGAAATATTCATAGCTGTAGGCGATCAGGCAGCCCATGATAAAGGCGTAGACCCCCTGCACCAAATTGCCGTGGTAGAGCCCGAAGATGACAGAGGAGAGAAACACCGCCACTCTGACGTTCAGGAAACGCCGCATATAGGAAAAGAGCACTCCGCGAAACAAAAGCTCCTCCGCGATCGGAGAGATCACGCCGTAGCAGAACAGCCCCAGCCAGAAATAGGCGGCATACTGATCCTCCACCACCGCCTGATACGCCTCCGACTTGTTGGTAAATCCGGACAGCTCAAAGAGAAGGTTGAGCCCTATGACCGCCCCCACCGTCGCCATACCGATCAGCAGGTAATTTTGGACAGGCTCCGCCTTCAGATGGGCGAGCTTCGTCTCCTCCGCCGTCATAGCGATCAGCTGTCGCGCCGTGCCCAGGACCGGAATACTCCCCGCAAGGAAGCCCACCGCCGACATCAGGGTGCTGGCGTTTCCCGTGAATCCCGCCATAGCGCCGGTCTCATCCCGAATGATCAAAAACGCTCCCAGCGCCCCCTGAAGCCCGGGCCCGACCTGGAGCAGCAGCCAGTTGACGGCATACATAGCCGCGTTGCGCACCAAAAGAAACATCAGAAAACAGTAGGCCATCGTCCAGATCCGCTGCACCATGGGGTTCTTTTTGGAGCTCTGGGCCTCCTCGCTGCCGCGCAGCAGGAATTTCTGAAGCTCCTCCACGGAGCGCACGATGTAGTCGGCCTTCGCCTCCTTCAGCTCCTCCATGCTCCCGTAGCCGTAGGTGACGCCCACGCTCTCCACGCCCAGGGCTCTTGCGCCCTCCACGTCATAGCTGCGGTCGCCGATCATGTACACGTCCTCCAGCGCCACGGGCTGTTCTCCGGAGAGACGGCCCAGCGCCTCCCGCACCACCTCGTCCTTGTTGTCCCTGGTCCCGTCCAGCTCGCTTCCCACGACCACCTCAAAATACTGGTCGATCTGGAAGTGCTCCAGGATGCGGCGGACAAACACCTCCGGCTTGCTGGATGCGACCGCAAGATGGATTCCCTTGGACTGCAGCGTGCGGAGCATCTGCGGGATGCCGTCGTACACCTGGTTCTCAAAGATCCCCACGTCCTGAAAGCGCTCGCGGTACTTTGCCACCGCTTCCTCCGCCTGCTCGGGCGAAAAGCCGTAAAATTTCTGAAAACTGTCGCGCAGCGGAGGGCCGATAAAGGGCTCCAGCCTGTCCAGGTCGGGCTCCTCGATCCCAAACGACCGGAGGGCATACTGCACGCAGGTGGTGATCCCCACCTTGGGATCGGTCAATGTTCCGTCCAGATCAAAAAGCAAGTACTTCTTCATATCCTAAAAACTCCTTATTTTATCGCTGCCGTCATCCGCAGTATTCTCAAACTTCACCACGCGCACATCGTACCCCACGCTGTCGTTTACCTGAACGTGCGCGATATCCCCCGCTTTCTTGCCCAGAAGGGCCTTCCCCATGGGAGACTCGTTGCTGATCAGCCCCTCCAGGGAATTTCCCCGAACGGTGGTGACGATCTTGTACGTCTCCGTGGTCCCGTCCTCCAGAAACTCCACGGTCACCGTGTTGTTGATGCCGACCTCGTCCTCCGCCGAGTCCTCGGAGATCACCCGCGCCGTGCGGATCATCCGCTCCAGATACCGGATCCGGCTCTCATTCTGGTTCTTCACCTTCTTCGCCGCATGGTACTCAAAGTTCTCGCTCAGATCCCCGTGGGCCCTGGTTTCCTTGACCTCCTCCAGCGCCTTGGGCCGCACCACAAGCTTCCGGTACTCGATCTCCTCCTCCATCTTCTTAATGTCACTGGGAGTCAACTCATCATACATATCCTGCCTTCCTTCCTTTCCTGTCCTCTTTTGGCTTCCTTTTGGTTTTCCTTCCGTCCCTCTTTCAGGCTTTCCCGCCGGTCCTCACCGGATCCCATACACGACTGCCGACGCCAGGAGTATCTGCAGGATCGCGAACCGAAACACCGTCTGGGTGTTCGACCAGCCCCAATTCTTCCGCACATGATCGTGCAGAGGCGTCCTCACCTTCGTCAGGATGCGGATCTTTAAAAACCGAAGAAGCGCCACCTTCAAAATTCCCAGCCCCCCGTCCAGGATCATCACAAGGGCCACCGGAATATACAAAAAGGGATCCCCCGTCTTCAGGATGGCAATGCTGATAAACAGGCCCATCGCCCTCGAGCCCGCATCCCCCATCAAAAGCCTGCTGGGCGTGGCGTTGTACCAAAGATACCCCAGGATGCACACCGCAAAGAGCAGGATCATAAAGGAATAGCTTCCGTCCACCCCTCGGATGCGGTCGATCAGATAGATGGCCATGATCGTGATGATCGTCAGGGTGCCGGAGAGCCCGTCTACCCCGTCCGTACAGTTGGTCACATTCACGGAGCCCCACACCAGCGCCACCGCCAGCACGCCAAACAAAAGCGGATGCAGCGTGAGCTTTGCGTCCAGCAGGCCAAACTCCACCACGCTGGAATTGTACCGCAGAAACGTGTACGCCACCATCGCCGCCACACACAGATCCAGAAACCCCTTCCGGTACTCCCCCCAGGGCGTCCTGGACGCGTCGTCCAAAAACCCCGTGAGCATGGAGAGGACGATCAGAACCAGATATATGACGATCTCCGCCGTCAGCGGCAAAAAGAGAAGCGCCGCCGCCACAAATGCCAGGACAAAAATAATGCCCGCCCCCCTGGGTTTACCGGCGGAGAGCTTGCCGTCATGGGCAAACTCCCGCCCTCCGTCCTTGGGCAGAAAAGGGCTCAGCTTGTAAGTGGCAGATACGGTCGCCACAAACGCAAACAAAATTCCACAGAAAGCAAGCAGGCCGTCCGGACCGGACGGCCCTCCCTCTATCAAACGATACAACATATCGACTCCTATCCGCACATTCCGGCTCTCCCGCCGTCATGCGCTCTTTCTTTCCCCGCCGCAAAGGCTTACTTATCATCTTATCACAAATTCATTCGGGATGCAACGCGTCCACCGCCTCCTTAAGACCCTGGGCCGACATGCGGATCGCGCCGTCCCCCCATATAATCATCTGCTCCAGACGGTCGGAGGTGGCCACCGTGATGTGCGCCCTGGAGGCCATACGGTGCACCGTCTTCTCAATGTACTGGTCCGCCGTCTCCGCCTCCTTTGTGTACACCACATGGATATTGTAGACCTTTGAGCTGGAACCGGTATTCCCCTTCACCTTGTAGGCGTCAAACACCAGAATCAGCGTGCATCCCGTATATCCCTGGTAATTGCACAGGATGTCGATCAGGCGGTCCCGGGCGCTGTCAATGTTGTCAGCGGCAAGCGCTCTCAGCTCCTCCCAGGCGAAGATGATATTGTAGCCGTCCACCAGCAGGTATTCCTCCTTCTTCTCCTGGGGCCTGGGGCGATACGCGCTCTGTTTCGCCCCGTCTGGCTGCCGGTACCGCTTGTGATACCGGCGAAAACGCCCCTGCGCCTCCCGCTCCTTCCTCCTCCCGTAGGTCTGCTCAAAGATCGCCTCGATCTCCTCCTGGGTGATGTAATCCGAGACGCCGGAGCGCTCCTTTTTGTCTCCGCCCTGCCGTTTCCTGTCCACGGCGCGCTCCTCCCCTTCTCCGCCTTCCGTCCCGCACAGATCGGGCAGGCGGAGCCTGCTCTCCACGTGGGCATACTCCTCCACCTGATCCCAATCCACATAAAATCCCGCTCCGTGGGCACAAAAAACCGACCCGCAGGGGTTCTCGGCGTCCAGATCCGGATCGTACCCTCTCGCGGCAATGACCTCCTCGCTGTTGTGACAGGGCTCGTATCCCTTCAGGGTGCAGGACAGCCTTCCCCTTCCCCGGGTGTAGGCGTTGACCTCCCTCGGATAGTCCCGCATACAGGCCACCGGCGCGCTTCCCGTCAAAACGCTGACATCCCCTTCTGTCACGGGCGGGGAAAAGGTGCCGGACATTCTCCGGATATCCGACATAGCCCGACCGACCTGATCGGCGGGAATCTCCAGCGTAAAGGAAAAGACCGGCTCCAGCAGAACGCTTCGGCTGCACCGCAGCCCGTGGCGCACGGCCCGATAGGTCGCCTGCCTGAAATCCCCTCCCTCCGTGTGCTTCTCGTGGGCTCTGCCCGCCACCAGGAGGATCCGCATATCCGTGATCTCGGAGCCTGTGAGGACGCCCACGTGGATCCGCTCCTCCAGGTGCGAAAGGATCAGCCGCTGCCAGTTTTTGTCCAGCATATCCTCCGGACAAAGGGAGGCAAACTGCAGCCCGCTTCCCGGCTCCGCAGGCTCTAACAGAAGGTGTACCTCCGCGTAGTGCTTAAGCGGCTCAAAGTGCCCGATCCCCTCCACCGGAGCCGCGATCGTCTCCTTGTATACAATCTCTCCCGCGCCGAAGGAGGCCTCCAGGCCGAAGCGCTCCCGCATAAGACTTCGCAGGATCTCGATCTGCACCTCCCCCATGACCTGCACCAGGATCTCTCTGCTCTCCTCGCGCCAGACCACGTGAAGCTCCGGCTCCTCTTCCTCCAGCTGCCTAAGGCAAACAAGCATCCGGGAGGGATCGCACCCCTCCGGCGGCGCCACCCGATAGACCAGAACCGGCACCAGCGACGGAAGCTCATTTTCTCCCTCGACGCCCAGGCCCTGGCCCGCAAAGGTGTCCTTCAGCCCCAGCACCGCGCAGACTCCCCCCGCGGGCACCTCCTCCACCGTCCGGTATCTCGCCCCGTGATAGACGCGGAGCTGATCGGCCTTGGCCTCCCACACCCCGCTCTCCTCTCCGGCGCTTTTTTCATTGGTGATGACCTGCTTCACCCGAAGGCTTCCGCCGGTCACCTTCAGATAGGTCAGGCGGTTTCCCGCCTCGTCCCGGGCGATCTTGAACACGCGGGCCCCGAAAGCGTCCCCGTAGTCGGGGATCGGCGCGTACCTGCGG
>CANRLX010000062.1 GCA_947631615.1 uncultured Acetatifactor sp.
TTGGCCAATTTTTGAAAGTTGTTTATTGCAGCAAGGATAAAAGTGTCCTGCTGTGGATAAAAGTACGGAAACTCAAGAAGGGAAATAGGTGTTGCATTATAATTCTTTTTATCGTATACTGACATTATAATTCTAAAAATTCAAATTAGTACTTTCTGCGGCGTTCGCCGGGTGATTACCACTTTTTGACCATCCATATTTTACTGAAGGAGGATTTTTATGCCCAAAGACCAACAAATTATTTTAAATTCAAAAACCAGAGACAGCAGCAGTAAGATCATATTTGATGATCCGATCTTATGTTCGCAGTTTTTGCGTGATTATGTGGAAGATGTTCCTTGCCTGAGAACGGTTCGCCCGGAAGATATTGAGGATGTATCGGATCAATACGTTCCGCTGTTTGCGGAAGAACGCAACGCGGATCGGGTCAAAAAGGTAAATATTAAAAATGATGTACCGTTTTTTCTTATCTCTCTTATTGAACATAAGACCAAGGTAGAGTATAATGTATGTATGCAGATATTCCGTTACATGATATATATTTGGGAGGCATACGAGAAAGAAGCGGAGAGTATGCAAAAAGGGATTACCAGACAGAAGGAATTTAAATATCCGCCGATTCTTCCGATCGTTTATTATGAGGGCAAACAGAAGTGGACAGTGCCTTTGCATTTTAAAAGCCGGATCATGAAAGGGGAAAGCTTTGTCAAATATATACCGGATTTTCAGTACTGCCTGGTGCCGCTTCGCGATTACAGCAGTCAGGAGCTGTTGGAAAAGGAAGATGAGATTTCTCTATTGATGCTGATCAACCGTATGCAGACAGAGGAAGATGTCACCGAATTTCGTAATCTTCCGGTTCAAAAGCTGCAATCGATCCTAAAATCTACGCCAGAGCACTTGGTGAATATTATTTCGGATGTTCTGCTGGCTTTCTTATTAAAGGCAAACCTCTCTGTGGACGAGGCAGAGGAAGTTGTAGGAAGATTGAGGGAAAAGAATATGGGACAGTTGTTTGAGAATATGGATCCGATTGATATTCCGGCACGCCGCAAAGAACTGGCAGAAAAGATGGAAAAAGTGCTGGCACATGAAAGAAGGATCCAGGAAGATCAGAGAAAGATGCAGGAAGATCAAAGAAAGATCCAGGAAGATCAGAGAAAGGTGCAGGAAGATCAAAGAAAGGTGCAGGAAGACATTCGGGAGGCGCAGGAGATTCGTAAAAAGGCGCAGAAGGATATTCAGGAAGCACAGGAAATTCGCAAAAAGGCACAGGAAGATATCCGGGAAGCGCAGGAAATTCAAAGTAGGGCACAAGAGCAGCGGAGAAAGAATAGGGCGGATATTCAAAAAATAAAAGAGGAACAGAATAAAGTTCGGGAAGAGCGTAGGAAATTGGAGATGGAACGCAGGAAGCTGGAGGAAATGCGGGGAAATTCAGAAAACACGTCTCCTATCGCATGACACAAACCTAGATATTTCCATGGTTTGAAAAGGTTCAAATTTATGGTATAATAATTCTGCTGGCGCAGAATTTAAGCCGGTTTCCTCCGTGGGATGACGGAACGAGAGCGCGGATAAACTATCGAAAACCGTCAGTGCAGAACGTGAAGTAAGGCGGAGTTGAAACGCTGAGATCCGTAAATTTGGACAGAAAGCCTGATAGAAAAGGGAGATGCGTTATGCGGCGGTTAGAATCGATCAATGAAACCTCATATTTATCTGTTCCTAATGCAGGTATCTATCGAAAGATTATGAGATTTTTTTATCGTGAATATGAAAAGATGCGTTTCCAGCTCTATAAAGAAGATGTATTTGCACTGTTGAAGGAAGAAAATGAATTTGCAGATTACACAATGAATCAGTTGGAGGCAGATCTGGATGCTCTGGTAAAATGGAAGAATCTGACGCCTATACAGGATCCTGGCAAGGTGTATACGATACAAGATTATAAAAACAAACAGTACCGTTATACCATGTCGGAATATGCGGTGGAGATAGAAAGACTGACGGTGCGGCTGGAAAATCTCTTTATGGAGTCAGCCAATCTTTCTACAAACTTTTTTGTGCGATTGGAAAAGAGTATCGAGGAAGCTGAGACAATGCAGGACGCCGGGTTAAAAGAGGTAAATGAGTGGTGGAATCTGCTGCAGGAGGATTTTAAGCGGCTGAATCAGAACTATCAGGATTATTTAAGAGATTTTTATTCCGGAAAAACAGAACGTCTTATGAAATCCGTGGAATTTGTTCTTCACAAAGATAAATTTATAACTTATCTGAGGGATTTTGTACAGGAGCTGCAGCGTTATTCAAAAAGAATGGAGCAGGTTCTGGTGCGGCAGATGCCTGTCATTGAGAATGTGGTTTTGGAAAAGGTAATTCAAAGTGAGTTGGATATTCCACACGCTTTCCTGGAGTTACATGGAAATCTGGAGCCGAATATCAGAGAAAATGTTATGGGAAAATGGGTTTCCTTAAAGAGATGGTTTCTGGATACCCCGGGAGGGGAGTGTGAGAGCCATAAGGTTTTAAAAATTACGAATGACGTCATCAGAAGCATCATACAGAACGCCGCATTGATCGTGCAGATGCAGAACTGGGGAATCAGCCGTAAAGATGACTATCAGAAATTTTTGCAGATGTTTTTGAAATGCGAAAGCATGGAGGATGCGCATCGTCTGTCCGCCCATGTTTTTGGCGTTCAAAAAATACAGCATTTTAAGGTGAATTGTCCGAGAGAGGAAGATAGGATCAACAGCAGTATTTATGAAGAAGATCCGGCAGAGTTTCAGATAAAACCTCACATTAGAACCTATCATGAGAAAAAAGACAGGCGTGGATTTGCCGACAGATCCCTGGAAAAAATGATGCAGAGGGAAGCGTATCTGAAAAATGTGAAAAAGCAGGAAGAAACGGTAATGCGCTATGTGAAGAACAAAAAGATTATATTTTCGGAAATAGAAGAGACGGTCTCCGAAATGACGAAAAATATTTTTTTACAATGGATTGCTATGGCAAATATGAATTCACAGAAAGCGGGGCAGACCGAATTTGGACAGGAATATCGGTTATTGCAGGAAACGGGCACCTGTGTCTTAAAGTGTGAAGACGGTGATCTGACCATGCCGGCATATGTACTGGAGTTTAAATGATATGAATGCGGTAAGGGCACTTTTTGAAAAATTCTGGATCTGTAAAGCTACCGATAAAGAAGAGTTTTATAGGGTAAAAAGAGAAATACCATTGTTTCAGAGATTTGTCGGGGAACAGCTGGGCTGGAAACTGATCCATACGGAAAATCTGTTGAAGCTGGAAAAGATTCCTGCACATGCGGAGAGCTTTATGGGGATTCCGGATTTTACGACTGTTCTGGATTATTGTATTTTATGTGTAGTACTTATGTATCTGGAAGACAGGGAGGAGGGAGAGCAATTTCTTCTTTCGGAGCTGCTCGACTATGTAGAGACGAAATTAAGAGGGGAAATCTCGATTGACTGGACCTCCTTTTCTCAAAGAAAAGCGTTGGTACGCACCTTGCAGTATATGGAAAGAATGCAGATGCTCCGGGTGTATGAAGGAAGCAGTGAGGCATTTGGATTGGAGCAAGGGCAGGAGGTTTTGTATGAAAATACAGGGTATTCCAGGTACTATGCTGTAAATTTTCCCATGGATATATCGGAGTTTGAAACCTGGAGGGATTTTGAAAAGCAAAGATTTGAAGAAATTCAGGAGGACAGGGGAACTGCGAGGATCAATCGAGTGTATAGACAGCTTGCGGTATGCCCGGCCATGTATTGGGACGGAAACGAGGATGCGGACTCTCTGTATTTGAAAAATCAAAGGCAATGGGTTGCAAAGTATCTGGAGGAAAATCTGGGCGGAAGGCTGGATATTTATAAAAACGCGGCGTTCCTAATGCTGGAAGAGGATGATTGTTATGGAAGTGTTCATCCGCGGGATGCCATGCTTCCTGAAATTGTTTTGTTAGTCTGTACCTATATTCGGCAGATTTTGCAGGAGGGCAAATTGGTAAAACAGGATAATGAAACGATAACGGCTCCAAGGCAGAGATTCTCGGAATGGATTCTGGCGTGCAGAAGGAGATGGGGCGAAGGCTGGAGCAAAGAATACAGAGAAATAGATGATGTAAAACTGGTAGATACGGTAATCAATTATATGAAGAACTGGATGCTGGTCCGGGAGGATGAAGACGCTGTGATCCTTTTGCCTGCGGTGGGAAGACAGGCGGGATTTTACCCAAAAGATTTTGAGGAGGCGGAAACAGATTGAGTGATCGATGGAAAATGAATCGTATCGGATTCGTAAACTTCTGGCTATATGACGAGGAGGAGTTTGAATTTTATGATGGGAAACTCCTTTTGAGAGGACAGAATGGCTCCGGAAAATCCATCACGACACAGAGTTTTATTCCCTTTGTTCTGGACGGAGACCGTACTCCAAGCCGTTTGGATCCCTTTGGCTCAAGTGACAGAAGGATGGAGTATTATTTTTTGGGAGAAGAGGGAAAAGACGAGGCGACAGGTTATCTCTTTCTGGAGTTTAAAAGGGAGCATAGGGAAGAATATCGTACCATAGGGATCGGACAGCGGGCAAAGCGCGGAAAGCCCATGGATTTTTGGGGCTTTATCATTCTGGATGGCCAAAGGATCGGACGTGATCTGTGGTTATATAAGGAGACCGGAAGCACCAGGATCCCTTATGACAAAAGAGAAATGAAGGGTGTGCTGGGGGAGAGTAATCTTTTTACCGATAGTCAGAGCGAATATAAGAAATTGGTTAATCAATATATATTTGGATTCCGAAAGGCAGAGCAGTATGAACAATTCATCAGGCTGCTTGTAAAGGTGCGCGCGCCAAAGCTTTCCAAGGAATTTAAACCCACCAAAGTATATGAAATCTTAAATGAATCCCTACAGACACTGTCGGATGAGGATCTGCGCACGATGGTGGATGCCATGGAGAAGATGGATGAAATACAAGACAGTCTGGATATGCTGAATCGGGCTTTCGCAGACGTGAAGATCATTCGGAATGAATATACACGTTATAATCAGTATATGCTGGCGAAAAAGGCCCAATTCTATCTGAAAAGGAAAGAAGAGACGGAAAACGCACAGCAGGAATATGAGGAAAGGCAGAAAGAGGAGAGGGAACTGGGTAATGCTTTGCAGAATCTGGGTACTCGCTTGGAAGAACTCTCCGAACAGAAAAAATTAGCGGAAACGGAACGAAACGGTTTGCTGGATGCCGACCTGAGGGAGATTGACCGCAAGCTGGAAAATGCCAAAAAAGAGAAAGCGGAGCTGCAGGAAAAGGAAAGCAGACTGGCAGCTAGGATCGATGAATATAAAGAGAAGATTTATCGAAAAGAACAGGAATTAAAAAAGGTTCAGGATATGCTGGAAGAACACCGGAAAATGCTCGGAAATCAAAAGCAGAGCATGGAGGAGCATCAGGAAATACTGAAGTGGGAGGGACATGAAAGGGTTCTGCGCTTTATCGGGATGGAACAAACGGATGGGGCGGAAGAGATTTCAAGTAGTCTGCTGCTATATAAAAAACTGGTGGAAGAATGTAAAAGGATACTTCATGATTTTGAAGAGATTTCACGACGATACGATGAAATTGCGGAGGAGCTGGAGCATATCCGTAGGGAGAAGGACAGGAAGGAACAGATCTTGGAGGAGGCAGAGCAGCAGGTGCTTTACAGCCAGGATCATTGGATCGAACAGTTATATGCCCATGCCAAAACTGCAAAATACTGGAAACCACAGGGAAATAGTTTGAGGGAGGCGGAGGATCGGATCCGGCGATATCAAAGCATCGCGGATGCAGGACAGATCCAGGAACTGTTTAGAACGGATTATGAGAGCCAGAGGACAGAGTGGCTGGAAAAAAGTCAGGCGGTTTCAAGGGAAATACAAGGGTGCGAGGAAGGACTGAAAGCTGCAAGACAGGAATTGGAAGAGGTGCGAAACAGAGAGGAAATCGAGCCTGACAGGAGCGAGAACACCTTATTTTCCAGACAGCGACTTAAGGCCGCCGGAATAGAGGCCATTCCTTTTTACAGGACGGTAGAGTTTGCCGACGGACTGGCGGAAAAGGAATGTGCCAGGCTGGAAGCGCAGCTAGAGGGCATGGGGCTGTTAGACGCGTTGGTGGTATCGGAAAAGGATTATGCCAAAATCGCTGAAACGTGTCCGGAGTTTTTGGATGCCGTGATTTATGTGCCTCAAAAAGGGACTTCCGATTTTTCAAAATTGGCAGTAAGTGAAGAAATATCACCGCCGCTGACAGAATGTGTCCGGAGGATTTTAAGCAATATTTATGAAGAAGCGGGGACGGGAACCGGTATTTATCTGGGTGAGGACGGCCGGTTTCTGCAAGGGCTCCTGGCAGGCAGGGCAGAGAAGGCGGAAGCGGAATTTTTGGGATACCTGACCAGGCAGAAGAAAAAGCGGCAAAAAATGGAAGCTCTGCAAAGGGAACTAGAGGAGGGAGAGCGGGAGCTTAGACGGCTGCGGGAGGAGAAGGAGCATATCCGGCAGGGGCTGGAACAACTGGAAGCGGAATATAAGAGTATCCCCGGTTTTTATGAATTAGACCAGGCCCTGGGATGTGAAAAAGCATGTGGCGCGGAGGTGGAGCGCATCGCTGGGGAATATACAAGGCAGGAGCGGAGGGAACGGGAGTGTGCGGAGAAAAAGCAGGCTCAATATCAGGTGACGCTTCAAAAATGCAGGCCGTTTCCCTATGGCAGAACGGAAACAGAGTATGGGGATGTTGTGAGCGCTCTGGAGGAATATCAGGATATATGGCGGGAATGTAGGGAGCTTCTTTTGAAACTGGAAACGGAGAGAAACCATCTCTTTACAGGGAGGGAATATTTGGAACGGGATGAACAGATGATGGATGAAGCATTTGTCGATAAACGTTCCTGCGGTACTGAGATAAAAGAGTGTGACCTGCAGATCCGCCAGTATGAAGAATATTTGAGCAGGCCGGAGATTGCGGAGAAAGCCAGACGCTTGGAAGGGCTGCAAAACAAAATCAAAGCGATAGAAAAGCAGGAAAAAGAATTAAATGAAGGTCGGATACGAAAAGACCAGACTTTAAAAAATCTGCAAAACTCCGAACCGCAGAAACGGATAAGATTACAGGAATTGATTGCGGAGGAGACGCTCTTGCGTAAATTTTTTGAAGAAGAATTGTCTCTGGAATTAGTACTGGACAAGGGAAGCCGCACCTTGCCGGACTGTGCAAAGGAGGCAGTCAAGCAGTTGCGGGACAGCGATAAGAATCGCGAGTATGGAGAGATGCTGCAATCCCTGGTTCAGGTCTATCAAAAGCATAACGGCAGCCTTGCAAGTTACGGGACTTCGATCGAGGAATGTTTTGAATCCGCCGGGGAACAGCCTGGCGTGGGCGAAGAATTTCAGGCGCTTCGGAAAAGGGTCCGGGTGGTATCTGCATGGAATGGGAAAAAGGTATTTTTGGAGGAATTTTATCAGATTTTGAAATCGGCGATTGAGGAGACTGAAATCCTGATCCGGCAGAAGGATCGGGAATTGTTCGAGGATATCCTGTCGCAGACCATCAGTCAGCAGCTGACGGATCGGATCGCGGAAAGCCGCAGCTGGGTCAGGGATATGTCGAATCTTATGAAACAGCTGGATACCTCTATGGGGCTTAGCTTTTCGCTGGAGTGGAAGCCGAGGAGTGCGGAAAACGATGCGGAACTGGACACGGCGGAGCTGGAGCAGATATTGCTGAGGGACAGGGAGCTGCTAACCGTAGAGGATATTGAGAAGGTGGCAGGGCATTTCCGAAGTAAGATCCGCATGGAAAAAATGAGACTGGAGGAAGATGGCGGTCTGATCAATTATATGGAATTGGTTCGTGACGCGTTGGATTATCGAAAATGGTTTGAATTTCAGATGTTCTACAGGCGGGGTGAAGAAAACAGAAAGCCGTTGACAAACGCTGCCTTTAATCGTTTCAGCGGCGGAGAGAAGGCGATGGCAATGTATGTTCCGCTCTTTGCGGCAGTGAACGCTCAGTATAAAAAAGCGGATTATGAGGAACATCCACGGATGATCGCCCTGGATGAGGCGTTTGCCGGAGTGGATGATAAAAATATCAGCAGCATGTTTGAGCTGGTCAATAAGATGGATCTGGATTATATTATGAATTCTCAATCTCTATGGGGATGTTATGAGACGGTAAGGGGAATTAAGATTGCGGAGCTTCACAGGCCGATGAACTCTCAGATCGTGACTGTGATCCGGTACACGTGGAATGGGCATGAAAGGATATTAGATGTGCAATAACAGGGAATGTGCCGATTATCTGAAGAAAAATGAAGCATACACAAGACTGATGAAGGAGCTTTGGAAAAAATGGAAAAGCTATGGAAGGATAGCGGGCAGCATTACGCTTCGGAACACTACGGAGGCAGAGCGTAGGGCAATCGGCGGTATTGTCGGGGAAAGCTTTACGGAGGAAACCATAAATATAACTTTTCAGAGATTGGAGCAAGGGCTGCAGAAAACCCGTTTTGCACCGATCGATATGAAAACGGTGCTGGAAAATTATTTCGCACGTCCTTTACACACGAATCAGGAACAAAAAGCGCAGGTGCAGAGGTCAAGGGAAGAATTTTTCAGCGGACTCTTATCTGGCTTTGAGGGCTGTGGTGAAAACGGGTCGGCAGCCTTTTGGTGGTTCAGGGCGTTGCAGCGTCAAAAAAAATATGGCTACCAGATACTGATAAAAGAATTTGTCAAAAACCCTGAGGCGGCGGAAGCGCTTGCGCAAAACGTGGGCAGAGCGTTGAACCGATTAGAGGAAATGGATGGAGAAGAAAGCCTTTTGGCGGTATTTGCAGCATCCGTTTCCGGGAATCCCCATTATTTTGACAGGGGTGCGGTGGCCGGCCAGCTGCTGACATATGCCGTTTGTTTTTGGAAAAATTTCGATGTGCCGCAAAGCGCATATGAATGGAGGGAATGTATGCAGTCAGCGGGAATCCTATCCGACAATATCGCCAGTATGGTCCATGTTTTTGGGGTGCGGCTGGGGACTGTGGAGGGATCGCATCCGGCTTACGAGGCTTTTTATCATCGAAAAGAGCCGTTTGTCCTAACGGCGGAAAATCTGAAGGCAGTTACGGACGCAAAAGCAGATCACAATAAGGTTTATGTCGTTGAAAATGAGATGGTCTTTATGCAATTAGTGAAAGCTGCAAAGGAGAGGAACGCGGCGCTTTTGTGCACGTCCGGTCAGCTGCGCGTGGCGGCCATCCAGCTGTTGAACCATCTGACGGAAAGCGGCGCGGTCATCTATTATAGCGGAGATCTGGATCCGGCCGGAATGGACATTGCGGATCGGCTTTGGCAGCGATACAAGGATGCGGTTCATCTGTGGAGAATGGGGACGGAAGACTATGAGGAATCGCTTTCCGGTGAACGGTTGAATGACAGGCAATTAGCCAGGCTGAAGCACTTGAAAAACGAAACATTATGCCGCACGGCCAAGCTGGTACAAAGAGAAAAGCTGGCCGGGTATCAGGAAAATCTATTAAAGCGATTGGCACAGGATGTCTTGGAGAGTTTCTAGAATCCCGGTCAAAAAACAGTTGACACCTTTGCCTGCATGTGTTACACTATTCAGGCGAGACGAGTTATGAGTCTTTTTTTAATGCGTAAAAATGTCGAACGGAAAATACGTGGAGGTAGAGAAATGCGTACAAAAATCACTTTAGCATGTACCGAGTGCAAGCAGCGTAACTACAATACTACCAAGGAGAAGAAAAATCATCCTGACAGAATGGAGACCAAGAAGTATTGCAGATTCTGCAAGACTCACACACTGCACAAGGAAACCAAATAATCATCGTTCTATAAAATATGGAGGCGAAAAATGGCAGATTCCGCTGAAAAGCAGGAGCGCCCCAGTTTTTTTAAGGGCGTGAAGGCTGAGTTTAAAAAGATTTCATGGCCGGACAGACAGTCTACATTCAAGCAATCCGTTGCGGTTGTTGCGATATCGGTTGTAATCGGAGTGCTCATCGCCGTGTTGGACTATGTGATCCAGTACGGTGTGAATTTCCTAACATCATTATAGAGCGAGGGTGATTGTATGGCAGAGGCAAAATGGTATGTAGTGCATACCTATTCCGGATATGAAAATAAGGTCAAAGCCAATATTGAGAAGACCATTGAGAACAACAAGGGCCTTGCGGAGCAGATCCTGGAGGTCAGAGTCCCGATGGAGGAGGTAGTGGAGATCAAAAACGGCGCCAAGAAGACGGTTGCCCGCAAAATGTTTCCCGGCTATGTGCTCCTCAATATGGAGATGAACGACGATACCTGGTATGTTGTGCGCAACACCCGCGGTGTCACCGGATTCGTGGGACCGGGAAGCAAACCTGTCCCTCTCACGGAGGCGGAGATGAAGCCTCTGGGGATCAAGACGGAGAATGTCTCCATCGACTTTGCGGAGGGAGACAGCATCGCGGTGGTCGCCGGCGTGTGGAAGGATACCGTCGGTGTGGTTCAGAAGCTGGATTTCGGCAAACAGACAGCCACCATCAACGTGGAGCTGTTTGGAAGAGAGACTCCCGTGGAGATCAGCTTTGCGGAGGTCCGCAAGCTTTCTTAATGAGATATCTAATATGAGACATTTTGATGAGATATTCAGATATTTACAGATATTTAATTGAGATATTTTGATGAAATGTTTTTCGGATATATTTTTCGGGGATGCCGCCATCGCTGGGCGCTCCGGTAAAATATAGATGTGAGACACGCGTGTGGATCACATGGGACAGGGGTCCCGGCAACAGTGGGAGCAGGAACGATCGTAGTTTCCTGCGCCGAATTACCACATTATAGGAGGTGCCACAATGGCAAAGAAGGTAGAAGGTTATATTAAGTTACAGATTCCTGCCGGCAAAGCAACACCGGCTCCGCCAGTTGGTCCTGCACTTGGACAGCACGGCGTGAACATCGTTGAGTTCACGAAGCAGTTCAACGCAAAGACCGCTGATCAGGGAGATGTCATCATCCCCGTTGTTATTACGGTATATGCGGACAGAAGCTTTAGTTTCATTACAAAGACTCCGCCTGCAGCAGTACTGTTAAAGAAGGCGTGCAACATCAAGTCCGGCTCCGGCGTTCCGAACAAGACGAAAGTTGCGACCATTTCCAAGGCGAAGCTTCAGGAGATCGCTGAGAAGAAGATGCCCGACCTGAATGCGGCAAGCCTTGAGGCTGCTATGAGTATGATTGCCGGTACCGCACGCAGCATGGGTATTACTGTAGAAGATTGAAAATGAAAACGGAATTGGGAGACAATCTCTGAGATTGTCGCTGGAACCTAGGAGGTAAGAGAATGAAACATGGGAAGAAATATGTGGAGGCTGCAAAGCTGGTAGACCGCGCGGTCCTCTATGAGCCGAACGATGCGATCGCCTTGGTAAAGAAGACCGCGACCGCTAAATTTGACGAGACTATTGAGGCGCACATCCGGACCGGCTGTGACGGACGTCATGCGGAGCAGCAGATCCGCGGCGCGGTGGTATTGCCCAACGGAACCGGTAAGACGGTCAAGGTCTTGGTGTTCGCAAAGGGAACCAAGCTGGATGAGGCAGAGGCTGCGGGAGCCGACTATGTGGGCGGCGAGGAACTGATCCCCAAGATCCAGAACGACGGATGGCTCGACTTTGACGTGGTGGTTGCCACTCCGGATATGATGGGCGTGGTTGGCCGTCTCGGTAAGGTTTTGGGACCTAAGGGTCTGATGCCGAACCCTAAGGCCGGCACTGTGACCATGGATGTGACCAAGGCTGTGGCCGATATCAAGGCTGGTAAGATCGAGTACCGCCTGGACAAGAGCAACATCGTTCATGTTCCGGTAGGAAAGGCATCCTTTACGGAGGAGGCTCTGCAGCAGAACTTTGATGCGCTGATGGACGCTATTGTGAAGGCTAAGCCCAGTGCGCTGAAGGGCCAGTATCTGAAGAGCATCACCCTGACCAGCACCATGGGACCCGGTGTGAAGGTCAGCGTAGCAAAATACTAAAATTTTCTCACAGGGGGTTGACAGAAGTCTGCCCCCTGTGTTATTATTGCAAAGGTTGTGAAACCAAGCCGAAGACAGTAGGTGCGCAAGCGTAAGTCCTACCGAGGAGAAGATTCACGGATTCTAGGAATTACATGGATGACTTCATCTCTCTGTCTTCAGAGAGATTTTTTTTCGGCTCCAAATCTATAAGGAGGTAAGAAAATGGCTAAGGTTGAATTGAAAAAGCCGATCGTGGAAGAGATCTCTGCAAGCATCAAGGATGCGCAGTCCGTTGTGATCGTTGATTACCGCGGTCTGACCGTTGAGCAGGATACCCAGCTGCGCAGGAACCTGCGTGAGGCTGGAGTGACCTACAAGGTTTACAAGAACACGTTTCTGAATTTTGCGTTCAAAGGGACAGAGTTCGAGGCATTGGCGCCTTATCTGGAAGGGCCGAGCGCGATTGCGATCTCTACCGAGGATGCGACCGCTCCCGCCAGAGTCCTGGCTACCTTTGCAAAGACCGCAGACAAGCTGGAGATCAAGGCCGGCGTGGTCGAGGGAACTGTGTACGATGCCAAGGGAATGGCGACCATTGCAAGCATCCCTTCCAGAGACGAGTTGATCTCCAAGCTGCTCGGAAGCCTGCAGAGTCCGATTACCAACTTTGCACGCGTTATGAATCAGCTTGCGGAAAAAGGCGGCGCTGCGGCAGCGGAACCTGCGGCTGCAGAGACTCCCGCAGCGGAGGAGACAGTGACCGCGGAGGCGCCGGCGGCGGAGGAAGCAGCTCCCGCAGCAGAGGAAGCGGCTCCTGCAGAAGCACCCGCGGCTGAGTAAAGCGGGGAAGACCGGCGATACATACGCCGGAAAAAGGAAACGGATAATCAGATGTGATATCAAAATCAAAAATGGAGGAAATGAAAATGGCTAAATTAACTGCTCAGGAATTGATCGACGCTATCAAAGAGTTGACCGTATTAGAGTTGAATGATCTGGTAAAGGCTTGCGAGGAGGAGTTTGGCGTATCCGCAGCCGCAGGCGTTGTAGTGGCAGCCGCAGGTGCGGGCGCAGCCGCAGCAGCCGAGGAGAAGGACGAGTTTGACGTAGAGCTGACCGAGGTCGGCGCTGAGAAGGTCAAGGTGATCAAGGTGGTTCGCGAGGTGACCGGTCTTGGTCTGAAGGAGGCAAAGGAAGTCGTTGACGGCGCTCCTAAGGTAGTGAAGGAAGGCGCTTCCAAGGATGAGGCCGAGGAGATCAAGAAGAAGCTCGAGGAGGTTGGCGCAAAGGTTACCCTTAAGTAATCGCGTCGATCCGCATAAGGCTGTAAATACGATAAGAGGACTTTCCCCTGCGTGTATGAGGGACGGTCCTCTTGTTTTTCTCTTTTTTTCTTTTCGCAAATTCTCCAAAATTATTCTTGACCGGTTTTCCATTTTGTGTTAATATGGATAGTGCACTATTGTGCAGTGGTATGCTTATTTTTATGTATTTACGGCTTGAAATAGGCTTCAAATCAGAAAGAACGGGGTGAAGTGTCAATGGAAAAGAACAGAATACGCCCAGTGACCGACAGCAAGGTTATGCGTATGAGTTATGCGAGACAGAAAGAGGTATTGGAGATGCCCAACCTGATCGAGGTTCAGAAGGACTCCTACCAATGGTTTCTGGATGAGGGCTTGAAGGAGGTCTTTGAAGATATCTCACCGATCGCGGACTACAGCGGCTCGCTCAGCCTGGAATTTGTGGACTTTGAACTGTGCAAGGACGACGTGAAGTATTCTATTGAGGAGTGCAAGGAGCGGGACGCAAACTATGCGGCGCCCCTGAAGGTCAAGGTTCGTCTTTACAACAAGGAGAAGGAAGAGATCAGTGAGCACGAGATCTTCATGGGCGATCTGCCGTTGATGACGGACACCGGTACTTTTATCATAAACGGTGCGGAGCGTGTCATTGTCAGCCAGCTGGTCCGTTCTCCCGGCATCTATTATGCGATCGGTCATGACAAGATCGGTAAGAGACTGTTTTCCTGCACTGTGATCCCGAACCGTGGAGCGTGGCTGGAGTATGAGACCGATTCCAACGACGTATTTTATGTCCGCGTGGACAGAACGAGAAAGGTTCCCATCACGGTCCTGATCCGCGCCCTGGGCGTGGGGACCAACGATGAGATCCGCGAGCTGTTTGGCGACGAACCCAAGATTGAAGCCAGCCTTACAAAAGACACTGCTGAGAATTATCAGGAGGGTCTGTTAGAGTTATACAAAAAGATCCGCCCCGGAGAGCCCTTGAGCGTTGAGAGCGCGGAGAGCCTGATCAGCGCGATGTTTTTTGACCCCCGCAGATATGACCTGGCAAAGGTCGGAAGATATAAATTCAATAAAAAGCTGGCGCTGAGAAACCGTATCCGCCATCAGATCCTGGCGGCGGATGTGATCGATCCCTCCACCGGAGAGGTGCTTGCCAGCGCAGGAGACAAGGTGACCGCAGAGCTTGCGGATGAGATCCAGAACTCCGCTGTGCCCTTTGTGTATATTCAGACGGAGGAGAGAACCGTCAAGGTGCTGTCCAACATGATGGTGGATCTGAGCCATTATGTGGAGTGCAATCCCAGAGATTTCGGGATTCACGAGAGGGTGTACTATCCCCTTCTGGCGCAGATTCTGGAGGAGTTTGGAGACGATCCGGATCTGTTGTCCGAGGCTCTGAAAAAGAATGTGCACGAGCTGGTTCCCAAGCACATCACCAAGGAGGATATCATCGCATCCATCAACTATAATATACATCTGGAGTACGGCCTGGGCAACGATGACGATATCGACCATCTGGGCAACCGGCGTATCCGTGCGGTGGGAGAGCTTCTTCAGAACCAGTACCGCATCGGCCTCTCCAGAATGGAGCGTGTGGTGAGAGAGCGTATGACCACCCACGACGCGGAGGAGGTTTCCCCTCAGTCGTTGATCAACATCAAGCCCGTGACTGCCGCTGTCAAGGAGTTTTTCGGTTCCTCCCAGCTCTCCCAGTTTATGGATCAGAATAACCCCCTGGGCGAGCTGACCCACAAGAGACGTCTGTCCGCGCTTGGCCCCGGCGGTCTGTCGAGAGACAGAGCCGGATTCGAGGTGCGCGACGTGCACTATTCTCACTATGGCAGAATGTGCCCCATTGAGACCCCCGAGGGACCGAATATCGGTCTGATCAACTCCCTTGCAAGCTACGCGAGGATCAATGAGTACGGTTTCGTGGAGGCGCCTTACCGCAAGATCGACAAGTCCGATCCGACCAATCCCAGGGTCACGGACGAGGTGGTATATATGACCGCGGACGAGGAGGACAATTATCATGTGGCCCAGGCCAGCGAGCAGCTGGATGCGGATGGGCACTTTGTCCGCAACTCGGTGTCCGGCCGCTACCGCGAGGAGACGCAGGAGTACCCCAAGAGCATGTTTGATTACATGGACGTGTCCCCCAGAATGGTGTTTTCCGTCGCTACGGCTCTGATCCCGTTTTTGCAGAACGATGACGCAAACCGTGCGCTGATGGGTTCCAACATGCAGCGTCAGGCGGTGCCGCTTCTCACTACGGAGGCGCCTGTGGTAGGCACCGGCATGGAGAAGAAGGCCGCTGTGGACTCCGGCGTCTGCGTGGTCGCCAAGAAGGCGGGGACCGTGACTTATGTGGCATCCAACTGTATTCATATCACATACGACGACGGCGAGAAGGCGGAGATCAAGCTGACGAAGTTTGCCCGAAGCAACCAGTCCAACTGCTACAACCAGAAGCCTATCGTGTTGAAGGGCGAGCATGTGGAGGCCGGCCAGGTGATCGCGGACGGTCCGTCCACCTCCATGGGGGAGCTGGCGCTGGGAAAGAACCCTCTGATCGGCTTTATGACCTGGGAGGGCTACAATTACGAGGACGCGGTCCTTTTGAGCGAGCGTCTGGTCCAGGAGGATGTGTACACCTCCGTCCACATTGAGGAGTACGAGGCGGAAGCGCGGGATACCAAGCTGGGGCCCGAGGAGATCACCCGCGACGTGCCCGGTGTCGGCGACGACGCCTTGAAAGATCTGGACGACAGAGGAATCATCCGCATCGGTGCGGAGGTCCGCGCCGGCGACATCCTGGTGGGCAAGGTGACCCCCAAGGGAGAGACGGAGCTGACCGCGGAGGAGAGACTGCTGCGCGCGATCTTCGGCGAGAAGGCGCGCGAGGTGAGGGACACCTCCTTAAAGGTGCCTCACGGTGAGTATGGAATTGTGGTGGACGCCAAGGTATTTACCCGCGAGAACAGCGATGAGCTGGCTCCCGGCGTCAATCAGGCGGTTCGCATTTATATTGCACAGAAGAGAAAGATCTCCGTGGGCGACAAGATGGCAGGCCGCCACGGGAACAAGGGCGTGGTTTCCCGCGTGCTGCCCGTGGAGGATATGCCGTATCTGCCCAACGGACGTCCCCTGGATATCGTGCTGAATCCCCTGGGCGTGCCTTCCCGTATGAACATTGGACAGGTACTGGAGATCCATCTTTCCCTGGCGGCCAAGGCGCTTGGCTTTAACGTGGCCACGCCGGTGTTTGACGGCGCCAACGAGCACGACATCATGGACACTCTGGATCTCGCCAACGATTATGTGAATCTGCCCTTCGATGCGGAGGAGGCAAAGGAGCAGGCGGCGCGGGACGGCGTGGAGTATGATAAGAAGGCGCCCACCTTTGTGGGAAAGCACGGCGATGAGCTTCTGCCCGAGGTGGTGGAGTATCTCTCCAAGAATCGGGACCACAGAGAGGTGTGGAAGGGCGTTCCCATCTCCCGCGACGGCAAGGTCCGTCTGAGAGACGGCAGGACCGGCGAATATTTTGACAGTCCTGTCACCATCGGACATATGCACTATCTGAAGCTGCATCATCTGGTGGACGATAAGATCCACGCCCGTTCCACCGGACCGTACTCCCTGGTGACCCAGCAGCCTCTGGGCGGCAAGGCACAGTTTGGCGGCCAGCGTTTCGGTGAGATGGAGGTTTGGGCCCTGGAGGCTTACGGCGCATCTTACACGCTGCAGGAGATTTTGACGGTGAAATCCGACGATATCGTGGGGCGTGTGAAAACCTACGAGGCGATTATCAAGGGAGACAACATTCCGGATCCCGGAATACCGGAATCCTTTAAGGTGCTTTTGAAGGAGCTGCAGGCGCTCGGGCTGGATGTGAGAGTGCTGCGCGAGGACCGGACCGAGGTGGAGCTGAAGGAGAACATTGATTACGGCGACACCGATTATCGCTATGAGATCGAGGGGGATCGCAAGTACGACGATCAGATGGACGGCAGCTCCCTGGGCAGGATGGGCTATCAGGCGCAGGAGTTTGAGGAGAGCGGCGAGCTGGTGAGCGTGGAAGACGACATGGAGGACGCCGACGACTTTGAGGACGATTTTGAGGGCGCCCTGGAGGACGAGGACAGCTACGACGACGGCGACGATGGCGAAGAGTTCTAAGCGATAAAAATTGCGGTAATGAGATAGACGAATCAATGAAAGGGAGTGCCATTTATGTCAGAAACAACAAATGAAACTTATCAGCCCATAACATTTGACGCTATCAAGATTGGGCTGGCTTCCCCAGAGAAAATCCGTGAATGGTCCCACGGTGAGGTGCTGAAGCCGGAGACGATCAATTATAGAACCTTAAAGCCGGAGAGAGACGGTCTTTTCTGTGAGAAGATCTTCGGGCCCAGCAAGGACTGGGAATGTCACTGTGGCAAATACAAGAAGATCCGCTACAAGGGCGTGGTCTGCGACCGTTGCGGCGTGGAGGTCACCAAGTCCAGCGTCCGCAGAGAGCGCATGGGCCACATCGAGCTGGCGGCTCCGGTGTCCCACATCTGGTATTTCAAGGGGATTCCCAGCCGGATGGGATTGATTTTGGATCTGTCTCCCAGAGTGCTGGAGAAGGTGCTCTACTTTGCGTCCTACATCGTTCTGGATCCTGCGGATTCCGGCCTGGAATACAAGCAGATCCTGTCCGAGAAGGAATATCAGGACGCCAGGGAGACCTACGGCAATAAATTCCGTGTGGGCATGGGCGCGGAGGCGATCAAGGAGCTTCTGCAGGCCATCGACCTGGACCGCGAGGCGGCGGAGCTGAAGGCGGAGCTGAAGGCATCCTCCGGCCAGAAGCGCGCCCGCATCATCAAGAGACTGGATGTGGTGGAGGCCTTCCATGAGTCCGGCAACATGCCGGAATGGATGATCCTGGATGTGCTGCCGGTGATCCCGCCGGATCTGCGCGCTATGGTGCAGCTGGACGGCGGACGTTTCGCCACCTCCGACCTGAATGATCTGTATCGGAGGATCATCAACCGAAACAATCGTCTCAAGAGACTTTTGGAGCTGGGAGCGCCCGATATTATCGTGCGCAACGAGAAGAGGATGCTGCAGGAGGCGGTGGACGCGCTGATCGACAACGGCAGGCGCGGACGTCCCGTCACCGGCCCGGGCAATCGGGCTTTGAAGTCCCTGTCCGATATGCTGAAGGGCAAAAACGGCCGTTTCCGTCAGAACTTGCTGGGCAAGCGTGTGGATTACTCCGGCCGTTCCGTTATCGT
>CANRLX010000063.1 GCA_947631615.1 uncultured Acetatifactor sp.
CTGTGAAAATTTAGCTATGAAGACACCGAAAGAGAAATTTAAAGGCTGGGGGAGATCGGGCGCGGGAATGTGCCGGACTATACCGGAAAGCGCGTGATCGTCGTGGGCGGCGGCAACGTGGCTATGGACTGCGCGCGCTCCGCTATCCGCTGCAACGCGTCCGAGGTGACGGTGATCTACAGAAGGCGCCAGATCGACATGACGGCGCTGCCCACGGAGATCCAGGGCGCCATCGAGGAAGGGGTGGAGCTTCTCACCCTGAACGCCCCCGTCAGCATCAAGGCGGATGAGAACGGCAATGTGAAGGCGTTCGTGGCACAGCCCCAGATCATCAGCGTGTACAAGAACGGCCAGCCTTCCGTGACCCAGGCCAACAAGGAGACCATAGAGATCCCCTGTGAGATCGTGCTTCTGGCCATCGGCCAGGACATCGTGTCGGCGCCCTTTGAAAAATACGGGGTGAATCCCAGGAGAAAGACCTTTGAGACCGAGCCCACCACCCGAATCAAGGGATATGCGAAGGTGTTTGCCGGAGGCGACTGCGTGTTCGGGCCGGCGACGGTGATCAAGGCCATCGCGGCGGGCAAGATCGCGGCGCTCAATATCGACGAGTATCTGGGCTATCATCACAAGTACAATGAAAATATTGAGATCCCCATCGCAAAGGAGAACGACAGGACGCACTACGGCAGAGTCCACCTGACGGACCGCTCCGCCCGGGAGAGAAAGAAAAACTTTGAACCTATTGAGAACGGCATGAGCTACGACGAGGCGATGCAGGAGTGCAACAAGTGCCTGCGGTGCGATCACTTTGGCTGCGGCGTTGTGGAAGGAGGCAGAGTATAATGGTGCAGATTACAATAGACGGAAAGACGGTATCGGTGGAGGCCGGCACGACGATTCTGGAGGCCGCCGAGGCTGCCGACATCAAGATCCCCACGCTCTGCTATTTAAAGGACGTCAATGAGATCGGCGCCTGCAAAATGTGTGTGGTGGAGGTGGAGGGAAGGGATCATCTGGTGACTTCCTGCAATACCCTTGCCTCGGACGGCATGGTCATCCAAACCATGAGTGAGAGAGTGGTGGCCAGCAGAAAGCAGGTTTTGAATATGCTTTTGGCAAACCACGACGTGAGATGCTTCTCCTGCTCCAAGTCCGGCGATTGCAAGCTGCAGGCGCTGTCCAACGAATACGAGATCACCG
Source organism: uncultured Acetatifactor sp. (assembly GCA_947631615.1). Classification (GTDB taxonomy): domain Bacteria; phylum Bacillota; class Clostridia; order Lachnospirales; family Lachnospiraceae; genus Acetatifactor. Next base: position 1,204 of record CANRLX010000063.1, read on the forward strand.
AGTCCTGCTACCAGACCAATCCGCTCAAGCTGGAGGCGCGCAAGGAAAATCCGTTCCTGACCTATTATCCGGAGCTTTGCATCAACTGTCAAAGATGCGTCAGCACCTGCAACAAGGTGGCGGGCAACGGGGTGCTGCACAACGAAAAGATCGGCACCAGAACGCTGATCGACGCGCCCTTCGGACCGGATTGGAAGTCCACCCAGTGCGAGTCCTGCGGAAACTGCGCGAACGCGTGTCCCACGGGCGCCCTGGTGGCAAAGAACCACAAGGCCTATCAGATCGGCAAGGTGGATAAGGTGCTCACCACCTGTCCCCATTGCGCGACGGGCTGTCAGTATTATCTCATCGTGAAGGACAACAAGATCGTGGACGTGGAGCCGGCCAACGGCCCCTCCAACAAGAATCTGCTCTGTGTCAAGGGAAGATTCGGCTCCTTTAACTTTGTACATTCTCCGGAGCGGCTGAAATACCCGCTGATCAAGAATAAACAGACAGGAGAGTTCGAGCGGGCCACCTGGGACGAGGCGCTGGATCTGATCGCCTCCAAATTCCTGGAGATCAAGAAGCAGTACGGGCCAGACGCTCTGGCGGGCTTTGCCTGCTCCCGTTCTCCCAACGAGGACTGCTATATGCTGCAGAAGATGGTGCGCTGTGCGTTCGGCACCAACAATGTAGACAACTGTGCCAGAGTGTGCCATTCGGCCACCGTGTCCGGTCTCTCCATGACGCTGGGCTCCGGCGCTATGACCAACCCCATCAGCGACATTACGAACGACGTGGATGTGATCCTGCTGGTGGGCTCCAACCCGGAGGAGGCTCATCCCGTCATCGGGATGCAGATCCGCCAGGCGGTGGAGCGGGGCACCCGTCTGATCGTGGTGGATCCCAGAGACATCGGGCTCTCCGAGAGGGCGGACATCCACTTGAAGATCAAGCCCGGCACCAACGTGGCCTTCGCCAACGGCATGATGAACGTGATCATCAACGAGGGGCTTGCGGACGAGGCGTTTATCCGGGAGAGAACGGAAGGATATGAGGAATTAAAGGAAATCGTTATGGAATATACGCCGGAGAAGGTGGCGGAGATCTGCCATATCGATCCGGATCACTTGAGGGAGGCTGCGCTTATGTACGCCAAGGCGCAGAAGGCGCCCATCATCTACTGCCTGGGCGTGACGGAGCACTCCACCGGAACCGAGGGCGTTATGTCCATGTCCAATATGGCAATGCTGGTCGGAAAGCTGGGCAGATCCGGCTGCGGCGTGAACCCGCTGCGCGGACAGAACAATGTGCAGGGCGCCTGCGATATGGGCGCGATGCCCGGAGACTTCCCCGGCTACCAGAAGGTGACCAACCCCGAGGTGGTGGAGAAATTCGAGAAGGCCTGGGGCGTGAAGCTGAGCAGCAAACCGGGCGTACACGCCACGGACGTGTTTGGCGCGGCCATCCGCAAGGAGATCCGCGGGCTCTTTATCTTCGGTGAGGATCCGGTGGTGACGGACGCGGATCAGAACCACATCAGGAAGGCGCTGGAAAGCCTGGATTTCTTGGTGCTCTCGGATCTGTTTATGACGGAGACCGCACAGTATGCGGATGTGATCCTTCCCGGCACCAGCTACGCGGAGAAGGAGGGAACTTTCAGCAACACGGAGCGCAGGGTGCAGAGAGTGAGAAAGGCGGTCACCCTGGAGGGCGAGATGCGGCTTGACACGGATATCTTTATCGACCTGATGAACCGCATGGGATATCCCCAGCCCCAGCTTACCTCCGAGGAGATCATGGATGAGATCGCTTCCGTGACCCCGATCTTTGGAGGCATCAGCCACAGAAGGCTGGATAAGGGCGAGTCCATCCAGTGGCCCTGTCCGGACAAAAAGCATCCCGGGACGCCGATCCTGCACGTGGGGAAATTCTCCAGAGGACTGGGCTGGTTCTATCCGGCGCAGTATACGCCCAGCGCGGAGCTTCCCGACGAGGAGTACCCGCTGATTTTGATGACGGGGCGCATCCTGTACCACTACAATACCAGAGCTATGACCGGCAAGACTCCCGGCCTGATGGAGAGGGAGGGAAGCTCCTTTATCGAGATGAACACGGAGGATGCCGCAAGGCTTGGGATCGAAAACGGCGAGAGGGTGAGGGCCTCCTCTCGGAGAGGGACCATCGAGACCACGGCGCGGGTGAGCGAAAAGGTAGCTCCCGGCGAGACCTGGATGCCGTTCCACTTCCCGGACGGAAACGCCAATGTGCTGACCAACGCGGCGCTCGACAAATACGCCAGAATACCGGAGTACAAGGTCTGCGCGATTCGGGTGGAAAAGATTTTGGAAAAAGTGTGAGAGTGAAAACTCTATGGAGATGGCCGCTGCCCGCCCCCGAAAGGGGCGGGCAGCGGCCATAACACTTAGGGATCAGTTTCTATTCGACGGTAAAATCACACAGCCAAGTGCCGGAGATGGGGAGTGGCTGATCCGCTTTGGAAGCGCCCACGAAGGAGGTTATCGTCAGCCGGTAGGTTCCGCCGGAAAGCTGGTTTAGAGGGATTTTCACCTCTGCTTTGCCGTCGGAGAGCTCGGAGAGTTCGGTGCGCGTCCCCTCCGCAACGATATCTCCGGACGCGTCCGCAATCTGATAGCGGTCGATGCCAAACTCTTCAAAAGAACGATAGGGGAAGATATCCGGCTGGACAAATGTGACAATGACCGTCAGCTCCGTCTTGGATGCGACGGCGCTCGCCGTTATTTCCTCTGTGGCCTGTTCGTACTGCGTGCCGACCACCGCGCCGGTCCAGTTGTGCACATCCCGAAAGAAACCGGCCGTTTCGGCCGCCGACACTCCGACGGTAAGACAGAGGATAAGACCGATCGCGGACGCTGCCAGGATGCGTTTTTTTGACCAAATTTGCTTCATTGTTGTTTCCTCCGTTTCCAAAAAAAGTTTCGTTTTGCAGTTTTGAACGATACGTGCCCTCATCTCCTCCGGAAGCTCTATCTTTTCTACACTTTGTTTCAGTTTTTCAAAGTCCATTTACAAATACTCCTTTCGATATTTTTCTTCCAGCAGCCTGCGTCCCTTTTTCAGACGCATTTTCACCGCCGAAGGAGTTCTTTGAATCACCTGTGCAATGTCTTCGATACGGTATTCCTCCACGTAATAGAGAGTAAGGACGATACGGAATTTCTCCGGAAGGGACAGGAGCGCCTCCAGTATGCCGCTGTCCGAGGGATCAAAGGACGATTCCTCCAGAAGTTCCGAAGAGATCTGTGGATGTCGGGTTTGAAAGCGTATCATATCCCGACACTTGTTTTTGGCGGTTGTGATCAGCCATGCCTTCTCATGCTCCGCAGTTTCAAAGACCGGCGCCTTTTGCATGTATTTCAGGATCACCTCCGAAACGGCATCCTCCGCGTCGGAGGAGCTGCCCAGCATGACGACGCACAGTCGAAACAGCATATTTCCATAGCGTTGAACAACCTCCTCGATATCATCAGCCGGCCGGACGGATGAAGGTTTCACGGGCATCGCCTCCTTTCACTCTATACACGCCTGAGCGCGAAGAATGGTCAATTTTTCATTGTATGAAAATGGAAACGGAAATCCAAACAGAAATCCAAACAGAAATGCAAACAAAAATGGAAGCCGGAAATGCAAACGGAAATGCAAGCCGGAAACGGAAATGCAAACAAAAATGGAAACCGGAAATGCAGACCGCCTGCGGGATCCCTTGACAGGCGGTCTGTTGTCTGCAATGCGGCGATGCTCTCAACAGAGGGAAGGCGGATCTCCCGCGTACAGGCGCATACTGTCGCGTCTTGCCGCGCAGAGCAGCGTCAGGTGATATTCCTTTGCAAGGGCCACGGCCTCCGCGGTGGGAACCGCTTTGCTGGCGAGAATCGGGATGCCAGCGCGGATGGCCTTTACGGTCATATCCACGGGAAGCCTTCCGCTGGAGTAGACCATACAGCGGGACAGGTCAATGCCAGAGCGAAACGCGTAGCCGATCGCCTTGTCCAGCGCATTGTGGCGGCCGATGTCCTCGCACCAAAAGAGAGTTTTTCCGCCGCTTGCCAGAAAGCAGCTGTGGGTTCCGCAGGTCTTATCGTGGAGGGGCGTCCCCTCGGCGAAAAGATCTGCGAGGGAAAAGACCCATTCCGCCTTCCAGGGGATCGGCCGGACGGGGAGCGGTTTTTCCTGGGTTATAAAGAGATCATTCAGAATGTGGCTGCCGGTACAGCAGGAGGGTGTGGTCTCCGTAAATTCCCTCGGGCTGCGGTCCGGCGTTTTGGTCAGATAGACGCGTGCCCGACAGCCGTTCTCGCAGAGGTAGACGGACTTTATTTCGTCGGGGCCGGACACGATGCCCTCCGTGAGGAGGCGCCCAAGCACAAGTTCTGCCAGGTATTCTGGCAGACACACCACCTTCATGGTAAGCCGTTCGTTGACGTACACCTCCAAAAGATGTTCCGTCAGGACCTCCGCTTCTTTTTCTTCCAATCGACCCAGTCGGTCAATATTTACAAAGCTCTGTTTTTTCAGCAAATCCAGGGAGGAAAATTGATCGTTTATGGGAATCCCTTCCGTTTCCCTGTGAAGCTCAAATTGATCCATGGTTTTTCCGCCTTTCTCAATATAAAAAATATAAAAATCATACAAATAATTCCAGTTGACGCTCCTCCAGAAGCTTTTGTAAGATCTGAAGTCCTGTCTTTAAGTCGCTCTCGGTGTCCGGCGAGGTGATGGAAATACGAATGTAGGAGGAGTCGTCGTGTCCGTGGAGGGCAAAGCGGTGGGAGCCCAGCACATGAACCCCCTGTCTCAGGGCGGTGAGCTCGAACTCCTCGCTGGTCATTCCTCCCGGAAGAGGGATCCAGTGGAAAAAACGCTCGATATTGTCCGTCTGCGGGGTGCCGAAGTAGTTGCGGTAGATCTGGTTTCTCCTGCGCGCCAGGGCGATCTTTTCCTGGACGATCTTTTCGGCGCCGCCGGAATCGATCAGCTCCGCGATGATCTCCGCGTTGAGGGAGACGGTCTTGAGATTGATGTTTAACATTCCGGCGCAAAGCGGTTCCCTGTATTTTTTGGGAAAGGCGATAAAGGCGACTCTTAAGCCGGCACACAGCGATTTAGAGGTGCTGCATACGTGGATCGTCTGTTCCGGCAGCATGGAGAAGAAATGTTCCGTGCCGCAGGGAGCAAGGAAGGAGTAGATATCGTCCTCGATCACGAGCAAATCATACTTTTGTATGATATCGGACAGATCCCGCCTTCTCTGCATGGGCATAAAGGTGCCTGTGGGGTTGCAGCAGGTGGGCATGAGGTAGATCCCACGCAGGTTTGTCTGTCTGCAGACGGCGGACAGCGCTTCCGGGCGCATACCGAAGCGGTCGGTTCCGACGGCCACCAGCTGGATCTGCAGAAGATTGGCCAGCCCTTTAAAATTCGTGTAGGTAAAGTTGTCCACCGCGATCTTGTCGCCCGGGTGGAACAGGGAGATCAGAATGATGGACAGAGCGTTCTGGGCGCCGGTGGTCAGGAGAATATTTTCCGATCCGGTCTGTATGCCAAACAGGGCCAGCCATTTGCGGGCGGCCTCCAGCTGCCGCTTGCTGCCGAAGGGATTGCTGTATTCAAACAAATGCACGGCCTCCGGATGGGAGAGCGCCGCCTGGGATGCCTTCCATATTGCCGGATTTGTCTCGTAGAAGGGCTTGATAATCCCCATCTCGATCACGGGCCGGCCGCGCTCCAAAAAGGTGTCCTCCGAGGAGACACCGGGGGAGACGAAGGTGCCCTTGCCGGTGACGGCGTAGAGAAGCCCCTTCAGCTCGCAGAGCTTGTAAGCCCTGGTGATGGTGCTTAGGTTCAGATCCAGATAATCCGCCAGCTCCCGCTGGGGAGGAAGCTTGGTGTGGGCACTGAGGGAGCCGGACAGGATATCCGACTCCAGTAGGGAGGCAATGGAGAGATAATAGGGTTTGGCCAGATCCGATCTGGCAGGCTTCCAGGACATGGGGTAGTTTTCAAAGGAATTGACGGGCATCGCAAACACCTCCTTACCGGTAAATTGTATGTAATACAATTATAACATTGTATGCACACAAGGACAACCTTATAATGAAAAAAGGGGAAGAAAAAACACATAGATTTTATGGATTTTCTAATGGAATTATATAGACTGGCGTGGTACAATAATATAACTGTTGGAAATTTTGGTGGGATTTTATAAGGGGCAGCTATGATGAATAGAAAAGTTGATATCATAAAGGATGCCGACGGAAAAAGCATTGTGGTCATCAATGATCTGCGTTTCAAGGGAAGGCGGAGCGTGGACTGGAACATTGTTGAGGACTGCCTGAAAGAATATATCGCACAAAGGAGCTAAGGGGCGCAAATATGTATGCAAAGGCAAATTCTTCGAGTGTGATTAAGGAGATGATTGAGATTGCCACGAATAAAACCTTTGCAGAGAATTATGAAAGAAAGCACAATACTGATGCAAAATTTGGATGGTACCGGTATGACACGCGTTTTGCGATACCCGTTTATGATGATGCGGGCGAACTGGCAAGGTACAATGTCTTTAAGGCAAGAATACTGGTGCGCCATGCAAAGGACGGGAAATTGTATCTGTATGATATTCTGAGGACAAAAAAAGAAACGAGCAAGCCGCTTGAGCAATAGCTGTACGGTCGAAAAACTCATTTCTTTCTGAAACATATTTTAAAGGCATACGGCGTTTTTGTCAAGTATAAAAAATTTATATTGGTACAGCGTAAAGGCAGTTATAAACCTGTTTGACGGGTTTGCAGCTGCCTTTTTGCGTTCGTAAATTGTATGTAATACAATTATAGCATTGTATGCACACAATGACAATCTTATAATGAAAAAAGGGAAGAAAAAGCCGTGGCGGTGACGATCGCACAAAAAGGGGCGGTGGCTGTTGTCAACGGGGTGACCGCGGTTGCCGTTGCGGTTCCGCTGGGACTTGCCCTGAGACGCGCGGCGCGAAATTTCCTTTGAGGAAAGGGCCGAAACCGGCGGTTTTGTGCCAAACAAAAGGACAGCACCATACTGTTTCCGGGAAAAAGGCAGGTGTTTCTTTCCGAAAGCGTCGGGATATCTTACAATGGAGATGCCTTACAACAAACAGACAACAAATGGGAAAGGAGTGTGCTTTAAATGGAATTTGGAGAAATGGTGAAACAGCTTCGCGAGGAAAAGGGATGGACGCAGCAGACGATGGCGGAGATGCTCTACGTCACGCGCCAGGCGGTCTCAAGATGGGAAAACGGCGCCCGCTATCCCGACCTTCTCACCGCAAAGAAAATTGCTCAGATACTGGAGGTGACGGTGGACGAGCTGCTTTCGGGAGAAAAGCTGAAGAAGGACATAGAGCGGGAGCCGCTTCTTTCAAAGCCCGTGGAAAATATTTTTCAGACCGTTCTGTACACGGCGGCGGCGCTCTCGTATCTTTTGATGTGTGTTTTCAGCCTGTATTCCCTTTTCTTTGTGGGTGGGACGCCGGCGGAAAGGCTGGCGCAGAGGATCGCCCCGTCCGATGTCGGCCTTATGGCGGAGTATTTTCTGAATATGGCGGCGGCGGTTGTGGGACTTTTTTTCTCGGTCAAAAACAAGCTCACCGCAAGGGTGACGGGAATCCTTATGAGCGTCCCCTACGCGATGGCGGCGCTGTATTTTGTGCTTCTCTTTATGAGCGGGCAGATCGGGCTCATGGACGACAACATCCTGCAGGCTGTCCGTCTATGGGCGGGAGAATTTGTGATACCTCTTTTGTTTGCCGGATGTATCGTGGACTATTTCGCGCGGGGGGAGCGCAGGATGCCGTATGCCGTTTTGCTTGTGATCTGCGCGGTAACGCTCCTTTACCTGGCCGACGGGTATCGGAAGCTTCTGCTGTTTTCCACGGACCTGGGCTTCGCCGTCTCCACGGTACATGCCCTGGGGAAATTCGGAATGGCTCTTTTGTTGGGATATCAGGCATATACGCTGGACAAAAAGAAGCGGATCGCCTACCGCTCCTGATGGACAATTTTCTCTTCCTATGGTACAATAGACCATATTCAAGGCGTATCGGATATCCCGTTGGAGCGGACAGTTTCCGGAGGGAAAGAAGGGAGGCGGGCAATGCAGGACGGAAAAACGGTTGAGAAGTGGGATGCCTATCTGGAGGACGGGACGCTTGCCGGACGCGATCTGATCCGGGGGGAGGAGATCCCCGAGGGCTTGTTTCATCTGGTCAGCGAGGTGGTGGTGCGCCACCGGGACGGCTCCCTCCTCCTGATGCAGAGGGCGTACTGCAAGGAGGTCTATCCGGGACGGTACGAGGTCGGCGCCGGAGGCAGCGCTTTAAAAGGCGAGAACGCCGACGAGGCGGCCCGCAGGGAGCTCTGGGAGGAGACCGGAATCGTGGCGGGCAGCCTGAAGCCTCTCTACCGGTGCGTGGGAGAGAATGCGATCTATCACGGCTACCTGTGCGAGACGGACTGCGACAAGAGGACGGTCACCTTGCAAAAGAATGAGACCATAGACTTTATGTGGCTGAGTCCGGAGGATTTTTTGGAGAAATATTGGACGAAGAAGGAGCTTTTGGTCCACACCGAGCGTCTTAAGATCGCGCTGGATGCCATTATTCCAAAAGAGGCGCAGGATGATGAAGGATGTGCAGGATGATGAAGGATGAAATGAAGATGTCGGATGAAATGAAGATGTCGGTTTCCTCCATTGTGAGCAAAGATGGAAAGAGGGAGATTTACGTCTTTTTCCAGGGGGAGGATGGACGCAGCGCGGAAGGGCGGCTCTCCGATTACCGGATGATCCGCAGCAACGGTTTTACGGAGGAGGAGCTGGCCGTCCTGGAGATCTATATGCGGAGGGAGAAGGACACGATCCTCCGAATGGCAAAGAACATCAATGTGATGGACGCTTTTTTGAACGGTTGAGCGTCCGGCTGGACACGGGCCCCAGAAGGGGAGAAACGACACAACAGGAGGGAACCTTTCATGCGGGGGTTGGGAACGATCATCAATACTCTGGCCGTCTTGGTGGGCGGTCTGGTCGGTATGTGCTTTCGGGCGGGTATGCCCAAAAAGATGCAGGATACCTTGATGCAGGCCTGCGGCGTGGCTTCCATGTTCATCGGCGTGGCGGGCACGCTGTCCAAGATGCTGGTGGTGGAGCAGGGGGCGATCACCACCCAGGGGACGCTGCTTTTGATCCTCTCCCTGGTGATCGGAGGGGTGTTTGGAGAGCTCCTCGACATCGAGCGGAGAGTGGAGGTCCTGGGAGAGCGGATCAAAGCGGCGGCCCGCATAAAGAACGACAGCCAGTTTGTGGAGGGATTCGTCAATGTGTCGCTGATTATCTGCGTGGGTGCGATGGCGATCGTGGGCGCGATCCAGGACGGCATCAGCGGAGACTACTCCATGCTGGCGGCAAAGGCGGTCCTGGACATGATCATTGTGATCGTATTCGCCTCCACCTATGGACTGGGAGCGGTGTTTTCCGCGCTGCCGATCTTTGTCTATCAGGGGGCGATCACACTGGCCGCCGTGCTGTTTGGCTCCTTCGCCAGCGATGCGGTCATAAACGATCTGAGCTTTGTGGGATCCGCGTTGATTTTTTGTGTGGGCATCAATATCTGCTTCGGGAAAAAGATCCATGTCGGCAATCTGCTTCCGGCGCTGGCGGTGGCGGTGGTTCTGGAGCTTGCAACCAAAGCGCTGGGGATCCGGCTGATATAGACGGACGCCCGCGCAGGACAGAGAAGCTGGAGGGATATCGTGTGAATCATTTTCTGGACGGCACCAAAAAAAGACAATTTATTCTGACCTACGGCGTGTTTGCCATAAACGGGATGCTGGCGCTTTCCGTCGGGTCGCTTCTGCCCTTTATTCGGGATGCGAGGGGATTGGACTACGCCTTCTGCGGACTGATCGTAAGCCTGCACTCGGTGGGGAATCTGATCTCCAGCTTTGCGGGAGGAGCGCTCGCCGTATTCTTTGGCAGAAAGAAAAGCATCCTGCTTTTTGACCTGTTTTTTGCGCTTTCGTACGCGCTGATCCTCTTTGGGGGAGGCCGCAGCTCGATTGCCCTTGCGTTTCTTCTGACCGGACTGGCGAGAGGAGCCTCCAGCAATTTCTGCAATGTCTCGATCAACAGTCTTGCGCCGGGAAAGGCCTGGGCGCTCAACGGACTTCACGCTATGTTTTCCATCGGCGCGTTTTTGTTTCCGATCCTTCTCACCCTTCTTACGGCGGCACACGCCGAGGGCTGGGTCTACGCGGTGTATTTCATGCTTGCGATGGGGATCCTGAGCTGGCTTTTGTATGTTTTGATGCCGGTGGAGGACGACCGGATCCCGAAGGAGGGAAGCGGCGGCAGGAATTATGCGTTCTTCAGAGAGCCCCTGTTTTTTCTCAGCACAGGCACGCTGTTTTTTTACCTGTGCGCGGAGCAGGGGGTGATCGGATGGATGGTGACCTACTTTAAGGACACCGGATTTTTGGACGAGTCGCTCTCCCAGATCACGGCGAGCGTGCTCTGGATCATGATTCTGGCGGGGCGTCTGACCGTGGCGTGGGCTTCCACCAGGACCCGAAAGGAAAACCTGCTTCCGGCGATGGGAGTAGGGATGATCGCCTTTTTCCTGCTTTTAATCTCCAGCAGGAGCACCTTCTGGATCGTGGCCGGCATTATGGGATTCGGCTACAGTATGGCGGGCACTTACCCCACCACGGTGTCCTTTACGGGCGGCCTGATCCAAAAATATCCGATGGCATGGAGCTTTATCCTGACCCTGGCCGGCATCGGATCCATCGTGATGCCTTCTGTGATCGGGAGGATCGCCGAGAGCCGGGGGATCTATTCCGGCATGAGCGCCATCGGAGCCGTGCTTGTCGTGGATTTGCTCTTTATTCTCGCGCTGCGCAGATATGTGCGCAAAAACAGTTGTCTATAAATTCTTGGACCGTCTTTTGGACGATACAAAAAAGATACATCTCTGTGAAAGAATAAACAATAAGTTTATGATTAAGAGGTGGACTGCGATGTTAAAAATATTGATTGCCGAGGATGAGGAGCCGATCGCCAACCTGATTCGCATGAATCTGACCAGGGCGGGATACAAATGCGTCTGGGCGCCGGACGGGGAGAAGGCGGCGGACTATATGATGAACGAGCCTTTTGATCTGGTGCTTTTGGACATCATGCTGCCGGGGATAGACGGCTATGAGTTGATGGAGTACGCGCAAAACCTGAATCTGCCGGTGATCTTTCTGACGGCGCTGGGCTCCACGGAGAACAAGGTGAAGGGGCTTCGGATGGGGGCGGACGATTATCTCACCAAGCCGTTTGAGATCGTGGAGCTGCTGGCGAGGGTGGAGGCGGTGCTTCGGCGCTATAACAAGACGGAGACGATGCTCTCCGTATTTGATGCGGTGATCGACACGGCGTCCCGCACGGTGATTCAAAACGGCGAGACCATCAACCTGACCATGAAGGAGTTTGAACTTTTGCTTTTGCTTGCCAGAAACCGGAACATCGCCCTGTACCGCGAGGCGATCTATGAGAATGTCTGGGGAGGCGAGTATATGGGACAGAGCCGGACGGTGGATCTGCACATCCAGAGGATCAAGAAAAAGCTCCACTGGGAGGACAAGATCGTGGCGGTGTACAAGGTCGGGTACCGGCTGTTGGGTGAGGACGGATGAAATTTTCGGACAAGCTTTTCTTTATGATGACGGCGCTCCTCACGGGAATATTTGCCGTCTTTGGCACCTGGATGCTGGGCTCCTATTTTCAGAGAAGCATCCAGCGGGAGATCGATCAGGAATTTCTGGAGAATCAGACGTTTCGCTATCTCTTTGAGGTGGCGTACCGCTCCAACGAACAGTATGGGGACAGCTATGCCATTCTGCGGGCGGTGGACAGCGTGGTGGAGAGCCTGTCCAGCGAGGAGACGCAGCTCTTTGTGATAGGGGAGGACGAGACCGTCTACTACGGCGGCTCGGTTTTCGAGAAGAGGGCCTATCGGGAGGTGCTGCAGGCTTTTATCCGTTCGGCCGGCGAGGAAAACACTTACCTCTGCGGAACGCGGAGGATAGGGGAGCGGTATTACATTCTGTCCGTCAGCGTGGAGAAGGCGGCCGGTCAAAGGCTGTATCTGGGCCGGTGTCGGGATGTGTCCGACATCTATGAGGACAGACAGGGGCTTCTGAATCAATATCGGATCGCTCTCGTCATGCTGCTTTTGATCGGCGGGGTCTGTATCTATCTTATGTCCCGATACATCACCAGGCCGATCAGCCAGTTGAGCCGTGTGGCGTCGAGGATTGCCGCCGGCAATATGGAGATCCGCGCCGAGTATCACTCAAAGGATGAGATCGGCGTGCTGGCGGACAGCTTTAACCGTATGGCGGACAGGCTGGTGGAGCAGATGCACACGCTGGAGGAGGAGGCCAAGCGAAAGGAGCTGGAGGCAAAGCAGAAGGAGGACTTTACCGCCGCTTTTGCCCACGAGCTGAAAACGCCCCTGACCTCCATCATCGGATATGCGGATATGTTAAATTCCATCGAGCTTGCGGAGGAGGAGCGCAGAGAGGCTTACTTTTATATTTTTCATCAGGGGAAACGCCTGGAGAGCCTTTCCCACAAGCTGTTGGAGCTGGTGAGCATGGAGAAGGCGCCGATCGAACGAAAGACGGTGTCCACGCGCGTTCTGGAGGAAAATCTGCGCGTGACCATGCGGCCCATTTTTAAGGAGAGAAGGATTCGGGGCAAGATCACCCTGGAAAGGTGCTCGATACTCGGGGATATGGAGCTTTTGCTCTCTCTTTTTTACAATCTTCTGGACAATGCGGTCAAGGCGGTGGAGGAGGATGGTTTTATTCTGATGAAGGGGAAGCGTCTGAAGGACGGGTACGAGATCAAGGTGGTGGACAACGGCAGAGGGATTCCGGAGGAGGAGATCGGCCGTATCACGGAAGCCTTTTATATGGTGGATAAATCCCGCTCCCGCAAGGAGGGAGGCGCGGGGATCGGTATGGCGCTCTGCCAGAAGATCATCACCCTCCACAACGGCGTCCTTCAGATCGAGAGCAGAGTGGGCGAGGGAACGGTGATGCGGCTGCATTTTCCGGAATCGCAGCTTGTGCCGGAGCACAAAAAGGGGGCCGGAAAACGGAAGGATAGGGACGATCAAAGGCCGGACGATCACCTAGACGAGGGAGTGTCATGAGGAAGGATCACTGCAAAAGGAAGAAAAAAGAGAGTTGGGACTTGCGCGGAAGATATTTCTTCTGCATCACGGGGCTGCTTCTTGTGATCGCTGTAGCTTTCTGGCTCCCACAGGCGGTATTTGCGGCCCAAAACTACTATCAGGGCAGCCGTCTGGTCTCCGGAATGGCGGATGAGCAGGTGTTTGCCAGCTTTGACACGAACTATGAGTACGACGTAAAGACCCGTTTGGAGGAGTTTGCCAGAGGGGTGGCGGAGGGCAGGCAGTACTATGCGCTGGCATCGGATTGCGAGCTGAGCGAGGAGGAGCTGCACCAGATCGTGATGGAGATCCATGAGCAGGATTGGACCGGCTATACCTACACTGCGACCAACGGGGTTCTCGATCTGTACTATGATTTTGTCCTGGATGACTGCAGGAGGTACGTGATCTACGACGGGAACTTTGAGTCGGGAATCGCCCTGTCCTGTCTGTATCTGGAGATGTCGTTGCAGGACGATTCGCAAAAGAATGTGTATCCGAAGGTCCGTGTTTTGATCGACATGGAGGATGGGACCATCTATGCCGCGGAGATCTCTGCGGACAGCGCGAGCATTTCAAACCGTCAGAAAATTGCGAAACAGGCGCTTTTAGATTACCTGTATTATTTCATAAGAAATATGGTGGATAAGGACGCGATTGCCCACAGCTACGAGCAGTATTATCAGGCGTCGGACTATCGGGTAAGCTATAGTGATGACGGGACCGCCGCAGAGAGCTACAGCGAGGTGCGCAGCGACGCGATCAGAAACCGCAGGGGGGAGAATTATTATGACCTGTTTCTTCCGATCTTCTTTGAGGAGGAGTCCCTCCAAATGTGGTTTTCTACGCGTCTGGAGGATGATGAGACGCTTTGCTCCGGCGTAGGGATCGAGGAGATCCGGCAGCTGATACCGGAGTTTGCGGAGGATTGAGCAAATAAAAGGAATACAACTCCTTCTGTGTCGATATATTTTAGAGAGGACACAGAGGGAGTTTTTGTGTGGAAAAATCGGGAGTGATCGCCGGGGCGATCGAGTGGGCGGACGATCTGGTCTGGGGGCCGGGGATGCTGTTTCTGCTCTTGGGCACCGGAATCTATCTGATGCTTGCGCTTCGCTTTTTGCCGCTCAAGAATTTAAAGTTTGCCCTGCTCTGTGCGGTGGGGAGGGATCCCCGCAGAGCGGGGGAGGTCAAAGGGGAGGGCTGCGGCGTCTCCTCCTTCTCGGCCCTGACCACGGAGCTTGCGGCTACCATTGGAACCGGAAACATCATCGGAGTGGCTACGGCTATGGTGCTGGGAGGCCCGGGAGCCCTCCTCTGGATGATGCTCTCCAGCTTAATCGGTATGGCCACCAAGCTGGTGGAGAGCACGCTGGCCGTCAAGTACCGCCAGAAAAACCCCAGGGGAGAATGGGTAGGGGGGCCCATGTACACGATGGCAAACGGTCTTAAAAACCGCAGGTTCGGGCGGATCCTGGGGAGCTTTTTTGCCTTCTTCGCCGTGATGGCGTCCTTCGGAATGGGAAACATGACCCAGGCAAACTCGATCGCGGACGCCCTGTCGGTCACCTTTGACATCAACCGGACCAAGACGGGGCTCGCAGTCAGCGTCGTGACGATTTTGGTGGTGCTGGGAGGGATCGGAGTGATCTCCCGGGTGACGCAGGTGCTGGTGCCTCTTATGGGGACCTTTTACCTGGTGGGCACGCTGGGAGTGATACTGACACATTTGTCACATGTTCCGTTTGGACTGTGGCAGATCCTGGCGATGGCGTTTGCGCCGGAGGCGGTGGCGGGAGGCGTCTGCGGACACATCACGGTGACCATGATGGAGTCTCTGCGCTACGGCGTGTCGAGAGGTGTCTTTTCCAACGAGGCGGGCCTGGGGGCCGCCGGCATCAGCGCCGCCTCCGCGGACACGACGGATTACATAAAACAGGGCTATATCAGCATGACGGGCGTCTTTCTGGACACGATCATTATCTGTTCGGTCACGGGGCTTGCCATTGCCGCCTCCGGCGTGCTGGGGAGCCTCGACGGAAACGGGGAACTCCTCACCGGAACGGCGCTCACCATCGCGGTGTTTCAAACGACCTTTGGGAGGCACGGGGCCACGTTTATCAGCATCTGCATCACGCTCTTCGCCTTTGCGACGATCGTCGGATGGGCGTACCAGGGGGAGAAGGCGTTTGAGTTTCTGGTGTCCGGCAGGGAGCGGTATTGTATTTACTACCGGTTTGCTTACGGCTTGGTGGCGTTTGTGGGGGCGGTCTGTTCCCTGGAGGTCGTGTGGGACTTCTCCGATCTCTGCAACGCGCTGATGGCGGTGCCGAACCTGATCAGCGTGCTCCTTTTGTCCGGCGGGATCTGTCGGGAGATCCGCAGGTACGGCTGACAGGAACCAATTTTTCCATAAGACATTGAAAAAACAGGGTTTTTGTTATATAATGGCAACGTGCTTTTCCACAGGGAGAGCGGGATAAAATGCGAAAAAACGACAGTTACAGAAGAAGGGCCGCACGAGAATTTGTGGCGCTTTAGAATGGAGAATAAAATGGAACAGGCAGAGCTTAACCGGATCGATTTGTCCGGTCCTGCGCCGGAGAGGGAGCCGGACAGACAGTATTATTTTATCGCAAAATGCCGTCGGCGGACGGATGCGTTTGCAAGGGAACACAAGAGACGGCCGACGGCGAACGTTACGACCTTCGGCTGTCAGATGAATGCCAGGGACTCGGAGAAGCTTTTGGGGATCCTGCGGGCGGCAGGCTATGAGACCGTCGACACGGAGGATGCGGATTTTGTGCTATACAACACCTGTACCGTGCGGGACAACGCCAATCAGAAGGTCTACGGCAGGCTCGGCGTCTTAAACGGCTATAAAAAAAAGAATCCCGAAAAAAAGATCGCGCTGTGCGGCTGCATGATGCAGGAGCAGACGGTGATCGAGAAGATGAGGACAAGCTACCGGTTTGTGGATCTGATTTTCGGGACGCACAACATCTATAAGTTTGCGGAGCTTCTGGACAGGACCTACGAAAGTAAGGGAATGGTCATCGACATCTGGAAGGAGACGGACCGGATCGTGGAGGAGCTGCCTGTGGAGCGGAAATATCCGTTCAAATCCGGCATCAATATTATGTTCGGGTGCGACAATTTCTGCAGCTACTGTATCGTGCCGTATGTGCGGGGACGGGAGCGGAGCAGAGAGCCGGAGGAGATCCTGCGGGAGATCGAGGGGCTGGTGGCGGACGGCGTAGTGGAGATCATGCTGCTCGGGCAGAATGTCAATTCCTACGGGAAGAACTTAAAAACCCCCATGTCGTTTGCGCAGCTTCTTGCGGAGGTGGAGCGGATAGACGGCTTAAAGCGCATCCGTTTCATGACGTCCCATCCCAAGGATCTGTCGGACGAGCTGATCGAGGTGATAAAGCGCTCGCAAAAGATCTGCCATCACCTGCATCTGCCCCTGCAGTCCGGCTCCACCAGGATCCTGAAGGCTATGAACCGGCGTTATACAAAGGAGCAGTATATCGAGCTGGCACAGAAGATCCGGAGGGAGATACCGGATATGGCCATCACCACGGATATTATTGTGGGGTTCCCGGGGGAAACCGCGGAGGATGTGGAGGAGACTCTGGACGTGATCCGCACGGTCAAATACGACAACGCGTTTACCTTTATCTACTCGAAGCGGACGGGAACGCCCGCGGCCGCCATGGAAAATCAGGTGCCGGAGGAGGTGGTGCGGGCGGGCTTTGACAGGGTATTAAAGCTGGTCCAGGACACCGCCAGGGAGCAGGTCGCCCGCTATCAGGGACAGGTGCACGAGGTGCTGGTGGAGGAGATCAATGAGAATGACCCTTCCCTGGTCACCGGACGAATGTCCAACAACACCCTTGTGCATTTTCCGGGCGGGAAGGAGCTGATCGGAAGGCTGGTTTTTGTGCGGCTGGAGG
>CANRLX010000064.1 GCA_947631615.1 uncultured Acetatifactor sp.
CAAGCGGATTATAAAAGAAGGACAAGGAAAAACCCCAACGGAAATTGCACCGGGAACAAAGGTGTATGAGTTGGTGGAGGAACTGGCGAAGTATCTGCCGGAAAATACCAGGATTCCTTTCTTATAGAGATACGAAAGGAAATAAAGGAGAAAAAAGACTATGACCTGCTGGATACGCTGCAGAATGAGTTTCAGATCAGCGTGAGCAAGGAGATCAGTGAGGAGGTGCGTAGCGTGTGTAATTTGAGTACGGGTGTTTATAATAAAGGATATGATTCCGGTATTTCCGTCGGCAAGATGGAACAGGCGCGGGAGACGGCATATGAGCTTCAGGATATGGGGCTGTCGGTGGAGAAGATCGCGAGAGCCGTCAAGGTCGGCATAGACACCATCCAGAAATGGTTTGCGGAGCGGGAGGAAACGCTTGCCCGATAATGGGAAAGGTTGCGTTTGAAGAAATATACATTTTTCTGCATATTTGTAAAAAGGAAGCGACTTGTCATATGACAGACCACTTCCTTTTATGCTATCACAAAACCGATATCTTCTTTGTGGATAAAAACTGCCCCCTGACGCTCCGCCAATCGGATATCCAGGTTCCGTTCGCTGCCAGATACCAGAAGAAAAGGAATATCCCTGTTGTCCACTCATTAACACCTCCAATGTTAGCATAACTCCGCGTTGCACGTCTTACTCTCGCTCTGTTATAGGATGATTAAAAAGAATGCTAAAATTCATCATTCTTAAATTTTGCAATGCCTATGCAAAGACAAGACCCCAAAAGAAATACTGCTGCTGCCGCGGCAACATAGTATTCAAATGAAATCGGGTTAGCAGCGATTTCATCCAGTTGGATCATAGGACTGTATTTTAATATAGCAAAGTTATTTGCATAGAGCTTATTAGAAAAAACCACAAGGGATATAGATACTGCAACGGATACTGCCATTGCGGTAGCAGCATTTTTCAGTAGAATACAAGCCAAAAAGAATATGCTCACTATTCCCAAGTATAGTGGAAGCGATTTGATATACACGAAAATAAATTGCTGCATCACCAGTACAAAAGATGTTTCCACTCCGCGCACTATTGCGGTAAAGGTTACGCAAAGAAGCGGATAAACAAACAAAAGAATGCAGCATCCAAAAATGTAATGAAAAAATTTTGCCAACATGATAAATGCCCTTTTGTAACCACTTGCAATATAGTGTTTTATCATTCCATTAGAAAAATCGTCTAACAAAATGATTGCGCTATATACTGAGCAACCCAACAAGGGGATGGGAATGTCTTTACTTATACTCCGTAAGGCGCTTTCAGCACTATCATAAACGCCCGTTAAAATGGAGATACTGCAAAATGCAAACAAAACAGCAATAACGATCCATAAGGTTGAAGAATGTAAGAACTTAAACCGTTCTGCTTTTATCAAGTTTCGCATGGCATTTCTCCCTTTACATAGAACAATATAATATCATCAATAGTCGCAGGAACAACTTGAATATCGGGATATTTCATTTGCATGGCATTTCTATCTGAAATTAAAATATCTAATTTGTTTCCTTGCTTGCGATAGTTGATAATGTCCTCTTTACTTATTGCCTCAAACTGTTCTGTGTCACATTTGATAATGCCATAATGACGAGTCAGATCATCTTTGCGTTTATCGAAAATCACTTTTCCATTATGGATCAATACAATATAGTCAGCGATTTTTTCTAAGTCGCTGGTAATGTGTGACGAAATCAAAACGGAATGCTTTTCCTCCTGAACAAAATCCAAGATCATATTCAAAATATCGTCGCGCACAACAGGGTCAAGCCCGCTTGTAGGTTCGTCCATAATTAACAATTCCGGATTCTGGGAAAGCGCAGCAACGATAGCCAGTTTCATTTTCATTCCTTTGGAGAATGTTTTGATCTTTCTGTTTGTGGGCAAAGACAGCTTATCCAGCATGGAAAGGTATTTTTCTTTATCCCAAGAGATATAAATATTGGTCAAAAAATCGCTTAACTGCTTCGGAGTCATTCTCTCAGGAAGATTATTTCCGTCAAAAACAACACCAATTTTGTTGCGTATCACAAAATCAATATCTGTTTCTTGCGACCCTAAAATGGATATTGTTCCAGTATCCTTTTTTATAAGCCCAAGAATAGCTTTCAGGGTTGTGCTTTTTCCTGCGCCATTTTCACCAACGAAACCTACTACTGCGCCATAAGGCACACTAAACGACACATTATCCAGAGTAAAATCACGATACCGCTTTGTTAAGCCGGTGATATTTAATGCTGTGTTATCCATGCCCATTTCCCTTAAATTCTTCTAAATCAATCATCCTGTTCTTTGCCGTCTTTTTCTTTTTTCCTTTTTCTATATTCCCTGATCGCTTTATTCCGCAGCGGAATACCCACTATAAGAAACATCACCACAATAGGAACAGTAAAATCCATGTCTACACCTCCTTGCTCCGAATGATCTTTATCGATACGGTAATCGAGAGCAAATATGCGATCATGCACACCAGCAGTGTGGTGATGATTGCTGTGATGGGATTTCCAACAAGCGTAGCGATGACCGGATGACTCGTTAGGTTGAGCTTTGAGACAAACAGCAGTATTGCAAGAAAACCTACTATGGGAATATACATAAAAATTCTACCGTTGATCGAGCCAAACTTATAATATCCCGGCAGCTGAAACACCGTATAAAGTGTGAACATGAAAATCCCCAGTATAGCGGCCAGACAAATATCCGCAGGCCAAACGGCTGTGCCCAGTGCTTTCAAAACAATGGGGTGGACTATCATAGAAAACAGGAAAGCCAACAGCCCCATGGAACAGGTATATAAATACCTTCCTAATACCAGGTGCGTTTTGGAAACCGGTAAAATACCGTACAGTCGATCCATGCCGCTTTTTTCTGATACGGAAAATGTGTATCCTGCGGTCATGGCAATAAAACACATGGCAAAGGAAACTCCCGTTATGAGCGATCTGTTTATGGCAGCAAAAGCAACCGGGATTGCCACCGTAAAACAAATATTTTTCATGTATGGCTTTATCAGAGCCAAATCGAGCCGTGTTGCTTTCAAAATATCATTCATAATGATCTCCTTCCTGATTGGTGAACACAACAATGTCGTCAATCGTTGTGGGTTCCACATCCAAATGGCTGAACATCTTTATATCCTCCGATTTTATTAGTGCCTCAAAGCCCGTAGAAAATTCGCGGATACCAATCAGTTTTTCACTCAAATCCAACGTGAGTTCGTTACGACCTCCTTTTACAATACGGAACATATCTACCAACTCGTCCTTGTTTCCGGTAAAAAACAATTTACCATAACTGATATAAGTAATATAGTCCGCAGCACGTTCCAGATCAGCGGTAATATGAGTAGAAAATAAAACGCTGTGTTCTCCGTCTTCAATATACTCTGACAGAATTTTAAGAAGTTCATCACGAGACACCGGATCAAGGCCGCTGGTAGGTTCATCCAGGATCAGCAGCTTTGCATCGTAAGAAAAAGCACAGGCAACCATTAACTTCATCTGCATCCCCTTTGAAAGTTCTTTTACCTTTTTCTCCGGGGCGATATGAAATCTTCTGATCAGTTCGGAAAACTTTTTCTTATCCCAATTTTTATAGAACACCGATACCGCTGCTTCTGCCTGTGCAACCGTCCATTCTTCGCATAAATAGTTTGAATCAAAGACAACACCCAGACTCGATTTGACGGTCTTTTCATCAGAAATATTGTCAAGCCCCATAATCTTTACTTCTCCGCTGTCGCGTTTCAGCATATTAAGTATGAGTTTGATGGTTGTTGTCTTTCCGGAACCGTTCGGTCCGATCAGTCCCATGATATACCCTTTGGGCAAAGAAAAGCTGATATTCTGCAGCTGAAAACCCGGAAATGCTTTTGATAAATTGCTTACTTCCAAAAAGTTATCCATTCTTTTTTTCCTCCCATAGAATATCTAAAAGATGATGCAATTCTTGTAGTGATAAGTCTGCTATTTGTGCCGTATTGATTGCTTCCGACAGGTTGCTTTCTACTTTGCAGATCAGCTGCTCGCGAATCAATTCTGAGCCGCGTCCCATAACGAAACACCCACGTCCTTGTACGTTTTTGACAAATCCCTCCTGCTCCAACTCGGTATAAGCCCGCGTAACAGTTAAAACACTTATTTTCAGGTCTTTTGCAAGCGTCCGCAGAGATGGCAAGGCTTCTTCCTCTTGTAGTTCACCAGAAAGAATAGCAGATTTCACCTGCTGCTTTATTTGTTCATAGATGGGAATACCGGAAACATTTGAAATAATTAGTTTCACCCTTTGTCATCCTTTGCTGTTTTATGTGTTATGCTTACATATATAACAGTATAGTGTCGAATCATTAAATTGTCAATAGAGTCAAAAAACTGTCCTTGTCTGGCTATTCATCACATTCCCGGCACCTACAGCCTGAGGTTGCCCTTTCCAGATGAGAAAGCCCCGGCTGCATTGCAGTCAGGGCTTTCTTTTTGTTCGCATAATAGATAAGGTCATATAGCGGAGGCCACAGGAAAGGGCTGCCGCAAGGGAGAGGAAACTACCCTTGTGACAGCCCTTTTTTCGCAGGGGAAGAGGGAATCGAACCCCCGTTAACGGTTTTGGAGACCGCCGCACTACCGCTGTACTATTCCCCTATTTGGGCCGGCGTCCTGCCGACAAACGATATTATAACACATACGCCAGGGATTTCGCAAGCAAAAAAACAAAAATCGGCGTATTTTTTGTGCGTTTTTTGCGGGAGCCCTGTTGGGATGGACTTTTGCGCCGTTTTCCGGTATGATGGAGTCAGAAACCGATTTTTGGCAGAAGAAGGAGGAAGCGCTATGGGAATGGAAGAGATGACAAAGGAGGAGCAGCTCCAGGCGGCTTTGAGGACGCTGGAAAATTACGTGAGGGTTCTTTCGGAGCGCGCCGGAGAGCCGGAGGATTACGCGGAGAAGCTCTGGGCGCGCATCCGGGAATCTCAGGGGGTGCTGCAGGAGCTGTCCTACTACCACGATTACGGGAAGTTTCTCTGTAAGTATCAGGTGGCGGGCTACACCCTGGCGGATATCCTGGTGTGGCAGGTGGACCACTTCAAGGCGTATATGGACCGCCCCATGGATATGAACCGCTATCGGCAGGAGAGGCTTCTCTTGGACTCCCTGGACGTGATGCTCCAAATGGAGAAGGATCCGTCGGTCTTTGTGGAGAAGATGAGGAGCGAGACGGGAACGGATTTTGTGGGGAAATATTAAAAAAGCCCCAAAAACACAATTAGCAACTGTGGGTGGGGGCCCACAGTCGCTAATTGTGTAAAAGGGGAATTCTTCCGGAAATTCCAACTTATAAGTGGATCCGCTATTTCTAACGGACAAGCTTATTATATAATACAAGGAGCACTTTGTAAAGGCTTTTTTCAAATTTTGGTGTAAATTGTCGAGGAAGGTCGTCCGCTCTCTACTGCTTCGGGTTACAGTCTGCCGGAGATGTAGAGCTGTTCCTTCTCCAGGGATTCCGGAACCGGAAGGTTGCTGTTCTGCAGCTTTTTGATCAGCACCTCCACGTGGTGGAGCTGCTGTGCGGATTTGATCCTCCTTCTGTCCAGAAGCTCGGAATAGAGCGGATTCTGCGTCATGGTGCGGCAGATGGACTCGGGGAACGGACAGTAGGTAAAGAAGATCCTGCGCGCCACCTTGTTCATTCTGGGAGAATTTTTCCCCTCAAATAAGATCCAGATCAGATAATCGCGGATAAACATCTCCTTGAAGTTGTTCTTTGCCCGCTGGAGTCCGGAGCGCAGCTTCTCCTTGGCCTCGGCGCTCAGATCGCGGTTTTTGCGGTAAAACTGAATGTAGTCGAAGTACTCGCTGGTGAGGCAGGCCTCGCTGATATCGTTCCAACGGCTTCCCTGGACGCGCTTGCACAGCTCCCAGCGGAAATCGCCCGTCATGCGGATCATGGTGGATTCCAGATCCTCCAGGTGGAAGATGGAGAGGAACATGCGGCTGGGGCTGTTGCGCACCTTGCCCTCGATCTCCTGCCACATGATGCCGCGGACCCCGATGTTGGGCAGCAGGATCACATCGGGCAGGTACTCTAAGTGGATCGTCTCCTTGCCGATCACGTCCAGATGATCCATATCCAGGCTCTCGCGGTAGAACGCGGTATAATCCACGGCGCGGATCATCTCCAGGGCCCTCGCGATCCTGGAGGAGGTCACATACGCGTCCTCCAGATTTTTTAACACGTCGTCGGACGAGAAAAGGGGGCAGAACGTGGTGACGCGGCCGTAGGTGATCTTGTTGGTTGTGGGGAAAACGTTGCGCAGCTCGAAGTTTACCTTGCCCATAGGGTTCTCCTCCAGAGCGCGCAGCTCGCTCTCGGAAATGTTCCCGCTCATCTTCTGCTTGTGGATATACTCGGAGTAGTCCTGACCGAACTCGTTGCGGCTGGGAGTCTTGCGGCCGTAGAAGATGGCCAGGAGCCAGTCGTAAAACGTGTAGATGCCGGTCGAGCTGTGGTCGGACATCTGTCTGGCGAGCTTGGAGAGGACGGCGGCGTTGTTCAGCCCCGCCAGCTCCTCGTCCACATAGCCGAAGTACAGAAACAGGCGCACCGGAAGCGGAATGGAGTCGGCGTTTATCGTCTTCTCGAAGGCCACGGAATAGATCACATAAAATTCCTCGGTCAGCGCTCTGCGCAGGCGGCTGGCCTTGTCTCCGGCGTCCGCCCTGTCCTCCAGCGCTTTGTACTCCTGCACGTGCTTGCGGAAGGAATTGGCGATCTCCAGATCCACGGCGGCAAAGTCCAGAATGACGCTGAGAGAGCCGGAGAGATCGCCGGAGAGAGCGCTCTCGGCGTTCTCCTCCACCTCCGTGGATGCGGAGGCGGACATACGGGCGAGGGTGGCGCGGTGGCTGGCGATCCTCTTTTGCACGATCGCGGGATCGCAGTCGTTATTCTCCCCGTACTCCTGGATGATCCGTTCGATGATCTGCAAAAGCTCCCGAAACTCGTCGCTGGATGCCCCCAGCTTGTACGAGAGGGAGGTAAAACGCTCAAACAGGTCGTTGCCGTCGCTGTTGAAGTAAAAGCTGCTCAGATGCCTCTGATAGCGGTACTGCTCGTCCGCGCTGGTGTAGGTCTTTCGGAAATCCAGGCTGCACTTGCGCAAGGAACCCAGCGACATAGCGGACTCCTGCAAAAGATCCTTGTAGTGGGGGCCGGTGTAGAGGCGGATCAGGCTGGCGTAGTACTCGCCCAGCCACAGGTCGGGCGATTCGTCGTCCAGATAGGTGGTGAGCCTGTCGATGCCCTCCATGGGCTTGACCGGCTGGCGGTAACGATTGCTGAAGGCGGTGTACTTCTCGTAGTCGGCGGTCAGCTCGTGATAGAGATTGCCGCATTTTAGCTGAGATACGGAACAGGCGTTCTGCAGTCCGGTGAGCTGCCGGAACGCGGATAGCAGGAAGAAGCGCGCCATATCCTGATGCTGCCGCAGCAGATCGTCCAAAGCCTCCACGTTTGTGATCGGGTAAGTGAGGAGGACGGCGTCCTCCAGGACGGTGTAGCCGAGAAAGTGGATCTCGGAGCACAGCTCGCAGATGCCGATCACGTCGCCCTTGGCGAGCGTGAGGCGTCCGCCCGGATATTCGGCTGTGACCTTGCCTCCGGTGATCAGGTGAAGGGCAGTCATCGGCTGCCCGTAGGTGTAAATTTTGGTTCCTTTGTTTAATGTTATCCCTGCCATATCAATCTCCCCGATTTGTTTTGTCTCAACAAAACTTTTCCTGTTTCTTATTATACAACAAAGCGGGTGCAATTTTCTACTGTACTTTTAATAAAAATGTGATAAAATAAAAATACATATGTGTCAGTTTTTGTTGGGAGGTGCCATCGTGGAGCAGGATATGGAGTATGTACATCAACGGATGATGGAGAACAAGCAGGTGTTACTGCCGCTTTTGCGCTATCTGCCGTGGCTTCAGCAAAAGGGCGGCCAGTCGGTCAGCACAAACTATCAGGGCGAGGGGCTTTCCGAGCACTCGATGGCTTTTCCGGTCTATGACAGCACGCTGATGAGCTTTGTGAAGGAGGCGGCAAAGAGCCCCCTGATGGATCGCAATTATCTCTATGTCTACTCCCGCAACCGCATCCGGACACATGACGATGAGCGAAGGGTGATCGCGTCGGCCACCTGGAAGGAGTGGGATGTCCTGCGGGGGATCCTGTCCAAATATGTGTTGGGAGGAAGGGTGAAGGCCGTGCTTTGGAACGAGGCGGTGACGGAGAGAATCTTCTTTTTGACGCTCAGCAGGATGAAGGAGATCATCGAGTTCTGGGATCAACCGTTTCAGGTGTGAGGAGCGCCGTGGGACAACAAATACAGAGAAAGCTGCGAAAGCTATAAAACGCGGGAAGGAAATGGATTATGGGTGACAAATCGATACAGAAGAGGAAATATATTCTGGAGACGGCGAGGAAGGTTTTTATGGAGAAGGGCTTCAAGCGCGTCACGATGAAGGATATCGTGGAGGCGTGCGACATCAGCCGGGGCGGCCTGTATCTCTATTTTGAGAGCACGGATCAGATCTTTTTGGAGGTGCTTAAGATGGAGAGCCAGGAGGCCGACGACGTTTTCTCCGACAGCATCACGGAGGACGCCACGGCGGCGGATATCCTGATCCTCTTTCTGAAGGAACAGAAGAAGGAGCTTTTGCGCAAGAATAACACGCTGACGCAGGCTACCTATGAATTTTACTTTGAGAAGGAGCTCCCCAAGAAGGATAATATCCTTAGGAGGCAGTTTGACTCTGCGGTCAAGATCATTGAGAAGCTGATAGAGGCCGGCGTGGAGAACGATGAATTTTTCTGTGACGACTGCAAGGAGGCGGCCCGCAATATTATGTTCGTCCTGGAGGGGCTGCGGATCTGCGCGCAGACCATCGGCATCACATCGGAGGTGGTGGACAGGGAGATCCTGTATATTTTGAAGAGTCTGGGCGTAGAGGACTGACGATAATCACAACATTTGGAGGTTTTACATGGGCAACGTTAGACGGATCTATGTAGAAAAAAAGGAGCCCTTTGCGGTCAAGGCGAAGGAGCTGCACGATGAGCTGAAAAACTATCTGGGGATTCGGGTGTCTCAGGTCCGCGTATTTATCCGCTACGACGTGGAGAATATCTCGGACGAGATCTTTCAAAAGGCATGCCGGACGGTTTTTTCAGAGCCGCCGGTGGACGACCTGTACGAGGAGACCATTGAAATCCCTGCGGGGGGCAGAGTGTTTTCGGTAGAGTATCTTCCGGGACAGTTCGACCAGAGGGCCGACTCCGCGGTACAGTGCGTGGAATTTTTGAATGAGAACGAAAAGCCGGTGATCCGGACTGCTGTGACCTATCTGATCGTCGGGGACGTGTCCGACGAGGAGTTTGACCGGATCAAGGCCTACTGCATCAACCCTGTGGATTCCAGGGAGACGGACCTGGTGAAACCCGACACCCTGATCCAGGAGTATGACGAGCCGGAGGACGTGGCCGTCCTTTCGGGATTTGCCGAGATGGAGGAGAGCGGGTTAAGAGACCTCTACGACTCTCTGGGGCTGGCGATGACCTTTCAGGATTTTCTGCATATCCAGAACTATTTTCACGACGACGAGAAGCGCGATCCGACCATGACGGAGATCCGTGTGCTGGACACCTACTGGTCCGACCACTGCCGGCACACCACCTTCTCCACCGAGCTCAAGGACGTAGAGTTTGGGGAGGGATATTACCGTTCTCCCATCGAGACTACCTATCAGAGCTATCTGGACACCAGGGAGGAGATCTTCGCCGGCAGGGAGGATAAGTATGTCTGCCTGATGGATCTGGCCACTATGGCTATGCGGAAGTTAAAGAGGGACGGGAAGCTGGACGATATGGAGGAAACCGACGAGATCAACGCCTGTTCCGTGGTGGTTCCGGTGGAGATGGATTACGGGGATCACACACAGATCGAGGAGTGGCTGGTGTTTTTCAAGAACGAGACGCACAACCACCCCACGGAGATCGAGCCCTTCGGCGGAGCCGCCACCTGTCTGGGCGGAGCGATCCGCGACCCCTTGTCCGGACGCGGATACGTCTATCAGGCAATGAGGGTGACCGGAGCCGCCGATCCCACGGTTCCCGTGTCCGAGACCTTGAAGGGAAAGCTGTCCCAGAAAAAGATCGTGCGCTCCGCTGCGGGGGGTTACTCCTCCTACGGAAACCAGATCGGTCTGGCCACCGGATTTGTGAAGGAGATCTATCACCCTAACTATGTGGCCAAGAGAATGGAGATCGGCGCGGTGATGGGAGCCGCTCCGAGGAAAAATGTCATACGCGAGACTTCGGATCCCGGGGATATCATTATCCTTCTGGGCGGACGCACCGGCAGAGACGGCTGCGGCGGCGCCACCGGCTCCTCTAAGATCCACACGGAGAGCTCCATCGAGACCTGCGGGGCGGAGGTGCAGAAGGGCAACGCGCCCACGGAGCGCAAGATCCAGAGATTGTTTCGCAGGGAGGAGGTCAGCCGGCTGATCAAAAAGTGCAACGACTTTGGCGCCGGCGGGGTGTCCGTGGCGATCGGAGAGCTGGCGGACGGCCTGACCGTGGATCTGGATAAGGTCCCCAAGAAATATGCCGGACTGGACGGCACGGAGCTGGCGATCTCCGAGTCCCAGGAGCGTATGGCGGTGGTGGTCGATCCCGGGGATGTGGACCGCTTCCTGGCCTATGCGGCGGAGGAGAATCTGGAGGCGGTTCCGGTGGCTGTGGTCACAAAGGAGCCCAGGCTGGTGCTCAACTGGCGGGGGAAGGCCATCGTAAGCTTAAAGAGGGCCTTTCTGGACACGAACGGCGCGCATCAGGAGACGGCCGTGAAGGTGGACATTCCCTCCCAGGAGGACAATTATTTCAACAGATATTCCGTTCCCGAGGTGGGAGATAAGCTGGCACAGAACGATGTGAAGGGCGCGTGGCTCGCCCTTTTGAACGACTTAAACGTCTGCTCCCAGAAGGGGCTGGTGGAGATGTTTGACTCCTCCATCGGCGCGGGTAGCGTGCTCATGCCCTACGGCGGAAAATATCAGATGACGGAGACGCAGTGTATGGCGGCGAAGCTTCCCGTGCTGAAGGGCAGGACGGACACGGTCACCATGATGAGCTTTGGGTTTGACCCGCAGCTTTCCTCCTGGAGCCCCTACCACGGCGCGGTCTATGCGGTGGTGGAATCCATGGCAAACATCGTGGCTGCGGGCGGGGATGCCGGAAAGATCCGCTTTACCTTCCAGGAGTATTTCCGGAGGATGACCGGCGATCCCGAGCGCTGGAGCCAGCCCTTTTCGGCGCTTTTGGGGGCCTACGACGCGCAGATCGGTTTCCAGCTTCCCTCGATTGGCGGCAAGGACAGCATGTCCGGCACTTTTAACGACATCGACGTGCCGCCCACGCTGGTCTCCTTTGCGGTGGACATTGCAAAGCAGGGGGATATCGTGACGCCGGAGCTGAAGAAAACCGGCGACAAGCTGGTTCGCTTTAAAATAGAGAGGGATGATTTCGACATCCCCATGTACGAGAAGGTGGCGGAGCTCTACGGCTATATCAGGGGGCTGATGCGGGACAAGGTCGTGGTTTCCGCCTATGCCCTGGACGCGAGAGGGGCTGCGGCCGCCGTCTCCAAGATGGCCTTCGGCAACCGCCTGGGCGTGGCGGTGCAGGACGACATACCCGTGAGCGCCCTGTTTGAAAATGCGCTGGGAGATCTTCTGGTGGAGGTGGCGGAGCAAAGCCTGGATGTGCTCGACCAGTCGGAGTTTCCCCATACCGTGATCGGCACGGTCACAGAGGAGCCCGCGTTTGTCTTTGGCGATGTGAAGATCTCTATGGAGGAGGCGCTTTCTGCGTGGACCTCCAGACTGGAAAAGGTATTTCCGACCAGGGCCGCCCAGGGTGTAGAGCCGGTGAAGAGCGACTGCTACCGGACGGACAGCGTCTATGTGTGCCGGAATCGGGTGGCCAAGCCCACGGTGTTCATTCCGGTATTCCCCGGCACCAACTGCGAGTATGACAGCGCGAAGGCGTTTGAGCGGGCCGGCGCCAATGTGGTGACCAGGGTGTTTAAGAACCTGACCGCCTCCGACATTCGGGATTCCGTGGAGGAATTTGAGAGGTCTATCGATCAGGCGCAGATCATCATGTTCCCGGGAGGATTCTCCGCGGGGGACGAGCCGGACGGCAGCGCCAAGTTTTTTGCCACGGCGTTTCAGAATGAGAAGCTGAAGGAGGCCGTAAACAAGCTGCTGCACGAGAGGGACGGGCTTGCGCTGGGCATCTGCAACGGGTTCCAGGCTCTGATCAAGCTGGGTCTGGTGCCCTGCGGCGAGATCGTGGGGCAGAGGGAGGACTCCCCCACGCTGACCTTCAACACGGTGGGCCGCCACATCTCAAAGATGGTGTATACCAAGGTGGTATCCAACAAGTCGCCCTGGCTCCAGGGCGCGGTGCTGGGGGCGACCTACTGCAATCCGGCGTCCCACGGTGAGGGCCGTTTCGTGGCTCCCACAGAGTGGCTCGACAGGCTCTTTGCAAACGGTCAGGTGGCGACCCAGTACGCGGACCCCGACGGCCGCACCACCATGGACGAGGAATACAATGTGAACGGCTCTTATCGCGCCATCGAGGGGATCACCTCTCCGGACGGCAGGTGTCTGGGCAAGATGGCTCACTCCGAGAGGCGGGGCGAGGGCGTCGCGGAAAATATTTACGGAGAGCAGGATATGAAGATCTTTGAGTCGGGCGTTTTGTACTTCCGATGAAAAGAGAAGAGATCCTTGAGAAAGCGGGATTTTCGGTGACCCGAATGAGAATATACAAGAAAGAGGTGACCTTATGTTAGTTTCTTTGATACCCCTGTTTGATGAAAACATGGCGGTCCGCGCGTACTCTATCTTTTCACAGAAGGATAACAATCTCCTGAATCCGCTGCTGCAGGGCAGCGGGGTGAACGACGGAGCAAACCAGATTCCGGGTCTTGAGGTGATTCAGACCATGGGGATCGAGACGCTGGACGACGATATGGAGATCTTTGTTCCGGTCAGCAACATCTCTGTCTTTGCGGATATAGACGGCCAGTGCGACGCGCCCCACAACCGCCTCGTGCTGATGATCGACCGCACGGTGCCGCCGGTGGAAATGTACGTGAACCGTCTGCAGGAGCTGAAGGACCAAGGCTACAAGCTGGCCATCCGCAAGCTGGCGGTCCAGGAGTTTGAGGACTACCGGCCGGTGCTTAAGCTGATGGATTATATCTTCTTAAACAACAAAAAAATCGCCATCGACAAGGCGAAGATCTATTTTTCCAACCTGTACCCCGAGGCCAAGCTGTGCGCGGGCAATATCGACACGCAGCAGACGTTTGAGGAGCTGAAGCAGAAAGGGGGCTACCAGCTCTACGAGGGAGAGTTTTACCGCGTTCCCGTCACCAAGGGAAAGAACGAGGTGGCGCCTTTAAAGGTAAATTACATCGAGCTTTTGAATCTTGTAAACGACCCGAATTTTGAGCTGACGGAGGCTGCGGACGTGATCGGGAGGGATACGGCCCTGACCATCTCCCTTCTGCAGATGGTAAACCGGATGGCGCATAATTCCGGCATCACCACGATCCGCCACGCGGCGGCGATGCTGGGACAGGTGGAGCTGAAGAAATGGATCAACACCGCGGTGGTCAACGAGCTGTACGCGGATAAGCCCAGCGCGGTCACCAGGCTTTCCCTTCTGCGCGCCAAGATGGCGGAGCAGCTGGCCCCTTATTTCGGACTTGCGACGAATACAGAGGAGCTGTTTTTGATGGGGCTGTTCTCCGTGCTGAATGTCATTTTGGATAAGACCATGGAGGAGGCGCTGTCGATGGTCCAGGTGTCCTCGGACATCCGGAAGGCCCTGATCTCCCACGAGGGAAGGCTGGCGCCGATCCTGGATTTTATTATACAGTATGAGACGGCGGCGTGGCAGGAGGTGTCCCGCGTGATGCTTCTGCGCAATATGAGTACGAGGACGGTGTATAATATCTACATCGGGGCACTGAAATGGTATCGCGAGCTGACGACTGTGGAGACGGAGCAAGAATAGTACAGGGAGATGGAAGAAAAAATGTGGAGAAAGGACAAGGCCCTCTGGCAGCAGACTGCCTTGTTCGGCGGACTTATTATCTATATCATCCTGGTTTTTGTCACATATGCGGGCGGCAACTACGACCGCATTATCCGGCAGAATGAGGAATATATCGAGGAGGCGGCCGCCCGTTCGGCGGAAAATGTGAAGAGCGATATCCAGCGGTCAAAGGACGGTGTCCGCGCGATCGCCTATCTGATGGGAAATTCCCCGGCGGCAGGCTCCGCTTCCGAAATCTTAAACAATACCTCCGAGTTCTCCCAGTACGACTTTGTGGAGAGCGTCTCCGGGGACGGGATCCTTTCTACGGCGGACGGGACGCAGTGGGATGTCTCCGATCAGGAATTTTACAGGGAGGGGATGAAGGGGCGCCACGGGGTCTGTGTGATTCGGGAGCCGGATCCCTGTATGGTCTTTTATGCGCCGGTGATGGGGGACGCAGGACCGGCCGGCGTCCTGATCGGCGTCCACAAGGAAAAACGGATGAGCGGTCTGCTCGCCTCCGATTATTTCGGCACGACCTTAAACACCTATCTGTGTTCGGAGGACGGATCGGTACTCTTTGCAAACAGCGGAAGCCGGACCGTGATCACCAATGTGCTGGAGACGCTGGAGGCGCACGACGGCGTGGAGACCGACGACCTGGAAGCGGCCAGGCAGGCTTTCGCGGATCACAGGGAGACCGGATTCAGCTACCGGGGGACCCGATCGGTGGGAAATATTTATATCGTGCCCATCGAGGGACAGGAATGGATGCTGGTACAGATGTTTCCCGCCAAGGTGGCCAACAGCATGATCGAGAGCGCCGAC
Source organism: uncultured Acetatifactor sp. (assembly GCA_947631615.1). GTDB lineage: Bacteria > Bacillota > Clostridia > Lachnospirales > Lachnospiraceae > Acetatifactor. The sequence continues at coordinate 15,043 of CANRLX010000064.1, forward strand.
GCCTTGGGGATGAAGCTTCTCTGCAAGCTGCTCATCGGGTTCGCCGTTTTTATCCTTCTCTTTTTGACGTTCGTGCGGAGGCAGAGGAAAAAGCTGATCTCGGAGAAGCAGGACGTGGATCAGATCGTGGACACGGTGGTCAAGCTCTTTACCGGTTTTGCCGTGGTGGATCTGGATAAGGGCACCTACAGGTATCTGTTGAAAGGGGACAGGGACATCGCCCGCGAGGGAACGTATGAGGATATGATGAAGGTCTTCTTTCAAAGGCTTTCTTCGGACAACGGCATGTTCGACATGTCCCGCGTGATGAAAAAAGAATACATTCAGGATCATCTCATAGGAAAGACGCCTTATCTGCAGTTTGAGTATCAGGTGAAGGGGCCGCAGGATAAGGGGGATAAGTGGGAGCGCCTGTCCATCCTCTGCCTGCGGAAATTCCACGGGATTCCGGAGGAGGTGCTCTTTGCCATCCAGGATATCACCGGCGCCAAAAAGAAGGAGCTGGAAAACCATCTGGCACTGGTCAACGCCTTTGAGGCGGCGGAGAACGCCAACCACGCAAAGACGGATTTCCTCTCCCGTATGTCCCACGATATCCGAACGCCCATGAACGCCATTATGGGGATGACCACGGTGGCCTCCATGCACCTGGACGACAGGGAGAGGGTACAGGATTGTCTGAACAAGATCAGCGTATCCAGCAGGCATCTGCTGGCGCTGATCAACGATGTGCTGGATATGTCCAAGATCGAGAGCGGAAAGGTGAGTCTCTCCGAGGAGCCTTTTAAGCTGGCGGATATCGTGGAGAGCCTCCTGACGATTATGCAGCCCCAGATCGACGCCAAGCAGCAGGAGCTCAAAATCCATGTGGAAAATATCGTGCACGAGGAGGTGATCGGCGATCCGCTGCGTCTGCGCCAGGTGTGCGTGAATATTATGGGGAACGCCGTGAAGTTTACGCCTCCGCACGGAAAGATCACGGTAAACATTCGGGAGATCCCGTCCCATATCCGAGAGCAAGGGTGCTATGAGCTGACCTTCGAGGACAACGGCATCGGCATGGAGCCGGAGTTTATCCAGGAGGTGTTTGAGCCCTTTGCCCGCTCGAAAAACTCTGTCAGCAAAAAGATCGAGGGGACCGGACTGGGAATGCCGATCGCGCGCAATATCGTGCGCATGATGAACGGCGACATTCGGGTGGAGAGCCGGCTGGGCGAGGGCACGAAGTTTACGGTGTTTGTGTACCTGAAGATCCAGGATGTGAAGAGGGAGAGAAACTCCTGTCTGAAAAACCTCCGGATCCTGGTGGTGGACGACGAGAAGGACGCCTGCGTCAGCGCCTGTGCGATGCTGGACAACATGGGCATGAGGCCGGACTGGGCGATGAGCGGCGACGAGGCGCTGCAGAAGATGGAGGAGGCCCAGGAGGGCACGGAAGAGTATTCCGCGGTGATACTGGACTGGAAGATGCCCGGGAAAAACGGCGTGGATACGGCCAGGGAGATTCGACAGAGGATGGGGAAGACAACGCCCATCATCATTCTCTCCGGCTACGACTGGAGCGAGATCGAAACCCAGGCCAGGGAGGCGGGAGTGAACGCCTTTATCGAGAAGCCGCTGTTTCGCTCCCGTCTGGAGTACGTGTTAAAGTCCCTGATCGCAAAGAATGAGGAGACGGAGGAGGATCTGGAGCGCTACCAGAAGAAAGATTTCAGCGGAAAGAGAGTGCTCCTGGTGGAGGACAACGAGCTGAATCGGGAGATCGCCGTGGAGCTTCTGGAGACCATCGGTATTCAGGTGGAGACCGCCGAGGACGGGCAGCAGGCCATCGATCGGGTGCGGGAGAAGCCGGAGCGCTATTACGATCTGATCTTTATGGATATTCAGATGCCGGTGAAAAACGGTTATGAGGCCACCAGGGGGATCCGCGGGCTGGGCCGGAAGGATCTGGAGGAGATCCCGATCGTGGCTATGAGCGCCAACGCCTTTGCGGACGACATCCAGCAGTCCATCGCCTCCGGCATGAACGACCACGTCACCAAGCCGGTGGAGATCGGAAAGATCTCGGAGGCCTTGGAGAAGTGGCTGTAAATGGACAAGATTACGCCCTTTTTTGAAGCAAACATGCGCGATACAGGCAAGATCGCGCACAGGGCATTATAGAGCCGCCGGTACTTATGCGCCGTGCTTTGGCGCATTAGGTACCGTTGCGAGCGATATATAGCGAAAGCGTGCCCTGTGGCGACTTGTCTGGGATGCGCATGGATGCGGTAAATACAAACGGAAAGGAGAAGCCATCATGAAGAAAACATCCGGTTCCCACATCGGAAAGATCATCGCTCCGGTTGTCATCGCGGGGGTGATCGTGGTATACTTGTTGGTGTACATGGGCCTTGCGCTTAAGATGGAGGTGCCGGTGATCTTTCGGGTGATCGGGCTTTTGATCCCCCTAATCTTAGCGGGGGTGATGATCGCAATGCTGGTGGAACGAATCAAAGAGATAAGGAGCGGTGAAGAAGATGATCTTAGTGAATACTGATTACATCTCCGGAAAAGAGCTGGAGATGCTGGGGCTGGTAAAGGGAAGCACGATCCAGAGCAAAAACATCGGGCGCGATATCTCCCAGTCCTTCAAGACGCTGGTGGGCGGAGAGCTGAAGGCGTACACGGAGATGATGAACGAGGCCCGGGCGCTTGCCACCAAGCGCATGGTGGAGGAGGCCGAGAGGCTGGGCGCCGACGCGGTGGTGAATATCCGCTATGCCTCCTCGGCTGTGATGCAGGGGGCTGCAGAGGTGATCGCCTACGGCACGGCTGTGAAATTCCGGTAAAGGGCGGGGAAACCGCCGGACGAAAAGGGCTTTGGCCCGCAGAGAGGACTGCAAAGGCGCAGGGATGCCCGGGGAGGGCGGCTCTGCGCTTTTTGCGCGATTCGATATTGCCCGTGAAAAGGTTTTGTGATATAATCCCGAGTTTGACAGTATTTTGAAGAAAAAAGTCCTGAACCCCGCTCTGACAGCGGCTTCCAGGACTTTT
>CANRLX010000065.1 GCA_947631615.1 uncultured Acetatifactor sp.
CCTCCCCGCGCACCTAGGGCGTCTGGGCGTCCCCCTGTCCCCCTACCACCTCATCGATCCTGTGCGACATATTTACGCCATACTCGATGGACTGATCCATCACAAAGGTGATCTGGGGCGTATTCCTCAGATTGATCCTCTGCGCCAGCTGCCTGCGGATAAAGCCCTCCGCGCTTCTCAACCCCTCGAGCGTCGCCTCCCGCTCCTCCTGGCCGCCCAGCACGCTGATCCACGCCTTGCAGCTCTTTAAGTCAGGGGCCACCTCCACGGCCACGACGCTTGCCCATTGGCTGATCCGCGGATCCTTGATCTCCCCGCGGATCACCTCCGCCAGCACCCTCTGTACTTCCCCGTTAATACGGGTATTTTTTATACTGTTTTTTCTCATATATCTGATTCCCTTATATCTGGCTCCTTTATACCTGCTCCCCTATATCCGGTTCCCTTATATCCGCGTGCGTTTACCTTGGCACCTCCACCATGATATACGCTTCCACAATATCAAGCTCCTTCATCTGGTCAAAGCCCTCGAACACAAGACCGCACTCAAAGCCCGCCTTGACCTCCTTCACGTCGTCCTTAAACCGCTTGAGCGACGCCAGGTTTCCCTCGAAGATCTGCTCGCCCTCTCTGGTGATGCGCACCTTGCAGCCTCTCTGGAACTCGCCGTCCAGCACATAGGCGCCCGCGATGTTGCCGATAGCGGAAGCGCGGAACAGCTGGCGCACCTCCGCGTGGCCGATCACCTTCTCCTCGTACACGGGATCCAACATTCCCTTCATAGCGGCCTCGATATCCTCGATCGCCTGGTAGATCACCTTGTACAGGCGCACATCCACGCCCTCCTGTTCAGCGGTCGCCTTGGCGGTGGCATCCGGACGCACATTGAAGCCGATGATGATGGCGTTGGACGCGCTCGCCAGAGCCACATCGGACTCGTTGATCGCTCCCACACCGCCGTGGATGCACTTTACCACGACCTCCTCGTTGGTCAGCTTTAACAGAGACTGCTTCACGGCCTCCACGCTGCCCTGTACATCCGCCTTGACGATCAGGTTGAGCTCCTTTAAATTGCCCTCCTGGATCTGGGAGAACAGATCGTCCAGGGACATTCTCCCCTTGGTCTCCTCCAGCTTCTTTTCCTTGTTCTGGGCCAGATAGGTCTCCGCATAAGATCTGGCCGTCTTGTCGTTGTCATGGGCGAGGAATACCTCACCGGCCACGGGCACGTCGGACAGCCCCAGGATCTCTACCGGCATGGAGGGAGTCGCCTCACGGACTCTCCTGCCCTTGTCGTCGATCATCGCCCGCACCTTGCCGTGACAGGCGCCGGCAGACACGAAATCCCCAACCTTCAAGGTGCCCTTCTGCACCAGGACCGTCGCCACGGGGCCGCGCCCCTTGTCCAGCTCCGCCTCGATGACCAGCCCTCTCGCGCGGCGGTTCGGATTGGCCTTCAGCTCCTGAATATCCGCCGTCAGAAGAATCATCTCAAGCAGCTGGTCCAAGCCCTCTCCGGTCTTTGCGGACACCGGTGCAAAGACCGTGCTTCCGCCCCAATCCTCGGGAATCAGCTCATACTCCGACAGCTCCTGCTTCACCCGATCGATGTTGGCGGAGGGCTTGTCGATCTTATTGACCGCAACGATGATCTCGATCCCCGCCGCCTTGGCGTGGTTGATAGCCTCTATCGTCTGCGGCATCACGCCGTCGTCCGCCGCCACCACAAGGATGGCGATATCCGTAGCGTTTGCGCCGCGCATACGCATCGCGGTGAACGCCTCGTGTCCGGGCGTGTCAAGGAAGGTGATCTTGCGGTTGTTGACGCTGACCGTATACGCGCCGATATGCTGCGTGATGCCGCCGGCCTCCTTATCCGTCACATTTGTCTTGCGGATCGCATCCAGAAGCGAGGTCTTGCCGTGATCGACGTGTCCCATCACACAGATCACGGGAGGTCTCTCCACCATGTCCTCGGCGTTCTCCTCCTCCTCCTTCAAGAGCTCCTCGATCACATCCACCTTGACCTCCTTCTCGCAGAGGATATCGTACTCCATAGCGATATTCTCCGCATCCTCGTAGGAGATCTCCTGGTTCACGGTCACCACCTTGCCCTCCAGGAAAAGCTTTTTGATGATAGCCGCAGGCTGCAGCTTCATCTTCTCGGCGAGCTCCTTGATCGTGATCGTCTCCGGAAGCGTGATGACCTTGATGGCCTCCTCTACCGCTTCCTCCTTCTTCTTCTCCGGCTTGATAAAGCGGCCGGGCCTGTTCCTTGCAGCCTCGTCCTCCTCGTAAATATGGTCCTTCCTGGAGCGCTTATCCCGCTCCTGGCTGAAGCGCCTCTTGTCTTCCTCGCGCTTCTTCTCCATATCCTTTCCGCCGGTCTCCGCAGCGAAGCCCTTAGACGGTCTGTCCTCTCTTCCACCTCGGAACGAATTACCCGACCCTCCATTGCCTCTGTTATCGCGTCCAGGACCGCCAAAGCCACGTCCAGGACCCGCATTGCCGCCGCTATTCCTGCGATCGCCCTGACCGCCGTCCTGACCCGGCCTAGCCGTTCTCTGATAACCGCTGCCCGGTCTGTCGCCCTGAGGTCTGCCACCTGTCGCGCCTCCTCTTCCCTGAAATTGTCCGTTCTGAGGACGGGATCCCCCCTGGGGCCGTCCCTGTCCTCTGTTGTCGCGGGCGTCTCTCGCAGGTCTCTCGCCCTGCCCTCTGTTCTGTGGGGTATGCCCGCCTGCCCCGGCGTTCTCCGGCCTGTTCTGGCTTCTCAGCTCCCCGCTCTCAGCCGCATTGTTTTTTCGGGGCGCATTGGTGTGCGCCGGATCCGGAACCATCTGAACGGAGGGGGTGGGAGAGGGAGGGGTCAGCGGTTTGATGGGGCCACGGTTCGGCGTCGGCTTCGGGCCTCGGTTCTGGCCGTTTCCTCCGTTTCCGCCTCTGCCCATCGATCCGCCCTGGCGCTGTCCCGACATCTTGGAATTTTGCGGATTGCTCACGAAGATAATCGTTTTCTTTTTCTTCTTGGGCTCCTCCTTTGCGGCGGGAGCCGGCGCTTCCTTTTCCCTGGGTAATTCCTTTTCTACGGGCGCTTCCTTTTCCCTGGGCATTTCCGGATGCACTTCCTGACGTACTTCCGGATGCACTTCCTGACGTACTTCCGGATGCACCTCCTGCGGCACTTCCCGGGGCGTTTCCCTGGGCTCCTGCGCCTTCTCCGCGCCGCCGAAAGCCTTGCGCACCAGCTGCGCCGCTTCCTCCTCCACGGAGCTGCTGGGCGTTTTCGCCTCAATGCCCTTCTCCTGTAAGAAATTCAATATATCATTGTTTTGCTTCCCCAATTCTTTTGCAAGCTCATATATCCTTACCTTCGCCATGCTTTCCTCCATTTCTGCCGTGGCCGGCGTATCTCTTTATTTTCCTTCCAACTGTTTGATGATCGCATCCGCTAACCCTACGTCGCACACGCCCAGAGAAGACCTCAGTTCTTTCCCGATCGCACCTCCCAGTTCCTCCTTCGTTCCGTAGGTAAAAACCGGGACTTGATAATAAGTACACTTATCCGTAAACAACTTTTTGGTATTCGCTGACGCATCCTCCGCGATAATCACCAGCATGGCGGAGCCTTTCCTGACTGCCTCCAGTGTCTGAAATTCACCACTCACCAGATTGCGCCCTCTCATTGCGAGTCCCAACAGCGCCAAAACCCTATTCTGCTTCAAGATTTTCAAACTCCCTCTCCAAGGCGTCATACACCTCTTGTGGAATACTCATTTTAAAGGAGCGCTCCAGTCCCTTGTTCTTTCGGGCAAGCTGAAAACACGCGCCGCTCTTACAAACATATGCGCCTCTTCCGTTCTTTTTGCCTGTGGCGTCCAGACAGATATCGCCCTCCGCCGTCCGCAGCACCCGAACCATGTCCTTTTTGCCCTTCATCTCACCGCAGCCGACACACTGCCTCAAAGGAATCTTCTTTGCCATAGAAAAACCTACTCCTCATCCCCTGTGCCAGAGTCCCCGATCCCTTCCTCGTCCCCGGCATATTCTTCGTTTCCGGCGTATTCTTCATCTCCGGCATATTCCTCGTTTCCGGCATCTTCTTCGTCTCCGGCGTATTCTTCGTCCTCATACTCGTCGTACATATAATCCTCATAGCGGAAGCCGGGGGCATCCTTGGCCTGGGTCTCGGACTTGATGTCGATCTTATACCCGGTCAGCCTTGCCGCCAGTCTCGCGTTTTGTCCTTCCTTGCCGATGGCCAAAGACAGCTGGTAATCGGGCACCACCACCTTGGCCGTCTTTTCATCCGGATCCGCAAACACCGCGACCACCTTGGCGGGAGACAGGGAATTTTGGATCAGGTTGCCCGGGTTTTCATCCCACGGCACAATGTCGATCTTTTCTCCGCGCAGCTCCTCCACGATGGCGTTCACCCTGGCGCCGTTCATACCCACGCAGGCGCCCACCGCGTCCACGTTGGGGTTGTTGCTCCAGACCGCGATCTTGGTGCGGCTTCCGGCCTCTCTGGCAATGCTCTTGATCTCCACCGTGCCGTCCTTGATCTCCGTCACCTCCGCCTCAAACAGGCGCTTTACCAGCTCCGGATGGGTGCGGCTCACATTGATCCTCGGCCCCTTGGGGGTGTTCTTGACCTCCAGGATATACACCTTGATGCGCTCGGTGGGACGGAAATTCTCGCCCTTCACCTGTTCGCTCTCGCTCAGCATCGCATCCGCCTTGCCCAGATTGACGCTGATATTTTTTCCCACATAGCGCTGTACTACGCCGGTGACGACATCCCTCTCCTTCTCGTAGTACTGATTGTAGATCACGCTTCTCTCCTCCTCGCGGATCTTCTGCAGGATCACGTTTTTGGCGTTCTGCGTGGCGATACGTCCAAACTCCTTGGACTTGATTTCCTTGTTCAGGATATCGCCCACCTGCGCCTTCTTGGAGATCTCCTGCGCGTCCTCCAGGGCGATCTGAAGGCACTCGTCCTCCACATCGTCTCTGGTAGGCACCACCTCCATCTCCGCATACACCAGAAAATCACAGGTGTCCCGCTTGATCTCCACCTTCACGTTGTCAGCTTTTCCAAAGTGGTTTTTGCAGGCGGTGAGAAGAGAGTTTTCGATCGCTTCAAATAGGGTGTCCTTGCTGATCTCCTTCTCCCTCTCCAGAATATCCAGTGCCTCCATCAGTTCCTTGTTCATCATTTCCTCCATTCCGGCTTTTGCCAAATCGTTTTCGCAGCTTTCTTTTGATCTTCTATCTCCGTGAAATCTTCGTCAAAAATCCAATGCCAGACGGACCAGGGCGATATCGGAACGCTCAAAGGTCCTCTCCGCATCCCCCTCCCCGATGGTGAGATGTGTCTCGTCAAAGCGAAGGAGCACACCGGAAAACTCCTTCTGCCGGTCGACGGGCTTATACAGCTTTACCTCCACCTTCTGTCCGACACTCTTTTCCAGGTGCTTATCCTTCTTTAAGGCCCTGCCAAGGCCGGGACTGCTGACCTCCAGAATATAGGCGTCGGGAATAAAATCCGCCTCGTCCAGCGCGTCCGAAAGGGCGCGGCTGACCTTCTCGCAGTCCTCAATGGTTACGCCGCCCTCCTTGTCAATATAGGCGCGCAGGTAATAATCCGCGCCTTCCTTTCCATATTCCACATCGTATATCTCCACCCCGTTCGCCAGCGCGATGGGGCGAAGCAGCTCCTCTGTCCTGTCCTCGTAGGTCTCCCGTACAGACATCACATTCTCCCTCCTCAGGCATTTCCTGTATCGACAAACTGCATCGACAAAGAAGAAAGAGTGGCGTCCGCCACTCTTACCCTAACCTGACTTATTCATTGACAGTATAGACCTTTTGGAGAAAAATGTCAATAGTTTTTCTGGGAAAAGCTGTCACAAAAAGCGTTCCTTCAAAAGAGACTGTATCACCTCCAGAAGCTTCTCCACATTGATGGGCTTCGATACGTGAGCGTCCATCCCGCTCTCCATCGCCGCCCTACGGTCCTCCTCAAAGGCGTTCGCGGTCATAGCCACAATGGGGATGCTGGCAAGCTCCGGATCCGCCAGCCCGCGGATCGCCTTGGTTGCATCGTATCCGTTCATGATCGGCATCTGTACATCCATAAGGATCAGGTCATAATATCCCGGCCGGGAAGCCTCCACCAGCTTCACGGCGACAGAGCCGTCCTCCGCGGACTCCACCACAAAGCCGCTCTCCTCCAGGATCTCCTCCGCGATCTCGCGGTTCAGCTCATTGTCCTCCACCAGCAGAAGCCTCTTTCCCTTCAGCTTCTCCTCGGTCGCCGGCAGGACAGACTCCTCGGCGGACAGATCGCCCTTTCCGATGGCGGCGATCAAAGTATCCCGCAGCTCGGACATAAAGATCGGTTTGTTGCAGAACGCGGTGACACCCGCGGCCCTGGCCTCCTCCTCGATCGCCGACCAGTCGTAGGCGGTCAGGATGACGATCGGCACCTCGCCGCCCACCGCCGCGCGGATCTGCCTGGCCACCTCAATGCCGTTTAAATCCGGAAGCGCCCAGTCGATGATGTAGGCGTAAAAGGCGTCTCCCATCTCCAGCGCCTGCTTGGCGTGGAGCACCGCCTCTCTGCCGCGCAGGGTCCACTCCGCCCGCATCCCGATCTGCGTCAGCATCTTGGTGACGCTGTCGCAGGTGGTAAAGGCGTCGTCTACCACCAGGGCCCTCATCCCCTGCAGCTCGCGGATCACCTCCATCTTTTTATGCTCCTTCTGCAGACGGAACTCCAGATTGATAATGTACTCCGTGCCCTTCCCCTGCTCCGTCTTCACCTCGATGGTCCCGCCCATGGTGTCAATGATGCTCTTGCTGATGGCCATTCCCAGTCCGGTCCCCTGGATGCCGCTCACCGTGGAGGTGTGCTCTCTCTCAAAGGGTTCAAAAACATGCTCCGCAAACTCGGGACTCATGCCGATGCCGGTGTCCTTCACGCAGATCTCATAGGCGCCGTAGCCGGCGGGAGCCCCCGGCTTCTGCCGGATGGACAGGGATATGGAGCCCCCCGCAGGCGTGAACTTGATGGCGTTTCCCAAAAGGTTCAGCAGCACCTGGTTTACGTGCAGCTTGTCGCAGTAGATATCCTCATCCACCACATCCAGCGTATCCATAAAGAAATTCAGCTGTTTGGACTGCATCTGGGTCTGTATGATGTTGCGCATATCCCGAAAGATATCCGAAATGCTGCACTCCTTCTCCTCGATATTGAGTCGGCCGCTCTCAATGCGGCTCATATCCAGCACATCGTTGATCAGGCTCAGAAGGTGGTTGCTGGAGGAAAGGATCTTGGTCAGATACTCCTGGACCTTATCCTTGTTGTTCAGATTGGTCTGCGCCAGCGTGGTGAACCCGATGATGGCGTTCATGGGCGTGCGGATATCGTGGGACATATTGGAGAGAAACATGGTCTTGGCCTTCTCCGCCGCCTCCGCCTTGTGCAGCTTCTCCTCCAGGACAGCCTTCTCCACAGCCTCCTTGGTGACTCTTCTGGCATTGTTGCGCACCCACAGATAATAGATCGTCACGGCGATCAGGGTGAGGGCGGCGATCACGATGCAAACCCGCTGAATGGCGTAGAGATTGGCAAAAGCCTCCTTCTCCGGCACGGAGATCGCGATCGACCACTTGTTGAGATCGGAGGGGCGGTAGTAAAAATAATTCCACTCCTTGCTGCCCTCGTACCGGATAATGTTATAGCCGGATCCTTTGTTCATCAGATCCTGGACCGTATCCTCCCACGTGCCTCCCTTTCTGGGACTGTCCACGTCAAAGTCGTAAATGCTGCCCAGGTCGTTGTTGTAGGTATTCATCAGAAGGTTGCCGTTCTCCGTGTTGATGATATACACGCTGGCGCTGGCATTATAGATATTGCTGATATTCAGCGTGTGGGGAAGCTGATCCAGGCGGGTCACCCCGTAGAGAATGGCGACCGTTTCCTCCCCGTCCTTGATCGGCACATAATGGCGTATAATCATGGTGTTTCCGTCCAGCATACTGACCATGCGGTCGGATATATGCTCCCCCAGAGGCGCCGTCTCCTCAAAGGAGAGGCTTCCGTCCGCGGGATAGACGGAACCGTCCGGCTCAACGATCGTGTTGTCCGGCATCAGGACCTGAATCTTCATGGTCTCCATCAACGGGGAAAAGGAGTTCATAGCGTCCCTCACGCTGTCTATGTCAAAGTCGTCCAGCTCCTCCAAAAGCCTTGCCACGGCGTTCAACACCTGGCTGTCCCGCACCAGCTTGCCCGTGATCTCTCCGGTGGCCGTGCTCACGCCCTCCTCCATCCGGATGAGGCAGCGCTTTTCTATCAGGTCGGATATCTTGTAATATGCCGCCAGATAAAGGACGACGATCACGGAAATGATCACCACCGTGGCCGACAGGCTCTTTTCCCGCTCCCTCTCTTTACTTTTCATCGATAAACCGTCACTCCCGTTTTTTGTCCATCCCATTTTGCGTCATCCCCAACCTCATATCCGTTTTACCTGTCCCCGCAGACCTCAAAATAATGCGCGCTTGTCAGATCCGAGTGCAGCAGCTCATGGGCCCTGTGCGCCAGCGGCTTCTCCAGGTACTCCTCGTACGCCTTCTGCACCTCCGGATTCTCATGGGAGAAGCGGAGATTCCTCTCCCGATCCAGACGGTACAGGGCGCCGCCTCTGGGCGCAGCCAGCTCGCAGCCGTCATGGATGGGCTGTCCGCCGCCGCCCACGCAGCCGCCCGGACACGCCATCACCTCCACAAAGTCGTAGGACACCTTTCCCGCGATGATATCCTCCATCAGACTCTCCGCGTTGGCCAGACCGCTTACGGTGCAGGTGTGAAGGACTCTGCCTGCCACAGTAAAGTCGGCCTCCCGTCTGCCCTTCTCCCCGCGAACCGCCTGAAAGGCGTCCGCGTCGGGATTTTTGCCCTCCAGTACCGCGTAGGCCGTGCGCAGCGCCGCCTCCATCACACCGCCGGTCACGCCGAAGATCACACCGGCGCCGGTGCTCAAGCCCAGAGGAGAGTCAAACTCCTGCTCCTTCAAAAACCTGGGGTTGATATGCTCGGAGCGAACCAGGCGCACCAGCTCTCTGGTGGTCAGCACCACGTCCACGTCCTGTCCCGCGCCGGCGCTGTTCATGCCCACAAGGGCCGCCTCCCTCTTCTTGGAGACACAGGGCATAACGGAGATGCTGTAAATATTGTTCGGATCGATTCCCCTCTTCTGGGCAAAGTAACTCTTCGCCATCGCTCCAAACATCTGCTGGGGCGACTTGGCGGAGGACAGATTCTTCAAAAACTGCGGGTACTTGGTCCCCACAAAGCTCACCCAGCCGGGACAGCAGGAGGTAAACATGGGCCACGCGTACTTCTCGGCGTTTCCCAGCCGCTCGATCAGCTCGTTGCCCTCCTCCATGATCGTCAGGTCGGCCGCAAAATTGGTGTCGAACACATAGTCAAAGCCGATCCTCTTTAAGGCCGCCACCATGCGTCCCTCCGACGCTTCCTCGGCTGTCAGGCCAAGCTCTTCGCCCCAGGCCGTGCGGACCGCGGGCGCCACCTGCACCACCGTGATCTTCTCAGGATCCGAAAGAGCCTGAAGGACCCTTCCGATATCGTCCCGCTCTCTCAGGGCGCCGGTGGGACAATGGGTGATACACTGTCCGCAGAGGGTACAGGGAGACTTCTCAATGGGCTGATCGCCCGCCACGTCCACGGTGGTGCGGGATCCGGTATTCTGCACACCCCAGACGTGCATCGCCTGCACCTTGTCACAGATCTGCACGCAGCGCATACACTTGATGCACTTGCGGGCATCGCGGATCAGGGGGAAATCCTCATTCCAACAGCTTGCGGGGAGCTCCTCCTCAAAGGGGATTCCCAGGATCCCCAGATCGTTGGAGATCTTCTGCAGGCTGCAGTTTCCGCTGCGCACACAGGTGGCACAGCGGCAGTCGTGCTGGGACAGTATCAGCTCCACATTGGAGCGTCTCGCCTTTCTGACCCTGGGGGAATTGGTATAGACCACCATCCCCTCCTCCACAGGGGTGCTGCAGGAGGTGGCCAGCTTGTTTTTGCCCTGGATCTCCACCACACAGACCTTGCAGGCGCTGATCTCATTGATCCCCTCCAAAAAGCACAGGTGGGGCACCTCGATCCCCACGCCGGCAGCCGCCTTCATAACGGTCGTTCCTTCCGGCACGGACACTGAAATTCCATCTATCGTGAGATTTATCATCGCATTCGGTTCCTTTCTTCAGAATGATCTATGTTCCTTACCAGCTCGTGATGCGTCCGCCTCGGAAAGCGCCGTACCCGTACCGGTCGCAGCGCAGGCACCTTCCCGCCTCCTGGCAGGCCTCCTGCTCGGTCATGCCGCACTCGAAGGGCTCGAAGGTGGACCTTCTCTCGGACGCCTCCGCCTCCGCAAGCTGGATCCTGCCACAGGGCTCCCTGTCCCCGATGTCCGCCGGAGGGATCTCCACATCACAGCTGATCTCATGATGATACCCCAAATATTCGTCGATGTTGGCGGCTGCCACCTTGCCCGCCGCGATGGCGCGGATCACGGTGGCCGGACCGGTCACACAGTCTCCGCCGGCAAAGACGCCGTCCATGTCCTGAACGGCCGCGTCACTCATCGCCGCGATCGTTCCTCTCTTCACGGAAAGCCCCGACTGTTCAAAGTGATCGGTGACGATCCCCTGGCCGATGGCAACGATCACGATATCGCAAGGGATGCGAAGAAGCGGCACATCCGCCTGAATGGGACGCGCCCTTCCCCAGGCGTCAATGGGGCCGATGATCTGGGGCTGTACCCAGAGCGCCGTCACGTTACCGTTTTCATCCGTCTCTATCCTGTGGGGAGCCTTCAGACTGTAGAGCTCCGCTCCCTCCGCAATGGCGCCCTCCACCTCCTCGGGCAGAGCCGTCATATCCTCCTGTCTTCTCCGGTACGCGATGCCCACCTTCTTGGCGCCGAGACGGATCGCGGAACGGGTGCAGTCCATCGCCACGTTTCCGCCGCCCACCACCAGGACGGTCTTGCCGGTAAAATCCGGAAACTCCTCGTCGCCGATCTTCCGCAGCAGCTCCACTGCGGACATAACGCCCTTGGCATCCTCGCCCTCGATGCCCACCTTCTTGTCGGTGTGGGCGCCGATGGCTATGTACACTGCGTCATACTCCTCCCGCAATCTGGAGAGAGGGATCTCCCCCTGGCCTCCCCCTATGCGCGTATTCAGCTTCACCTCCACGCCGGTGGAGAGCACGGTGTCAATATCCTCCTGCAGGCGCACTCTGGGGAATCTGTAGTTGGGGATGCCATAGCGGAGCATACCGCCCAGCCTGGCCTTCTCCTCAAACACCACCGCGTGGTGTCCCATGAGCTCCAGATAGTACGCCGCGGAGAGCCCCCCGGGGCCTCCTCCGATGACCGCCACTCTCTTTCCGGTGCTCTCTGCCTTCTCGGGCACGGGCACTCTGTCCGCGCGGGCGTTGTCCACCGCCATACGCTTGAGGCCGCGGATATTGACAGGGCTGTCGATCATGCCCCGACGGCACTTCGCCTCACAGGGATGCTCACAGATCAGCGCGCAGGCGGTGGGGAAGGGATTGTCCTTGCGGATCAGCTTCACGGCATCCTCATAGCGTCCCTCCTTCACCAGCGCAATATAGCCCGGAATATCCACATTCGCCGGACAGTGCGCCACACAGGGAACCGGCCGGTCAAAATGGCAGGAGCATTTCCCGTGCTCGATGTGGCTGCGGTAATCCTCCTCAAAGCCCTCCATGCCGGTCAGCACCATGCGGGCCGCCTCATAGCCGATAGCGCAGTCGGCGGAATCCATGATGTTCGTCGCCGTATCGCGGATCAGATCCAGAGTCCCCTGGTCTCCGCGTCCCTCCAGAACATCCTCCAGCAGGTTTTGCAGCTGTCCCAGCCCGACGCGGCAGGGCACACACTTTCCGCAGGTCTGCGCGTGACAGAGCTTCAGAAAGGAAAGCTGCAGATCCACCGGACAAAGCCCCGGAGGACTGGCAAGGATCCGTCTCTCCAGGTCCTGGTAGAGGCGTTCCACGGTCCGCTGCGCCTGATCGGGCGATGCAATGTTCAATCGACTCATACTTTTATCCCTCTTCCTTTTCTATTATTTTTCGATAAATATTATCTTTATTTTACCCGAAAAAGCCAAAAGTATCAACCACCTTTTACCGCCCGGGCCCTTAGTCCTCGTATCGGAAATAATCAAAGTCCGCGGGCTTTCTGCTGCCGCAGCCCCCGTTGTTTGCGTAGATCCCCACCAGCGTTCCGGTGTGGCGCTTGGGGTCGTCCGGCACGCCCTCGTCGCAGAGATAGATGCAGTCCTTCAGCGTCCCGATCACCTGCCACGCTTCGCCGTCATAGCTGTAGAAGAAGGTTCGGGTCAGCTTCTCCACCTTCACCCGCAAATAGACGGGGGCTTCCCGTATCTCCTCCACCTGCGCCATCCGCTCCTCGCCGTGGTTTCGGTTGATGACCAGCTGCAGCTTCCTGCCGCCCTCATAGCAGAGGGAGCACCGGACATAAGTGGCCGTGCTGTAGTAGCAGGTCAGGCCGGCCTGCTCGCCGTCCCTGTCGGGATAAAATTCCAGCTTGGTCTCCGCCGTGTAGGAGAGCTCCTGCTCCCTTCTGAGGAGCGTGTTTTTCGCGCGGATCTCAAAGAGCTGCCCGTCCCTTGTCCAAATGCGGAAATACCCCGGGCGCTCCGTCAGAGACCAGGAGCCGTTGTCGGGATTGCGCACAAACTCCCAGTCTAAGCCCAGCGTCTCCCCGTCAAAATCATCCAGGCTGTTGCGCGGGAAAATACATTCCGGCAGATCCGGCGCTTTCTGGGTCAGGCTGGGCCCCTTGCCCTCATTGATGGTAAACCATCCGTCCTCGGTCCACTGCACGGGATCCAGGGCGGATTCCCTGCCGATCGTGGTATACCGTCCCTGGTTCGGCCTGCCGCAGAGGTAATAGCACCACCACTGCCCGTTCTGATCCTGTATCAGCTTGCCGTGCCCCGCCCTCTGTATCGGGGCGTCGGGATCCGTCTGGCGCATGACCGGATTGTAGGGGGACTCCTCATAGTCCCCGTAGAGCTCTCTGCTCCTGGCCACATTGATGCCGTGTCCGTAGCCGGTGCCGCCCTCCGCCAGCATCGCGTAATAGCAGCCGTCCTTCTTTAACATATGCGGCCCCTCGGGACATCGTTCTCCGGTGCCGCCCCACGCCGTGCGCACGGGCCCCGCCACCTTCATTCCGTCCTCCGTCAGGGGCACCGTCCTGGCCGCCTTGGCAATGATCATGTACTTCTTTCCGTCGTCATCCACAAAGAGCGACGGGTCGATGTCGTCCACCTCCAGACAGGCCGGCTTGCTGTAGGGCCCCTCCGGACGGTCGGACACCATCGCCAGCTGCCTGCGCATTACGTTATTGCCGCGCTTCCCGTCCGCGTTCAGGCGGAGGGTCGCATAAATATAAAACCTTCCGTCCACATACTCGATATCCGGCGCCCAGATGCCGTGGGAATCCCGAATCTCACTTAAATCCAGCCACTCCGGATTGCTGATCGCATGACCGATCACATGCCAGTGCACCATATCCCTCGAATGGGAGATGGGGATCGCGGGAAAATACTGGAAACTGGAGTTTACCATGTAGTAATCCTCCCCCACCCGAACCACGGAAGGATCCGGAAAGAAACCTCTCTGCACCGGATTGTGATAAATTCTCTCTTCACTCATCTCTGTTGTCTCCGCCTTTCGTATTCCTCTCTATCGTTCTATAAGATCCTATCGGAATCTATCGGAACCTATCAGAACCTATCAGAACCTATCAGAACCTATAGGAATCTATATGATTCTTATTTTATCATATGGGCTGTGTTTTCACAACCAAAACGCGAGCCGGGCGCACAATGCAAAAAAAACAGGCACGGAAAACCCATGCCTGTTTTGAAAACGTTCCCTGTTCTGCGGAAAGCTTACATCATTCCGCCCATGCCTGCGCCTGCGGGCATAGCAGGAGCATCCTCCTTGATATTCGCAACAACGCTCTCCGTGGTGAGCAGAGTGCTTGCCACGCTGGTAGCGTTCTGCAGAGCGCTCCTGGTGACCTTGGCGGGATCCAGGATGCCTGCCTCCACCATGTCCACATACTCCTCCTTCAGAGCGTCAAAACCGATACCGATCTCGGACTCGCGCACCTTGTTGATGATCACGCTGCCCTCCAGACCTGCGTTTGCCACAATGTGGTACAGGGGGGACTCCAGCGCTTTCAGAACCAGACATGCGCCGGTCTTCTCATCGCCCTCCAGAGTCTCAGCCAGCTTTGCGACCTTCTTGGAAGCGTGGATATATGCGGAACCGCCTCCGCAGATAATGCCTTCCTCCACCGCTGCTCTGGTAGCCGCCAAAGCGTCCTCCATACGGAGTTTTGCCTCCTTCATCTCGGTCTCGGTAGCGGCGCCGACACGGATCACAGCCACACCGCCTGCAAGCTTTGCCAGTCTCTCCTGAAGCTTCTCGCGGTCGAAATCGGACGTGGTCTCCTCGATCTGCGCCTTGATCTGGGCAATGCGGGCCTGAATGGCGTCCTTGTCGCCCTCGCCGTCCACAATGACCGTGTTCTCCTTCTGCACCTTCACGGACTTTGCCTTGCCAAGCTGATCCATGGTGACTTCCTTCAACTCCAGACCCAGCTCGGAGCTGATCACCTGACCGCCGGTGAGGATCGCGATATCCTCCAGCATAGCCTTTCTTCTGTCGCCGTAGCCGGGAGCCTTGACAGCCACCACGTTGAAGGTGCCGCGCAGCTTGTTGACGATCAGGGTGGTCAGAGCCTCGCCCTCCACATCCTCGGCGATAATGAGCAGCTTCGCGCCGGACTGCACGATCTGCTCCAACAGGGGCAAAATCTCCTGAATGTTGGAGATCTTCTTGTCGGTGATAAGGATATACGGATTCTCCAGGCTGGCCTCCATCTTATCCATGTCGGTCGCCATATAAGCGGAGATATATCCTCTGTCAAACTGCATACCTTCCACCAGATCCAGCTCGGTCTGCATGGTCTTGGACTCCTCGATGGTGATCACGCCGTCTCCGCTGACCTTCTCCATCGCGTCTGCAACCAGCTGTCCAACCTCCTCGTCTCCTGCGGAGATCGCGGCAACTCTCGCGATGTGGTTCTTGCCGTTCACCTTCTGGCTCATCTCTGCGATGGCCTCCACTGCGCAGTCGGTAGCCTTCTTCATACCCTTTCTCAGGATAATAGGGTTAGCGCCTGCGGCCAGATTCTTCATTCCGGCGTTTACCATTGCCTGTGCCAGCACCGTAGCGGTGGTGGTTCCGTCGCCCGCCACATCGTTGGTCTTGGTAGCGACCTCCTTCACCAGCTGTGCGCCCATGTTCTCAAAAGCATCCTCCAGCTCGATCTCCTTGGCGATCGTCACGCCGTCGTTGGTGATCAGCGGAGCTCCAAAAGACTTGTCGAGAACTACATTTCTTCCCTTGGGCCCCAGCGTCACCCTGACGGTATCTGCCAGCTTATTTACACCGGTCTCTAATGCTGCACGCGCCTCTGCGCCATACTTAATTTCCTTTGCCATGATTCATTCCTCCATCTATTCTTATTTCTCTCATTTCTTAAATTTCTTAAACTTCCATTCCTTAATCCATTACTTAATTCCATGCTCAAATTTGAATTACTCAAATTTACATTCCTTAAATTTGCATTACTCAAATTTGCATTCCTCAAATTTGTATTCCTTAAATTTCCATTACTCAACGACGGCCAGAATATCATTCTGTCTCACGATGATAAACTCCTCATCGTCAATCTTTACCTCGTTGCCGGAATACTTGGAAAAGATCACCTGATCTCCCACCTTGACCTGCATTTTGACCTCTTTGCCGTCCACCATTCCGCCGGGTCCGACTGCGATGACCTCTGCCTGCTGGGGCTTCTCTTTATTCTGGCCGGGAAGAACGATACCGGACTTGGTCGTCTCCTCCGCCTCTAACTGCTTTAACACTACTCTGTCACCTAAGGGTACTAATTTCATAAATAAATGCCTCCTTACTTTTCGCTGCTTTTTCTCTTGTTAGCACTCATATAATTTGAGTGCTAATCATCAATACATATATTAGTTTTATATGTAAGTCTTTGCAAACGTATTCATATCCATTTAACTTTATTAAACTATTATTTTCTTTGTTTTTCTCTTGAAATCTCTCTTTTTCTTATCAATGTCCACAAAATGGGATTTAATATTTCTTTTAGAATTTCCCTGGGATCCTGCGGGAATCCGGCTTTGCCGCCACCGCAAAAAAAGAGAGCCCCTGTGAAAATCCAGGGCCCTCAAAAGCCGGAATTTCACAAAAGACTCTCCTCTTCTACTCCTGATATCCTGTCCTTGTCCGGATCAGCACTTAATCTCAAGATAGCCGAGCAGCTTGCTGGTGTCGTACTCGTCCAGCACGCCCAGATTGGAATCGTAGAATTTTCCGTCGAAGTGAACCAGGTAGTGGCAGAAACGGCCCATCTTCTCCATCAAAATCGCGCACTTGGGAAGAACCGTCTCGCGTCCCTCCGTGTACACAATGATATCGGTATGGTCGATCCCGTAATAATTCAGAGCGGAGATCACGCGGCCCATGGTTGCCTGCCACTCTCTGCAGTCCATCACGCTGATCACTTCAGCGATCGTCACGCCTGCCAGCATTGCCACACAGGACTGGCCGCAGAGGCCGTCCTCCGGCTGAATGATCACATCAACGCTGTCGATCTTGCGGATGGGATGTTCAAAGCTGTAAGGGCTGTTCTGATCCATACGGATCAGCGAGCCGTTTACATGGAGCAGAATCTTGTGGGAAACGCCGGTCTCCACGTTGAGTCCCTCCTGCTCCTTGATGCGCACCTCATAGTTGCCCTTCTCCTTGGGCCACAGCTCGCAGTCAATGATCTTGTTGTCCAGAACCACATCGCCCTTGATCACCTCGCGCTGCTTGCACACCTCCCAAACGTTAAAGGGGATCTGGATCGTGTATCCCTCGTCCTTCTTTTCGACCTTAGACTCGAAAAAATACCTCATATTTCCTCCATTCCGGCGCACAGCACCTGATTTTATTTTATTATGACCGACGGTGGGAAGCCCCGGCCATTTCTGACACATCAAACATTACATTTATTGTAACAAATTCTATATTTCTTGAAAACCGTTTTTTGAAAATTTTTATAAATTTTTCACGAGAAAGGGACCCTGCACCTCTCGGTACAAGATCCCTTTCCTCTCTTATCCCACGCAGGCTCTCCGCCCGCGCTTCCTTCGTCAGCTCTTGCGGCAGGGTATGCCGCTTATCTGCTCTGCGGTCCGCAGCCTTACGACTGCTTCTTCCGGATCGTCACAGCGATCGCAGCTCCTCCGATCACCACAACCGCAAGGATGATCAGCACGATCGGCCATACGCTTCCTCCGCTCTGGGCCGTCTCCGTCACTGCAGCAGATGCCGCTCCCTCGGCGGAAGGCGCTGCGGACGCTTCCTTCTCCGGCTCCTTCTCGGCGGGCGTCTGCACCGGTGCAGGCACTCCCTCCATCGCCGTGTCGCTGATCACTGCCACATA
>CANRLX010000066.1 GCA_947631615.1 uncultured Acetatifactor sp.
GCCTCCAGGGGCTTGGAGAGGTAGTCGTCAAAGCCTGCTGCCAGATACCTCTCTCGGACGCCCACGATGGCGTTGGCGGTCAGCGCGATCACGGCGGTGTCCTCCGGCAGGATGCCCTCCTCCCGAAGCCTCTTTAACGTCTCGATCCCATCCATGCCCGGCATCATGTGATCCATCAGAATAATATCGTAGTGCCGCTGCCGCGCCAGATCGATGCACTCTCTGCCGCCGGACGCCTTGTCAGGCCGGATGCCGCAGCGCTTCATCAGGCCCTCCGCCACCCGCAGATTCATCTCGTTGTCGTCCACCAACAGGATCCTGGCGTCGGGAGCGTACAGGCACACCTGCTTCTCCTCATTGTGCTCGCTCTGACTGCGCCGTGCACGGTAGTCCCCGATCGGTTCCGCATTCACGATCTGCTGGCGCAACTCAAAATAGAAATCGGATCCCTCGCCGTAGGTGCTGTCCACCTCCAGCCTGCTCTCCATCATATTCAAGAGCTTCTGTATGATGGAGATCCCGAGTCCGGTTCCCTCGATATTGTGGTTTTTCTCCACATCCAGACGTTGGAAGGATTGGAACAGCTTATCCCTGTCCTCCTCCCGAATACCGATGCCGGTATCGATCACGTCCACCCGCAAAACGATCGTGTCCGCGTCCTCCACCCGTCCTGCCATCTTCAGCTTTACGCTGCCCTCCTGGGTGTATTTCACCGCGTTGGTCAGCATATTTAAGATGACCTGGCGCACGCGCACGTCGTCGCCGTACAGGGTCCTGGGAAGCCCGGGGTCGATGTCCAGCTCAAACAAAAGCCCCTTCTTCTCCGCCTTGTCAGCGATCATATTGACCAGATCGTTGATCAAGGAGACGGTGTCATACCGCATCGGAACGATCTCCATTTTGCCGTCCTCGATCTTGGAGAAATCCAGGATGCTGTTGATCAGCGCAAGCAGCGTATTTCCCGCGCTCCGAATATTCTCCGCATATTCCCGTATATCCTTATCCCCGCTCTCTCTGTAGATCATCTCGTTCATGCCCAGCACCGCGTTGATGGGGGTGCGGATCTCATGACTCATCTGCGCCAAAAACTGGCTCTTCGCCTCCCCCGCCTGCAGGGCAGCCTCCGCCGCCTCCTTCAGCTGTACATTGACCTCCTGCTCCCAGAAGAGCAGCCGGTTCATCAAGGAGTAGATGGACGCCACGCCCGCCCCGAAGAGGAGAAAGAGGAGAAACGCGTACAAGACAATATTTCCATAGATCCCCCGCCATTCCTGCACTACCACGATCGTAAAATTGGACACGTCGTTGTGCTTGGCAATGCAGACTCTGTAGGCCCCGTCGTAGTCCTTCAAAAACCGGATCGTCTGTGTCTCGAAGGCCTTTTGGTAGGGCAGATCCTCCACATTCACGGCGTGGTCACTGCGGTGCTGATACTCCTCGTTGGGGTGGTTCAAGATCGTTCCCTCCCCGTCCACCAGAAACGCATAACCGTCCTCTCCATAGTCCTCCCCCAGGATCGAAAGCAGCTTATCCAAATAGAAATCCATTCCAAAAATGCCCAGAAATTCCCCGTTCTCCCCAAATACGACCTTGGACATGGTCACACAGTAGCTTCCGGTCCGCTCGTCGTAGTAGGGATCCGAAACGGAAAAGCCGCTCACTCGCGCCTTGGTGTCTATGTACCACTGGCGCTCCTCCACCTTCCAGCCATCGTCCGGCTGCCACCCGTTGTTCATAATGACCGTATGCTCCTTGTAGGGATTGGCCAGATAGGCGGCGGAGATATCCGGATAGCGCCGCGCGATGCCGTCCAAAAATCTGACAGCCTCGTCATAATCATCCGCCAGCGCCGGATCCACCGAGATAAAATTGGCAAACATCTCCAGAATACTCCTGTGCTGTGTAAGCCACTCGGACAGTCTGTACTCATAGGCGTTGACCTTCGCCTGCATTTTGGTGTTGCCCCAGCGCATGGTGGCGTTCACATTAAAATAGATGCTGGTCGCTGTAACGATCACCAGGATAACGAGGATGGTTCCCCGCACATATCTGCCGACCCGTTTCACCTGCTCCGAGGTATTCTTTCCGCCCCGCCTTTTGGCCTTTTTCTTCTCCGAGGACATCAGGTCGGAATAGGAGAGCAGATTGTCGATCATGGTGGACAGCATCAACGTCGATTCCCGAATCTCCCCGATCTGTTCCCGGGGATCGTCGCTTCCCTCTAAGAGATCGGAACGCGAAAGCTTCAGGATCTTCCTAAGAGGCCGCTTCAGCTCGCCGGACAAGCCGGACAAAAATTCCTCCTTGACCGCCAGCGCGCGCTCCGCCCTGTCTCGGCTGCGGCATCCCAGCAGATAGAGCGCCACGACCGCTCCCACCAGAAACAGATTCAGAAGCGCTCCGAAAATCACCTGACGGAAGCCGTCCCTGTGCAGCGCCCTGCCGTCCATCCCCAGGATCAGATACCATCCGTTGTCCGTCCGACTGGTGAAAAAGGTATATTCCCGCCCCGACATTTCCCCCTCAAAAACAGCGGTCTCCCCCTGCCGGATCGTCCGATAAAATACCGGCTCATACTCCGGAAGCACCTCCGCCAGCGGCCTCCCCACATAATCCATGTCCCCGCACCCAAGGATCAGGCCGTCCGAGGTCACGATCAAGGCCTCGCCGCCCATCCTCTGAATGGACGCGTGTATCTGGGAAAAATTGAAATCCATAGCCACCACCGTCTCCCCGTCCGGAAGCAAGACCGCGGTGGTAAAGCACATTCCTCCCGTGTTCAGATCCTGGTAGGGAGCGGAGATATATACGCTGTCCGGATGCTCCAGCGCGCCCTGATACCAGATGCGGTCCGGCGCCCGAAAGCCTGCCGGAAGCTCCGAATCCGGCAGCACCGCCCAGTCCGGTCCGGCTGCATACACGTTGATGCAGGCTCCCTGGGAGAGCTGGCTCTGCAGCGCCTTCTCCTCCTTAAGGTAGGCCTCCATCCTCTCCTCGGAAAAGCCCTCCTCCATCATCTGTTCCACCCGAAGCGCCACGCGGGCAGTATCGTTCTGCGCCTCCGAGAGCATCATCTGTAGATCGCTGCGGATGCTTTCCAACTGCAGCGTGCCAAGGCTCTTGGTCTGCCTGGACGTCATTCCAAAGACCAGCATTATATTCAGCCCGATCACCGCCAGCAGCACCGCCGCGATCAGCGTGATCACAATGTAGGACGCCTTGGAACCGTATTTTAAAAGCTTCTTTCTGATATTCCTTCTCATGCTTTGCCTCTGTTACCTCACCGCTCTGCCAAACCGCCGTTTCCTCAATTACCACAATTTTACCAGAAAAAAGCCAAAAAGAAAACTACCCCTCCGGATAGTTTTCTTTCTTTTATACTGCCTCTCAGAGCTCCGACACGTCCTGGATCAACTGCTCCCAGGCATCCGGATGTTCCGTATAGTACAGCGGGCATTTTTTGCCGCCGCAGTCATAGTGGCGCAGGATATCCTCCGGCTTCAGGTGATACGCCTCCGTCAGCCATTTTAAAAGCCGGATCAGGGAGTCGTAGGTCTCCTGCGTGAAGGAGCCGTCCTCCGCCAGATAACAGCACTCTATGGAAATAGAGTCATAGTTGCGCGTCTGCACCGCGTAGGCGATCTCATTCAGCGGAATACACTGGAGGATCTCCCCCTCGTAGCCGATGATAAAATGCGCGCTGGCGCTCCTCTCGTGATTGTCCTTCAGATTCTCAAAGTAGCTTCTGTTTTGCGCCGCGCTGGTCTGCGGATTGGCGGTGTAATGGACGAAGATGTTGCTGACTCTGGGAAGAGGCTCCCCCGGACGAGAGTACTCGTTGACGGTCAGAAAATCCTCCGTCCACTCTGGATGCTGATAAAACACGGACGCTCGAATCCCCTGTATCCGCTCCTCTCCGAAGCTTTCCAGGAAGCCTCTGACGCTCTCGGAGAAACTGCCTGCCGTCTTTACCGCTCCTGCGCCGCCGACGATCCGAAGGAGCAGAAACAAAAGAACTGCCGCGCCCAAAAGACAGCCAAGCGCCACCCCTCTCCTCTGTGCCCGCACCTTTTGCAGACGGGCTCTGTCCCTCTGGGACCGCCTCCGTTCGTCCGAGACGGTCCGAGTCCCTCTCCGTTCGCGCTCCCTGTGCTCCCTCTGCTCCGCATACCGCGCTTGGGAGGCGCCGGATGCCCCCCAGCTGACGGGTCTTGCCTTTTCCGCCACAGCGCGCTTCGTCCGCGGCGCAGGCCGGACAGGACCGGTTTCCCTCCTCCCCTTCTCGTAATCCGCCAAATACGGATTCCTTCGCATATCTGTCAGCTCCAGATGCAACTCTCCTGCGGCCTTTCTCCTCTGTTCCATAGCTTCGCCCCTCTTTGGTCCCTCTTTGGTCCCTCTTTGGACTTTCGTCCTCCTATGACAACCAGTATACAGGAAATTTGTATCTTTTTTATACACAAAATTTTTAAAAAAGATTAATCTTTTATTAAGATGAGCTCCGTCTTTGCCGCCGTGCCGTCCCCGCTGTATAAAGCGTACCACTGGCCTTTGGAAAACACAGCCTTCGCGGAATAGTCTGCCCCCGCATCCGGCACAAGGGTTTCCACGTCGCAGATGCGCTCCTCCCACAGATCACGGTACGGGTAGGGCCAGAGATTCTCTGCGGCGCTCTCCCAGATCTTCCACGAACTTTCCTCCGCCGCCGGCCTGAGGAGCACCACATGATCGCTGTCTGCGGTGGGATGGATCATCAGGGTGTCCCCCCCGTATTCCATGACAAATTCCCCGCCGTCCTCCAACGAATATCCGTATTTAGACAGAGTGATCAGACATTGCGCCCTGTCACACGCTACATCCCAAAGGTACAAGTGATCCTGATCCGCCAGGATCGCCTTGCCGTCCTCCACGTCTACTATGCTAAGCTCGCTCACCAGCTCAGCACCCCCGTTCTCCCGAAGCACTTCCGACAATTTTTCTGACGTTTCTGTCGCATTTCTCTCCAGACTGCCCTGGGAGGCGTTTTTCAGACCGTCCAGGGGCAGCGCCGTCTCCTCGCCGCCACACATAAAGCGCAAGGCTTCCGCCTTCTTCGGATCTATGACATTCCCCAGATTCAGGCCAATGAAAAACGTCCCGTCCTCCGCCTTCGCGTACCCTGTGGCGAGGGATGCCGTATTTTCTATGACACTTCCGTCAGAATATTCCACGCCAGTCAACAGGGCCGGAGCGAAAGCGGTCGCGTGCCTGGCGGACGCCTCGTCCGTGTACAGGCGGATCTGAAAGGGACTCAGCTCCACCCGGGAAATCATAAGCTCATGCTCCCCCACTGCCAGTTGCTCTTCCTTCTCCCACACGAGGGCATCCGCCTCCTGCGGCAGGAGAAGGGAAAGCTCCCACTCCCCTTCGATCACCGTCTCCACGTAGTCTGCCTTCCCGCACTGCGCCACATTCTTAAGCGCTACCGTCACCTGATCGCCGAGAGCCGCCTCCCCGTCCATGCGCACCTGCATCTCCACGGGGATCCGGTTCTGCCCGTCCGGTTCCCCCGCAAAGTTCGCGGCACAGCCAAGACAGTCCTCCTCCGGTATTCCCTCTAAGCGCGTCTCCTCAATCACCATGTCGTCATTCCACACAAAGCCCTCGGGCAGCCCCATGGAAAACAGAAAATAATATCCGGTATCTGTCCGAACGGCCTGGACGGCCTCCAAGGTCACATCGCTGTCCTGAGAGACCCCCTCCTCCTTAAGCGCCGCCCCCTGGGCCGACAGCCTATTTTCCATCTCCCTGTCGGTTCCGAAGCGCTCCGACGCGCTGGGATGCCAGTCGAAAAGCCCTGCGGCTCCCACGGTCAGTCCGGTGCAGGCCGCCAAGGACGCCGCTGCAATCGCCGCAAATCTCTTGCCGCGGAAAGCGGTTCTCTTTGGTTCCTCCCCCAGATGATCCAGGGTATCTCGAAGCCGGGTCCGAAATTCCTCCGGCACCTGTTGATACATATCGATCTTTTTATACTTCTCCATTGCTTCCTCCATTTCCCGCAATTTCTGCCCGTCCGCCTGTTCAGGCATCCGCAAGCAGACCTCTCAGCTGCTGTCTCGCCCTGCGCATCCTGCTCTTTACCGTCCCCTCCGGCACCCTCAGAATCTGTGCGATCTGACGGACCGAATAGTCCTCCATATAATAGAGCTGGATGCAAAGTCGGTCTTTTTCGGAGATCTCCTCCATAGCGCGGTACAGATCCAGGTACTCCTCCCGCACAGGTGCCCATGCCTCCTGCGTCACGCTTCCCCTCTCGACGGTTTCCTCCAAGGGAAAATATTTCTTTTGTCTGCGAAGGAAGGTGTAACACTCGTTGATCAAAATGCGGGTGAGCCACGTCTTAAAATACTCGGGCCTGCGCAGTCTGTCCCTGCCTGTATACGCCTTGATGACAGCCTCCTGAACCACATCCGCACAATCCTGCTCGTTGTGCAGCAGACTGTAGGATATGTGGAACAGCGTGCTCTCCATCGCCAGCACCTGCCGCGTAAATTCCTCCTTATCCATGGGTTTGCCCCTTTCTCTATTCCAGTTTTCCGTGTACGGTTTGTGGCGCGCCTCTCTCGTTCGTACATCTATTAGACGCCTGACAGGGGGAAATGGTTTCTTTTATTTTTTACAAAATCGGCCGATAGATGACCAGCGTCACCGTGCCGTCCGCATGGAGGGTGAGCATTTCCGCGGAGAGAGACTCCAGCGTGCTTCCCATCGAGGAAGTCACCATGGTCTCCCGCTCCAGTTCTTCCTCCCTCCAGGTGTCGGGCGTTCCCAGCCAGAGCGTACCGCCACCCTCCTCTCCTCTGTCATAGGACACATACCCCTCCGCATCCGGCGTCAGGGTGATTCGGGTGCTCTCATCCGGCGCCAAATAGCTCTGGTAATTCTCCGTGGTCACCTTCGCCAGAAACTCCGCAAGCTCCGGCGAGATCCCCTCACGGTCGGACGCCGCCTGCCAGATAAGAGAACCCTCCGCATCCGGAGCCTCTGCAGACTGCTGCGCGGGATGCTCAAACTCCTCCTTTATCTGCTCAAGCCGTTCCTGGGCGGCCTC
Source organism: uncultured Acetatifactor sp. (assembly GCA_947631615.1). Lineage (GTDB taxonomy): Bacteria > Bacillota > Clostridia > Lachnospirales > Lachnospiraceae > Acetatifactor. The sequence continues at coordinate 7,091 of CANRLX010000066.1, forward strand.
ATAATCCGCCTTTTCGGGATCCAGGGGGAGACGGAAAAGCGCGGCCATCTCCGTGACTTCCGGCTTTACCGAAAAGCTCCCGTCGGACGCATCCATCACAAAGGACTGGGTAATGTCCCCGAAATTCTCCACCACGCTCAGGTATACGCCGTGCGCGCCGTACAGCTCCAGGCTGTCACAGTCCACCAGCTCATACTGCACACCGTCCCGAACAATGCCGGTCGCTCCCAGGTTCAACGAAGCCGAGTTCACCACCATGGGATTCTGACCCGCAATCAGAGGAGACACGGGAAAGATCCGGAAATCTTCCGCCGTCTGCTCCGGCATGGGAGCGCCGTCCTCCCTCTCAATCGCGATCACCGCGTAGGTCCGGTCAGCGCCGAACGCATTGTCCGCATCGCCAAAATACAGATTCAGGCCCTCTCCGGTCACCATTCCCATAAGCGTCACCCGATAACCGCCCGTGACCTGGCTCTCGTCGATCAGGACCGCGCCCTCCCCCGAGAACGCCTCCGCCAGTTTTTCGTTTCCCATCTCCGTCACGATCTGGGCGGGGGACAGATACCGGTATGCGGCGACCGCGGTCAGACTTCCCGCCGCCAGCACACACACGGTAAGGCCCGCTGCCACAGCCGGACTTTTGAACCGTTTTTCCGGTTTCTTCTTCCTTGAAAACTCTCTGTTTTTCTCTCCCATCACACTGCTCTCCTTTGCCTTTTCCAATAATTGTCGGTTTAATCTCTCATCCGGTACAACGGATGGGGCAAGGGCACTTTTCAAAAGTCTGTTGATGTCTCTGTTCATAACAACCCTCCCTTCCGAAAAAATGTATCACACGTCTGCGCCAACTGCCTGCGGGCGCGGTGGAGCCTGCTCTTCACAGTGTTTTCCGACACTCCGAGGATCTTCGCCATCTCCCTTACGGACAGCTCCTCCATGTAGTAGAGCAGGATCGGTATTCGGTATCTGTCCGGCAGCTCACTCACCGCCCGCCGAACGATCCGCCGCTCCTCCCCCGCCAGAAAGGTTTCCTCGGGATCGGAAGCGCTCTCACAGGAATCGACCGTTTCCTCCAGAAGCTCGCTCTGTGGGGCGATGCGGGCCCGCCACGCATATTTCCGCTTTTGGTTTGCCCATATTTTTACGGCGGCGCCCAAAAGGTAGCTCTTGACATTTTGGGTGCCCTCAATGGCAGGCAGACGCTTCATCGCCACCAGGAAAACATCCTGGTACAGATCCTCCGCCTCCCAAACGCTGCCGGTGAGATACCGGCAGAAGGATAAAATATCCGTGCCGTAACATTGGATACATTGTTCCAGTTCTTCGATAGACATAACTTCTTCCTTAACTTTCCTCGGACGTCCGAAAAGGTTTGGTACCCTTTCACTGATATATTGTGGCCGGATCCGGAAAGGTTGCGGATCTTTTCAAAAAAAGAAACAGCCGTCACTATCCGCAGATAGTAACGGCTGACATTCCTGCCATATCATGCTTTCGGGGAAAATATCCCTCCCGCGTCATGCCAGATATTCCTTGACCGACCGGTATACGCCCTCCGCGTCAAGCCCATACTTCTTCACCAGATCGGACGCGGAACCGGACTCTCCGAAGATATCCTGCATCCCCAGCTTCTTCACCGGAGTGGGCAGCTTTGCGCACAGACAGTCGCAGACCGCGCTTCCCAGGCCGCCGATGACAGAGTGCTCCTCCACGGTGACTACCCTGCCGGTCTTTGCCGCGCTCTTTACGATGATCTCATCGTCCAGCGGCTTGATCGTGCAGATATTGACTACCTCCGCAGCAATCCCGTCCTTTTCCAAAAGTGCCGCGGCTCCCAGGGCGGAATCCACACAGATACCGGTGGCCACGATGGTCACATCCGTCCCCTCGCGCACCACGGTGCCCTTTCCGATCTCAAAGTGATAGCCCGGATGGTCGTTGATCACCGGCACAGCAGACCGCCCGAATCGCAGATATACAGGGCCGTCGTACTGGATCGCGGCGCGCACGGCCGCTCTCGCCTCCACATCGTCCGCGGGGCACATCACCACCATGCCCGGTATGGTGCGCATCAGGGCGATATCTTCGTTGCACTGGTGGGAGGCTCCGTCCTCGCCCACCGTGATTCCCGCATGGGTGGCGCCGATCTTCACATTCAGATGGGGATATCCGATGGAGTTGCGCACCTGCTCATAGGCACGCCCCGCCGCAAACATTGCAAAGGAGCTCACAAAGGGGATCATTCCCGCCAGGGACATGCCCGCCGCCACGCACATCATATTTGCCTCCGCGATACCGCAGTCAAAATGCCGGTCGGGATATTCCTTTTGAAAAACGGCCGTCATGGTAGACGCCGCCAGATCGGCGTCCAACACCACCAGATTGGGATATTCCGCTCCCAGCTCCCTCAGAGTGATGCCATAGCTCTGCCTGGTCGCGATTTTCTTCACTTCGTCTGCCATTACGCCTCACCCTCCTTCTCGGATCTCTGTGCCAGCTCCTTTTCGATCTTGTCCAAATCAGCCATAGCCACCGCAAACTCTTCGTCTCCCGGCGCCTTTCCGTGCCAGCCCGCCACATTCTCCATAAAGGATACGCCCTTCCCCTTCAGGCTGTGCATCACAATACAGGTGGGCATCCCCTTGGTCGCTCTCGCCTCCTGAAACGCTTTCCGGAGCGAATCAAAGTCGTGGGCATCCGCATGGGTCACATGGAAGTTGAACGCCTCAAATTTTTTATCGATCGGGTAAGGAGAGCACACCTCGCCCACCGGCCCGTCTATCTGCAGATCGTTGTTGTCTATGATGACGCAGAGATTATCCAGTTTGCGGAAACCGGCAAACATCGCCGCCTCCCACACCTGGCCCTCCTCGATCTCGCCGTCGCCTAAAAGCGTGTACACACGATAATCCATCTTCCGGAGCTTTGCGGCGAGCGCCATACCGCAGGCCGCGGATATGCCCTGCCCCAGGGAACCGGTCGCCATATCCACCCCCGGAATCCCCAGACAGGGATGTCCCTGGAGATAAGAGCCCAGCTTCCGCAGGGTCAAAAGATCCTCCACCGGAAAGAATCCCCTGTGTGCCAGGGCCGCATAGAGCCCCGGCGCCGCGTGTCCCTTGGAGAGCACAAAGCGGTCGCGCCCGTCCATCTCCGGATGCGCGGGATCCACATTCATTTCCTCAAAATATAAAAAAGTAAACACATCCGCCGCGGAGAGAGACCCGCCGGGATGTCCTGCCCTGGCACTGTGAACGGAAGTGATGATTCCCTTGCGCACATCGTTCGCGTGCTTTTGCAGCTCTAAATTGTCCATGGTATCCTCCATTCTGCCGTAACACCCTGTTGTCCTGCCGGCATGTCAAAAAACAACCCAACTTTCGACATATATAATACTACCACAACTCTCTCTTTTCGTCTATACACATATTTCACTTCTTTCGCCGCGCCGCCTTCCCCACACGCACAAAGGCGCCATCCCTCCCCGGGGAGAGAATGGCGCCAAACACAATGCCCGAAAACTCTCTATTTGCGGCTCAGCTCAAGCAGCTTGTCCCGCATCTCCTGCTCGATCCGCGCAAGCTCCTGCTCCGCGTTCTGTCTCTTGGCCCTGCCGTCCTCCTGGATCTTCATCACCTCATCCAGCGTGCTGATCAGGGTCTGGTTGGTGGCAGTCAGCGTCTCGATATCCACAATGCCGCGCTCCGTCTCCTTCGCCGTCTCAAGGGTAGCCGTTTTCAGGTTTTCCGCGTTCTTTTTGAGCAGGGAATTGGTCATATCCGAGACCTCCCTCTGGGCGCGGGCCGCCTCGCTGGAATGATTCAGACCGATGGCGATGACCATCTGGCTCTTCCACAGGGGGATCGTATTTACCAGAGTGGATTGGATCTTCTCGGACATAGCGGTGTCGTTGCTCTGGATCAGGCGGATCTGAGGCGCCATCTGCATGGAGATGGTGCGGGTCAGCTCCAGGTCGTAGATTTTTTTCTCAAAGCGGTCGCACATTGCGGCGAAATCCCTAGCCGCCTGGGAATCCTCCGGAAGACCGCTCTGCTCCGCCTTTGTCACCAGCGCGGGAAGCTCGGTCTCCCTGGCCTGCTGCAGCTTCTTCTTGCCTGCCAGAATGTACATGGACAGCTCCTTAAAATAGTTCAGATTCAGCTCGTACATCTTGTCCAGCATCGCCACATCTTTTAACAGGATCACCTGATGGTCCTGCATCATCTTGCTGATCTTGTTGACGTTGACCTCCGCCTTGTCGTACTTCGCCTTCATGTTCTCCAGCTTGTGGCTGCCCTTCTTAAAGAGGCCGAAGAATCCCTTCTCCTCCTCTTCCTCAAACCCCTTCAGCTCCGCCACCAGGTCTGTCAGCATCTGTCCGATTTCGCCCATGTCCTTGGTGCGCACATTGTTCAGAGCGCTCTCGGAAAAGTCCGCGATCTTTTTCTGGCTGCCGGCGCCATACTGCAGGACCATCTGGGCGTTGGAGATATCGATCTGATCCGCGAAATCGTCCACCATTTTCTGCTCCTCGGGCGTCAGCACGACCTCCGGCACCCTGGTCTCCTCCGCCTTGGGCACCTCCACAACGGCAGTCTCCGCACTCTGTCCGGAAGCCTCCTCCTTTGAAAAGGGCTCAAAGGTCAACGTCGGCGCCTCCTTGAGCAGTTCATCCAAATTGTCACTCATCCCAGTTTCCTCCCGTTTCCTTTCCTATTTTTTGGGGGTGCCCGCCAGCTCCATCTCCCTGGTCAGCCCCTCCTGCGCCAGCATCGTCTTCAGGACCTGCGCATCCGTTGTCACATCCAGCACCGTGTCCTGAAACAGATTGTTCAAAAGCTCCACAAACGCCTCATTGATAGTATCCAATGTCTTTTCGATCTCGCTCTTGGCTGACAGGATGTCCTGTCCCGGGGCGCTGATCTCGTCAAACTCCTCATACGCCTCCACCAGCTTCAGGGTGGTGGGCAGATAATAGTCCATCAGCTTGTGCATCCGGCCCATCTGCTCCGGATGCTCCCGCACATTGTCAAAAATCTCATGCAGCAGGTTCTCCAGCCGGTACAGCTTGGCCGAGATCACTTCTCCCTTGATTTTATCATTCAGATCCCGCAGCTTGCGGATGTACTCCATCCCCTCCGCCGCCATAGCGTTTTGCTCCGTCTCCCGCGCGCTTTCCGCATCAGATATCTCTCCCCCCACAGGCTGGGCCTGAGACTCCCCCGTCTGCGCTGCCTGACTGTCTCTCTGCTCCAGAGCCAAATACTGGTGATAGACCACATCGTTCAGCATGAACCAGTCGCCCCGCTCGTCCAGGTGTCCCTCCGGAAAAATACCCAGCCGAAGCATCCTGCGCAGATCCTTCAAAAGCGCCTTTCTGCTCTGTCCGGTGCTCCCCGCCATCTTGTCCACCTCTGCGTACATCCTGCTGCCGCAGAGCTGGGCGTAGCGCTCCGCCCGTTTTAAACGGCTCATCTGGCTTACGCCCTGGCGGATCAGCAGCGCAAAGAGAACCAAAAACAGCACCATGACGAACCAGCCGCCGGATCCGCCGAACATCCCCACCCGTATCATATTGATTAACAGCGAAACGCCGGTGACGCCAAGGCCGATCCCTCCGAATACACAGTACAGCACACCGGAGACATTCCCCACACGCCGAAATTTGATCAGGTCGATATTTCTGGCGGGACGGACCTGCTGCACTCTCCGCTGCCAGTCCTGCTGGAGCTTCTGCTGCTTCTCCTGCTCTCTCTTCTCTGCGCGCTGCTGCCAGACCGGAACGCCCGCATCCGAAAGAGTGTCCTTCACCGCGCCGGTCACCAGGCTGTTGAGACGGGAGAAATCTCCGCTCCTGACAGCCTCCGCCGTAGCGTTCACCATCTGTTCCCCCAGATCCGACCAATTTTGATTGTCTGCCATCTGTCTCTACCTTTCTGAATTTCCCTTCTATTATCACACGTTACGGCAGACTCCGCAATAGTTTCTTTTCTTTCTTCTCAAATTTTTTGCTGGTTTTCCGGCACATTCCGGTGTCTGTCGGCATATATATGAATGATAACTGGGAAAAGAGGATGGTCCCTTGAAGCAACGTGCTATGCTTACCTGGAAACAGCTCATGCTCCTTTGCTGTCTCTTGTTTTCCTTTGCCGGACTCACCACCCTGCTGTTTCATTACCAGCGCGATGAAAAGCGCTTTGCCAAAATCAGCTCCAGCCTTTTCGTGGATGATCTCTCGGGCAACACCCTAAACATGCACTACACGGTCGCCTGTCCCGCCGATTTCGGCATCCACAGCTACGATGCCACGCTTCCGTTTTACAGCAGAAAGGAGCACCTGGAAAGCCAGGCTGCCACAAAAGAGCTGCTCGATTCTCTGGAGGAGCTCGACGCACAAAATCTGCGGGCTGCGGATCGATACGCCTACACCCTGCTGACGCGCTCCCTGGAAAATTCTCTGGCGCTGAACAGCTTTTCCTATTATGATGAGCCGCTCTCCCCCTCGTCGGGGATGCAGTCGCAGCTCCCCATCCTGCTGGCAGAGTATGCCTTTCGCACCAGGCGGGATGTGGAAGACTATCTTGACCTTTTGGATCAGACCGACGAGTATTTCTCCTCTCTGCTCACTTTCGAGCAGGAGAAAGCGGATGCGGGACTTCTCCTCTCCGCCGCTTCCCTGGATAAGGTGAAGCAGCAGTGCGACACGATCCTCACCAGGGAGGAGCTGGACGCGGGCACCCACTTCCTTCAGACCACCTTTGCGGAGAGATTGCAGCCTTTGATCGATCAGGGAATCCTTACCGAAGAGGAGGCTCTGCGGTATCAGGTTCAAAATGACCGCCTCCTGCGGACGGTCATGCTTCCGGCTTACCAGGCGCTGGCGGACGGCCTTTTTCTGTTAGAGGATGAGACGGTCCCGCTGCGGGGACTCGCCTCCTATCCGGAGGGGCGGGAATATTACCGGCATCTCCTCATCTCAGAGACCGGCTCCTACCGCGACATCGCGGAGATCAAGCGGCTCCTCTTGTCCAAATTTACCGAAGAGTACAATGCCATCCGGACGCTGGTCTCCAAGCATCCGGAGATATCGGATCTGCTCTCCGGAGACGGCCTGGAAACTTTTCCCATCTCCGGAGCCGACGCTATGCTCTCGGATCTGCAGTCACGCATGAAGGCAGATTTTCCAAGCCTCCCTTGCAATCCGGCGGAAACCGCGGAAAAAGAAAGCCTGCCGAAAGTTACCGTCAAGGCGGTTTCCCCCAGTCTGGAGAGGTATTCCGCGCCGGCCTTTTATCTGACCGCGCCCGTCGACGATACTGACAACAATGTCATATACATCAACCACAAAAATATGCCGGACGGCCTGGAGCTGTACACCACTCTGGCTCATGAGGGCTATCCCGGGCATTTGTACCAGACGGTCTACCACAACCGCGCCTTCCTTCAGAAAGGGGAAAACAAGGTGCGCCAGCTTCTCTGGTACGGCGGCTACCTGGAGGGCTGGGCGCTGTACGTGGAATTTTATTCCTTCGATTACGCGGCAGACGTCTATGCGGAACAGGGCGCGTCCTCGGCCGCTGTGCTGACGCAGCTGGAACAGCACGACCGGAGTCTGCAGCTTTGTCTCTACTGTCTCCTCGATATCATGATCCACTATGACAATGCCTCCTACAGCCAGGTGGCAGAGCTTTTGGAAAGCGTCGGCATTGACAGCGCCTCCTCCGTCCGCGCAGTATACGCCTATCTCGTCGAGGAGCCCTGTAATTACCTGAAATACTATTTGGGCTACCTGGAGATCCTGCAGCTGAAGGAAAAGGCGAAGGAACTGTGGGGCGCGGAATATTCCGACCTGCGTTTCCACACCTTCTATCTGGACTGCGGCCCGTCGGACTTTTCGTCCCTGGAGGAGCGGCTTCTTTCCGAGGCCGCAAAGCCCTGAACCGCAGGGAAGTCGGCAGGACATGGCAGGATGTGCTGTGTTCTGCTGTTTTTTGCGCTTTGGGCAGTTTGGGCACTTTGAGCAGTTAGGACAGTTAAGGCACTTTGGGCAGTTAGGACAGTTTGGGCACTTTGGGCAGTTAGGACAGTTTGGGCACTTTGGGCAGTTAGGGGTAAACTTGACTTGTGGGGCAAAAGGAAAAATCATGCAAAACGAAATGGACTTGCGTGTGCGGTCGTAATATAATATCCGTGCTGAGTAATGATATCTGTGTTGAATAATGATATCAGCGTTCAATAATGGCAGAATGGAATGTTATGATTTCACGGGTGAATGAACGCAATGTATGGAGAACCATGGGAAAAGAAGGCGGTGCAGTAAACGCCCTTTCTGCTTCGTGAAACCATTGATTTTAAAAACATTTTCAGAACTTTTCTATATCCTGCCGTGGCAGATGAAAAGCACTCTCGTTATCATTTTTACCTCCTAAAATACCGCGAATTGCCGTATTTTGGGGACTTTTGCGTACTTTCAAAAATCTACATAAATTTTGCATAATGTGACACACTACGCAAAATAAGGCAAATTAAGGCAAATTAAGGCAAAGTGTAATAGTCATTCGTAGTCAAATAGTAGTAGACCGCAAAGAGCCGGACTACTCCGATTTATCCCCAATTCCTATCGTTAATAGAATGGGGATTCGCAAGGGGTTCTACCTTTTAACGATAGACCCTAAAATCACATAGGGGCGCCCTCCTATCTCCGTCCTATCCTTGATGCTTTTTAAACCAAGATATCAATTTACTTTTATCAACAGCTTTCCACTGAAACGAAACAAAAATATCTACCCCATTATGTTTTATAGGGTCTTTTCTATATTTTGTTACATTACTGCCACCCTTATTATCTTCCCTATTATTTGCAAGAACCGGATAACCTGAAGAATTAATGTCAGATGACTCACCATCTTTTATCTTCAATGCTTCAATTTCATCATTTGTTATATTTCCGCTCTCAATCACGCATTTAATTAATTCATATGCTAATTTACCTATAGTTACATTGCCATATGTACTTTCATCATTAATATCAAATTCTGCCGAACTATTTGCATTTATCGGACTTTGGTCATACTGGAATCCCAAAGCATCAACCCACTCTTTTTGCCCTTGTGCATTTCTGCTCTTGTGCATTTCTGCCCATGTGCTTCACGACCTCAGCCCACGGTCTTTGTGCGCTGAGAAGTGAATACACCACCGCCTGCAGATGTTCCGAAAAATCATAAGTTTTTCCGTTCTTTCGAGCCGTCACCTTATTGTCGATGGTCTCATCGTATTTCATGCCATGTTCCACAAGGTAGTCCCGTATAACGAAAAGGTAATCACTCTCCCTACGGACAGAAACACTTTCTAACTCGTCAATCTCCTTCAGCCGTTCCAGCCATTTTTTAATACAGCCTTTCTTGAAAAATCCGAGCAACGCACCCTCACAGAACCGCTCTGCCCGGACAGCACCCATCAGCATCGCCATGACGCATTTACCGTCCAATATGGACACGTCTTTAACAGCCATGGAATCCATCCCCCACTCAATACCGTTAGCCTCCAGAATGCTGCTATAATGGTTCAGTCCATACTCTGGGTGCATCTGTTCAAAATCATATATGGCATCTTCAACTTCCCGGACAAGCCTTGAGTAATTCACAAACGGCATCTGAATTGGATGTTCCGGCGTTCCATCATTTACACGGTCAATCACCCAATCTCCGATTTTATCTTCTTCAAGCATCGGCAGAAAGTCCGTAAGTGATTTATAAACTCCGACCATTCTTTTACACCTCTACTTCCACTCTCCTGTATACAAATCAAGAAATTGTTCTAATTTGATTTCGCTTTGGAACATTTCTCCGTACTCTCCAGCCCTTGTTTGGTCATCAAGTTGCAATGAAATATTATAAAGTCTACACATCTGCCCTTGTATAAAATGTCGCTTTTCCTTTTCCATGCCTGTCAATAACCCCATCCTTCATCAGCTGTGTCAACGAATTTTCTACGGAAGCCTTAGACAGGGACGGCACAAGTTCCATGATCTCACTCTTCGTAAATTTACCGATTTTTTCACAAACTGCTTTTCTGACCATTTCTATTGCAGGCAGTTTATCCTCCACAAGACTGATCCGGGTCTCAAAATCCCTGTAAGCTGCCAGCACAATTCCAAGCATATATTTTATAAATGGCGCCGGATCATTTTCATTCTCGTGCCAGCC
>CANRLX010000067.1 GCA_947631615.1 uncultured Acetatifactor sp.
GGCAGATTATATTTCTTTTTTAAAATATAACCTACGGGCCCGCTTGGGATTCCAAAAAACACAAGACAAACATCAAACACATTTTTCTTATACAGTCGTTCAGCCTGGGGCATTGCTTTCATCAGAAAGCTTAACATCTCCATAAAGCTGCATTGTTCTTTTCTTTTCCTTGCGGCATCCAACCGATGAATGATAACCCCTCCCAGATTTTCTGTCTTTTCCAATCCCTGATAATTAGCCGTTATGATATGGACTGTATGCCCTAGTTTGCGAAACTCTCTTGACAGAAAGTAGCATGCGTTAGCTCCGCCGCCTCCGATGGGAGGAAATTCATGCGTTATTATTAAAATTTTCATCTGATTTTTCCTACTTTTTTAATCTGGTATAAATACTGTAGATGATTGGATTGTCATGTAACTTATCTATAACTTTCATAAAATGATAGTTATTTAATTCTTCCCATACTTCCGGATGAACAAGGTTCAACATAGTGTCTTCGTTATGCCTGCTCAGCTCCTGCAGGTTTAAAAATTGCCTCTCCAGCTTATAATACAAAAAAATGTTCTGGGCATAAAAACCTCTTACCTCTTTATTGTTCCATACCTTTTTCCTAATACAATCAGCTACTCCATAACCGCGTTTCCGAAACTTTTCTATCCAGTAGGCAGGATATTGTTCATTAATATGTCCCGCGCCACGCTGATGGGGTATCGCTGCCGAAAATAATACAATATCCGATAAAGCCACCAGTTCATCTATAAATTGATCTGCTTTCGATTCCGGAATATGTTCTGCCACCTCTAAACTCATGGATAAGGAATATTTTTTATCCAAGGACAAGGGCTCTCTAAAGTCGTGCTGAATAAAATTCTCTTTTGGTATCATTAAAAGCTCATCTAAATTTCCTCCTCCATCTACTCCCGTCACCTCGCAGCCATTTTCCTGAAATACGCTTAACCAGTTAGCGGTTCCGCATCCTAAATCTATAACGGATATTTCCTCTGTTTTTTTGGCTTTTTTAACCAAGTCAATAACAATCGGAACAATTACCTTTGCCGATGATAAATTATTCGCCTTTTGCTCACTATAAAATTTTTTATCATATTGATAACCTATGTTTTGCATATGCACCTCCATTTATATTGAATAAAATAATCGTTACGGATTGTTTGTTACTTCCTTTATACTATATGGGGTATCTACATGAGTTCCATAATATGTCTTCATCATGATCTCACTCATCAGGCCAAAGATGAACAGCAGTACTCCAATAATAACGAAAAAGATTGTCAGCAGTGGCGGGATGATATTATTTGACATTTTATATCCGCATACGAACAGGATAATAGACCATAGCGCACAGACACCCCCCAGTCCGATGAAACCAAGGCCGGCGCCTCCAAGAAGGTGCAGTGGTCTGCTGGCGAATTTGCTCCAGAACCACACAGATACCATATCCACAAAGCCTTTTATCGTTCTTTTCCAATTATATTTTGTTTTTCCGGCAATACGGGGTCTGTGGTGGACAACCGCTTCACCGACAGAAAACCCCTTTATCTTCAGTAATGCCGGAATAAAACGATGTTGCTCCCCATAGAGATTCATGCCCTCAAAACATTGTCTCCGATACACCTTCAGCGAGCACCCACTGTCATGGATGCCGTCGTGCACGATCATATGTCTCAGCAGATTAGCCCCTCGGGAGGTAAACCTTTTCATCAATGTATCCTTGCGGTTTTTCCTCCAGCCGGACACCACATCCAGCCCGTTATCCTGTAAATATTGAATCATCATAGGAATGTCCGCCGGGTCATTCTGACGATCCCCGTCCATGGTAACAATGTAATCATATTGGGCAGCCTTAATTCCGGCATCCATAGCGGCAGTTTGTCCGAAGTTTTTTCGCATCTGTATCAGTTTAATCGGCGTAAGGGTCTTACATATTTCTGCGGTTCTATCGGATGACCCGTCATCTATAAAGATAATTTCAAATGTATAATTGTTTGCTTTGCAAACATCTACGATTTCCTTATGTAAGTCGGCAACATTGCCCTCCTCGTTATAAACTGGTACAACAACAGATATCCTTGTCATCTTACGCATCCTCCTTTGATTTTTTGCATTGATGATTCTCTATAAAAAGATAAACACCCCAAATGATTATCAGTCCCAAACCGATACATTTGAATTTGTTATCTGCCAGCCAGGATTTGTGTTTATAATAAATTCTGACCGCATGATCACCGGCCGCCATCCTTGCTCCAATGAAGCCTGTGTTAACCTGCAGAAGATCTGATTTGACACCGTCTATATAAATTTCCCAGTTGGAATTGTATGGTATGGAGGTGGCAAAAATCCCATCTGCAGGCGCTGTTATCGTACCGCTGATCTCGTAATCCGATACGTCAGTTACAGCCAACCCGTTTTGCTGCAAAGTTTTAATGGCCGATACCGTCTCTGAGTAGTACGCAGCCGCATCATACGCATACACATCCACATAGTCGATTTGTTTTGTTGTCACCTCGTCAAACCAAATCGTTGAGATATCTTCTGCAAAAATTTCCAATATGCCAGACGGTAACCAAACCTGATAGTTTGTATTTTCGTTCGCATCTGACCAGCAAAATGTTCCGCTGCTGTTTGTTTTATCATTTTTATAATGAATATCTAGCGCGATGAGCTTGCCATTCCACTTATTTACATCCATACGCTGCACCGATGTAAAATCATATCGGGTAGCGCTGCCTTCAAAAATGGCATCCGCTCTTTCTGCATTTTCGCTAAATGAGGTCTTTTCATCATAAACCAGGCACTTTTCAAGCAAAACCCTATTCCGATCCCAATAGGACAAAGCTTCAAAGTCATTATTCTGAATAATGGCATCATAAAAGTATCCTATGGGCAGCGCCAGCGTATTTTCGTAGATATTGACGTCATGATAAGAGCCTGCATACCTTGTTCCGTACCTGAAGTTATCCATGTTTTTCAGGAAAATATATTTGACTCCCAAAAGGGAATTTGCATATATATTACCGGATGACCCGTACAAAACGCGCCACTTCACACCATAGGGAAGTCCCAGCTCCTCGTAGTAGTTCTGAACGGCAGCCCCGATCTCCACGCCGCCGATGTACGACACCGTTCCGTAGTAATTCTGCGCATAGGAGTCACAAAAACCATACGATGCCGGATATTTTTCAATCCGGTACCAGGTGTCATCCTGTCCGGCAATGTCCTGTATTGCGGCATAGGAATCATCATAATACAGCTCTTTCAGTTCTTCTTTTGTCCACACTTTCCGATCATTCAGTACGTCATAAGAAAGGACCATTCCTTCCGTTATCACAGCCAGGACAAATAGATATCGAAACGCCGTTGCCCGATAGACAGAAATCAGGTTGATACTTGCAACATATATGAGGAAATATATTAAGCTTGCCCACCATTGTTCTATCCGGGCTATTTTCCCTGAGAAAAGGATCGAAATGAGCAAGGCAAAACAGATGCCGGACGAAAGATTGAACACAAGCAGGCTGTTTTTTTTTATCCCGTTTGTCTTGATTGCATGGTATGCTTCCAGGAGCATAAGGAAGCTGAGCACCGTGATCCAAAAGGAGGATGTCCGAAATGTGCTATCGTTCATTCCTGTTGAGAGCATCCGAACTCCCTCAAAACAGATATACAAGAGGGCAGCCGCAAACCCCAGGGAAAATAAGTTTTTTTTCTTTTGGGGCAGATTATAATATGCTGCCGGAAGAAGGATCAGCAGGCTGATGCCGAAGTAAAACGCTGGTCCTGTCAGGACATTCATTGTTCCGGCCCAGTCTGCGGACACTCCGCTGATTGCCTGACCTATGCTGCGTATAAATGCTTCGTACAGTATGTTCCACTGAAACCGAAAATAAGCCAGAAAATTATTGGCCGTTGAATGGTAACCGCGTATAAATCGGTTGGAAGAAAATACCGCCATCAATGACGGAACGAGCGTATCCGCCAATCCCCAAAAGGCAAATGTGGCATAATAAATAAAACCATACTTCACCGTTGCTTTCACACTGCATCCATCCGATAACATTCTGCAGAAGAGATATACCATAAATATAAAACCGTAAAAAACACAATAATAAATATGGAATTGTAAAAAAAACAGTTCACTGCTAAGTGCAAACAGTAGATAATATCTTTTTTTCTTTTTTCGGTATGCCAATTCAAAACAATATAACCAGAAAATAATCATAAGGGCTACATTAGGATAGGCTTCCCAACAGGATCGGATGGTTAGCATGGCGTTAAACTCATATCCCAGTGTAAGGATCAGACGCTTTTCATCTTTGATGCCCCACAGACCGACCAGACCATAGGCGCAGAGTCCGGATAGCATCATTTTTAAGAAAACACTGACTCCCATCAGATAGGCAACATTTTCTCTGCCAAACATTGCCGTCCAGTTATAGATATTGGGGATAATAGAAGCCTCCGGATTCCCGATGCCGGCAACAAAAGCAAACATCTCTGCCCACTGTCCGCGCCGAACTCTATCCGCCAAATGAAGCAGGTAGGGATAATACTGTCCAATGGAATCATCCGCCACATCGGAAAACACAAAACAGCTTTGTCCCGATAGATACTGCCAGAATAACATTGCCGGCAAAATACATATCACAAGGATCTCCAGTGAGGTTTTGGCTTTCGTATTTTTCCAAAGACCATTCCACCGTTTGTTCTGTTTATATACTGCAGCAAACAGTATTACATAGACAACCGTCAACCAAAACCATCTTTCATAGGTCTGTGTCGTCATTAAACCATGAAGGTTGGTTAATAGGGTATTCCGCACGGCAGAAACAGATCGAATAGAAAACCTGTCCCCGATCACAACATTATGAATCCCCTCATAGTCCACGCGAAGATAGTGGATCCTGTCGTTCGGTAACCGGAAGTCCGCATAGTCGGTTCCTGCCTTTTGCACACAGGAAACTTGATCTTTCTCAGAGAAGGAATCCGCCTTTTCGCTGTAAAATATGTTAATGACAATATCGTCCGGCGCCGGTTCATCAAAATATATAATTCCTCTTCCATATATATCCGGCTCAATCTCATAGACAATAAACGGATCTATTCCTGTGATCTGATAATCGGCAGCTTCTCCTGCAAGATCGTTCTTTGCTTTGTAAGTGGTGCTCACCAGATCTGATTTCCAAAAGCTGGATTCCTGCATATTGTCCGCACACAAAAGAATTGCCAAGGCGATCACGAAATAAATGACTGCAGCACATAACGCTGCCGCACGATTCGTCTTTGAAGGAGTGATTTCTCCCTCTGACTGTACCTTATAAATATAAGTGATCAAGAAATACATCAGCAAAAAACAGCTCGCAATTACTAAAATCCATACTGCCGCAGGAATCTTGTCTATGGTGAATGTGTCGTCGTTCGGATTGATTTGAATCTTTTCAATAGAAAAAGATCTGTCCGGTTCGTCGCCCAAATCCAATCTTAGTTTAGCTATTTTTTCATTCACACTTATTTGTGCGGAGGCGGCATTTCTCTCAATAGCCTTTACAATGGTACGATCTGCTGAGAACTGTTCTTCATCATTCCCGTTATAAAATACTTGAAGTATCCAGTCGAAGTCAGGAGCTTCAGTAAAGTCAATGCGAATATCCTTGACATAAAGGTCGGGGATATCGACAATCATAATTGGATCTGTGTCTACCGAAGTCACAACATTGTTTTCAGGATCCTCCTGCAGGCCAAACAAAGTAAATTCCTGTGGCAGAAGAGTAATTGTCTGTTCTTTTGGTTCGAGATTTGGCTGGATAAACACCATATAAAATATGGAAGCTAATAATAGGCATAGGATACCCACACAAATCAGTCTATATCTTCGATCATTCTTTAGGATTTTCTGCAAGCCCTTCCGTCTGCATATTTCATACCCTTTGTATATCAAACACACGCAAAGCAGTATCAGAATAGACAAAATCACAATTCTAAGCCAAGGATTTAAACCATTAAAGAATATTCCATTCACAGGATTGATTTGAACATTTTCAATTTTAAATTCTACGCCCGCCGCATCGCCCAGATAACAGCTTAACCTGGAGAGGGTTTCTCCAATCGAAATTTGGATTCGGTCCTGGCCGGGTGTCGCTAATACACAGACACTGTTTTCTTCGGTATAGTCAGCAAAAGCAGCTACATAAAATGTCTGCAACTGTAATTCTGTTGTCAACGGCTCGTCCAGAACAATTTCAATATTTTTTACATAAATGGGCTCTGGCAGATCAAGATTGATATTAGGATCGGTATTCGTCGTAATAACCGCCCCGTCTTGTTGTAAATCAAGCCCATACATACGAAAATCGTTCAGAGTAAATACAATATGCTCATTGTGAGAAAAGCAGGTGATATCAATTAAAATCGCAGTGACTATACAAAGTACAACCAGAGTAAGTTTGTAATTTGACTTTTTCTTCATAACTTTGCATCCTTATTTTTACTCACGGATAAGAATCAGAACAATAATGATGAAGCACTTTCATTCCCCAACATATTTGACCATATTGCAAATACAAGAGAGATAAAAATGAGATATAAAAAAATTATTTTGGTCTTTGACGCTGAAAAGGTTATTTTTATTTTTTTATAATTGGTATTAAAGCATATTTGACAGATGGCAAATAAATAAAAAGGTAAACTAAATCTATATTCAACGGCTCCAGGGATGATTAACAATGCCGGGATGAGCAGTGGAACATAATACGTAAACCCCGTATAGTTATTAAGGCATTTTTCCAAAAAAATATATATCATTACAAACAGTAATGTGGCTCCTAGAAGTCCCATTATCCATTTTGAAGAATTAAGATTTTTCACATACATTTGCGGCCAACACGGAAAAATAAAATTGATAAAATGCCTAACATAAATAATAATCATATCAATCGGATGCGCAGCAAACGCCTTTGCCCAATCCAACCAACTGTTGAAACCCTGTAAATTTAATTCTTCTAATATTTGAATGCCAGACGGGTCTAGAAAAAACATCTGAGGGTTTGTGTGTGTTTCAGCTTTGCCAACATATGTGTCATAACGTTGCAACTCCATTCCCCAATACACTTGGTTCAGCATCAGCCCATTTGTGGGAACCCCTATATATAGTTTCCCTAAATTAATATAATTCATAATGATTTGTGGTATAGCTGCAAGTAAGGTTCCCAACACCCCTATCAATAATTCTCCGCTGATAACACAGATAGTTTTAAATTTTTTCGCTCTACCGGAAAATAGCTTTATTCCTAACATGACAAACATAATAACACTTGCAAAAAGATAAATAGTTCTCACGTTATATGCCAAATAGCAAAATATACCTGTCCCCAAGATGCACATATATCTTTTTATTTTATTATTTTCTATAGCTTTTTTCATTAACAGAGTTGCAAGCCATAGTAGTTCTACAGCGAATAAATCAGATAAAGGATACGCTATCAAACCTGTCTCAAAAAGAGCCAACAATACCCCAGAAAATACCACTTTTATACAATCACTTTTTTGATATGGTTTCTCTATATATATTTGCGGCAAAAATATTGCGACAAATGTAGCAACAAATAAAGCATTAATGATATACCATAGCTGTACCCCCCCTATACTATTAATGACCCCTAAAAATAATGGGAATATGTATCCGCGAAATCCATCTATGCTGCCTAACCAAAACTGCCCTTCCTTCAATAGTGACCCTCGAGTCCAATAATTGTATGCGTCATAAACCCATTTTTCATTTCTATAGATCCATTCTGTTGCCAGCATGATTATATAGCAAATGATCCATGCAAAAATAACATATCTATTTTCTTTTACTTTGTTGAATACCTTTTTCAAATGATTATAATAAATCGACATTTTATCCTCCGCAAACCATCAACTCTAGTTCATTCTAATCATCTATGCCGCATCCCTTGGAACGATCAGTCTTTCCACGGAATGCCCAGAATTTCTGGATAATGAAATTCAAAGGTACCGTGATCAAAAGATTGATGATAGGGGACAGATATTCGGAAATACCAAGGATTCCGACCCACAGATGCAAAAGCAGTTCGCTTAAAAACAGGCTGGTAAAGGCATATGCGGCATATGTCTTCAGCAAGGCGGCAGCCAGGTTCCGCTCCTCGCCTTCTCCGGTCTTGAATACTGCTTTATTATTCCAGTAAAAGGACCACAGCACACTCAGCAGAAACATGATGAACTGAGCGATATAGATATCTATCCCAGGGAAAATGTCTGCTGCACGAAACCCCGCCAGAGCAGCTACATAAATGAAATAGCCTATAACGGTGTTGCTCAATCCCACGATACCAAATTTAAGGAACTGTATCGCACAAGCCCAGACTCCGCCGTCTATTTTACTTTTGAAAATCCGGCCTGCGGCATCCCTTGCTTTTCCTTCAGCCCTAAAAGGCATTGATCGCTTCCATGACATAATCCTGCTCCTCATCCGTCATCCCGTTGTACAGCGGGATGGAAAGAACGGTTCTTGCATATTGTTCTGTAACAGGCAGCATTCCCTCGCGGATCCCAAGATACCGGTAAGCCTCCGACATATGCGGCGGAATAGGGTAGTGGATGATCGTGCCGATCCCCCTTTCCTCCAGATATTTCATCAATTCATCGCGCTCCTGCGTCCGGATCACAAACTGATGCCAGATATGGGTTGCCCCTTCTCGGATCTGGGGAAGCTGAATCCGGCTGTTATGGATTCCCTTTAAATAGGTTTCACAGATCCGTTTCTTTTCCTCGGCCAGCTCATCCAGATGGCTTAAACGCACCCGTAAAAGCCCCGCCTGCAGCTCGTCCAGCCGGGAATTGGTGCCGACAACACGGTTATAATACCGTTTTTCACTTCCATAGTTCCGGAAAACCCTGACATCCTCCGCGATTTTCGCATCATTCGTCACAATGGCCCCGGCATCTCCAAACGCGCCAAGATTCTTGGACGGATAAAAAGAGAAGCAGCCGATATCCCCAAAGGTGCCCGTAGTCTGTCCTCCAAATTCTGCACCATGGCTCTGGGCACAGTCCTCCACCAGGCGGAGGTTATGCCTGCGGCAGAACTCCAGGATGGGAGGCATATTGGAGGCCTGGCCATACAGGTGTACCACCAGAACGGCTTTTGTTCTGCTTGTGAGCTTTTCTTCCAGCCTGGACGCATCCATGTTATAGTATTCGTCCGGTTCCACAAATACAGGGGTTGCCCCGTTCATGGTAATGCCCATGACACTGGCGATATAGGTATTGCCCTGCACCAGCACTTCATCTCCGGCGCCGATCCCCAGGATGCGGAAAGCAATCCAGAGAGCATCAAGGCCGCTGGCCAAACCTATACAGTGCCCTGCACCCACATATTCAGCAAATTCTTCTTCAAAGGAAGAAACCTCCTTCCCCAGTACATACCATCCGGAGCGTAATACCTCCAGCGCTTTCTTTTCAAACTCCTTCTGATACATTTGAAATCCTCGGTCCAGACGGTTCGGCATGATCTTCATTTTTTCCATGTGATTCCTGCTCCTTATAACAAATTCCAAGACTATCCCAATGCTTTGACAGATTCCATACATGCAGATTTCAGTTTTTCGATTTCCTGTTCCGTGATGTAATAGCTGGGAAGCAGGCGGAAAGTGCGTCCCTGGCGGACTGCCTGCAGGAGCACCCCATTCTCCTGCATCGCGGAAAGGAACCTGGCACTCTCGTTTCTATAATCCGTCAAGATTCTGTCATTGATGTCAAAGGCGCACATCAGCCCGACACCTCTTGGGTTTTCCAGCAGCTGCGTTGCCCCGCACACTTCCTCTATAGCGCTCAGTAATTGTTTTCCTTTCACAGCATTGCTCTTTAACAGATCTTTTTCCCGGATTTCTTCTATTACAAAAGAAACGATCGCTGCCGCCAGAGGGTCATTTTGGTGTGAACTGAAATGGGTCAGTCCATGCTCCAGTTTTTCCGCTACTTTTTCTGAAAATGTGACAGCACTTACTGCAAATCCCATTCCCATTGCTTTGGCTGACGTTACCATATCCGGCACAACATCGATGTCTTGATACACAAACCAATTCCCACATCTTCCGAATCCGCACTGGCATTCGTCAAAAATAAGAAGCACTCCATACCGGCTGCATAATTCCCTCACAAGCTTCAGATACTCCTTGGGTATCGGCAGCATTCCTCCGGCTCCGATCACGGGCTCCATAATGACCGCGGCAATCGTATCCCCGTATTGGTGAAACTTGGACTCCAGATCTTCCATACATCTGCTGAGATCCTCCTCGGCAGTCAGCTGGTCCAAGTGATATTTGTCCGGAGTCTTTACGGAAAACGTCTGTGGGACAATCGGCAGAGCATATTGTCCTCCCATAGTACTCCCCTGTGATGCCAGAGTAAGGCCGTGATAGGCTCTGTCAAACGCCAGTACTCCGTTTCGTTTTGTATATGCCTTGGCAAAGCGCAGTGCACATTCATTTGCCTCGGAACCGGTTGATAAAAAAATGGTTTTGTGCAGGTCCCCTCCATGTATTCCTGCCATATCCTCCGCCGCTTTTAAGATTTCCGGGGTAAGGGTTCCGGTATTGGTGTGGCAGATCTTGGCAAGCTGGTTCCTGACGACCTGATTGAATGGCTCATAATTATGTCCAAAAATCAGGCAGAATTGTCCGGCGTTCAGATCCAGGTAGTTATTTCCGTCAATGTCATACACCATGCTCCCTTCCCCGCGCTCCAGAAGGGGCTCTGCATAATGCGTCGCTTCAAATAAATATTTTCTTTTGGCTGCCATCAGCTCTTTCGATTTTACGAGTTTATTCATTTCTCTCTTCCTCCCTGCGAATCCTTTCCAGCCCGTCCCGGAGAGCCACAGACGGGAAATAACCCAGGTGCTCCTCCGCCTTTTTGATGGAGGGGACGTTATCATATCCTGCCGTTTGGTTTAAAATCTTCAGGTCCAGCCGTTTGTCATAAACGGCTTCCATCGTCCTGACCAGCTGCTCCATGGTGCACACCTCGGCTCCGGCAATATTAAAAACTCCGGATTCCCCATTCCTCAGGGCACAGCAGACTGCCTGTACGGCATCGTCAACATACAAAAAACGCCTCTTTTCCTGACCGTCTGAATAGAAACAAAATTCTTTCTGCTCCAGCAGCGCGTTCCGCAGGATAGGAATAATCCTCACCATAGGTTCCTTTGGGCCGTACACCTGTGAAAATCTCAGGCATTTCCAGGGGATCCCGTTCTGGATGCCATACTCCTTTACATAAAATTCACCGCAGTATTTGGCGAGCCCATAAGGGGTGGCATTCCCTGGGATGGTTTCCTCTCCGTATTCCGTCTCCGAAACCTTTCCAAGCACGTCAATGCTGCTGATATAGACAAACGATCGGCATTGATCCGCATAGGCATCACAGAAATTTACCAGAGGATCCAGGGTTGATCTTTTTGCATCCGAATAAGTTTCCTTTTTCTGGCCTATCTCCGGTATGTTGGCTGCCATATAAATACAGGCATCATAAGGTGCAGAGGGACTTTGGGAAAGACTATCCCTGTCATTTAAATCTGCCTGTATATAATGAAGGTTTCCTTCGTCTTCGTGTCTGCGGCGTGAAAGGATGAATACATTACTTCCTGCATCTGCCAGAAATCTGGCGGCTCTCCTGCCGATAAATCCGGTGCCTCCTGCAAGAAGATAGGTCTTTCCTGCAAAAAAACGGTTCTCCTGTTCAACATTCATAGGTCTCATACCTCCTGGCTAATTTCATTCCAATCCGCAGCCGGTCCCCGCAGACCGGTTCGGCATTCGCTATTTTAAACGCATCCAGCACCGTATTCAGGCCGGCTCTGCAGCTGTACGAAGTCCCCGCCGAAAACCGGGGATTGACCTCGATAATCTTGTAGTCGGTGCCGTTTTTAAAAAATTCTGCATTGACCACCCCGTTGAGGTTTAATTTCTCCGCCAGTTCACAGCAGATCTCCCGCAGTTTTGGATCATCTATGATTTCAACCGCAATCCCGCAGCCGCTTTTATTCCGCAAGGTCTCGATCCGCTGGCATATCTTGGTTAAAGAAGACCTTCTGTCCCGGACGATATCCACGCACACAAGATCTCCACCCCAATACTTCTGTATCATGTAATCATCCATCTTATGGCACTGCTGAAAACTGTCTGCTTCCTGTCTGTCCTGAAGCATCCGGCAGCCGTTGCTTGCCCTTCCCTCTATGGGTTTGACAAACAAAGGATATTCTTCCTCCGGAACAAGGCAAAGATCCTGGTATTCGGGAATCGCAATCTGCGGCATCCTTTCCCGGATCCATCTGGAAAAATCATTCTTAAAGTGACAGATCCGGACCGTGTCTGCATCTGCCGTACAAAGCCTGACCCCCTTGGATTGAAACAGCTTCTCCCTCTGTGTCAGCTCGTAAACCTCTTCATCGATTGTGCTGAAAATATAATGCACATGGTGTGCCTCACAGAAACCGGCCAGAAATTCCATATAACTCTCCCGATCCTCCACACTGGAAGGAAAGTGGTAAAATTCATCGACTTCCCGGGACGTGACGATCTGATACTGTTCATTGGTGTCTGTACCCAGAATCCGGATGCCGGGTATATTTTTTTTCAGTTCCTGAACAATGGCAGTAGCGGCTGCCGTGCCGATTGCAGTTACCAAAACCCTTTCCCCGTCATATATCCCCCCGGATCTCTCAGTGATATCTTCCGTTTGCATTGGACTCGGTTCCATGTGCTTCCTCCTTATTGCTGTCTTCTATTATGTACGGCGGACGTCTGCGCGACGCATCAAATGTCCTCCACAGATATTCTCCAAGTATTCCCAATGTCAGCATCGTGACACCGAAACTAAATAAATTAAAAATAAAAAGAGTTGTCCACCCGCTGACCTCTATGATCCCTAACAGCTTGGAAATCAGTTCGATGACAGCCCACAAAAGGGCACCCACAAAAGAAAGTGTGCCGACAACCGTTACTGCCTTGATGGGCAGCGTGGAAAAACCAAAGAGAGTGTCGGTCACCAGACGGATCTTTTTCTTCAAAGTCCATTTACTCGTGCCGATCTCCCGGGCGAGCCGATGATAGTATACCTTGTCCGTCCGGAAGCCGCTCCACAGGATCTGGCCTGTCAAAGCACTGTTTTTCTCATCCAGATTTTCCAGCACGGTTATGACTTTCCGGTCCACCAGATAAACGTCAAAACCCTTGTCCGGCATCTCCGGGAGTGCTGTTTTCTGAACCAGCTTATAATAAAAGTTCGCAAAGAAGACTTTCCCCCTGGCTTCGTCCCTGCCTTCTCGGACAGCCAGAACCACGTTGTTTCCCTTTTTCCAGGATTCCACCATTTCCAGCACCAGCTCTGCGGGCTCCTGCAGATCAGCCGCCTTGACCACTGCACAGTCGCCCGTGCTCTGGGATAACCCGCAGAGTACGGCAGCATGAGAGCCAAAGTTGCGGGAAAGATTAAAGATCTTTATCCTCGTATCTTTTTGCGCAAGTCCCTTCATTACCTCATAACTGTTATCCTTTGAACCGTCATTGACCATGACCAGCTCCCATTCATATTCGGTATGGGAATACAGTTTCTTCTGGATATCCTGGTATAGAGGCATCAGGTTGTCTTCGTTATAGTAGACTGGAATGACAAGTGAAATTTTCATCTCTGCCTCCTTCCATCCGCTTCTATAGGCTTGGAGCCTGCCTTATATCTGCGGGCATTATAGATGAGAACCGCGATTAGCAATACGAAAAAGGAAACCGTTATCGTTAATCCCAGATAAAAATCATATGGTCTAAATTTTAAGACAATGTGGTGTGTACCTTCCGTCACCTTAATGCCCATAAAGCATTGATCAATCAAGGAAATTTCTGTTTTCTGCCCGTCCAAATATGCAGTCCAGCCGCGGAATTTGGCCTGCAGTATAGCAACAAAACCATCCGAAGGAGCATCCACAGTCATAGCTATATCATTAAAACCAAAATACGTAACATTGGTATAGGAATCCTGATGCAAACGATCCGTGGTTACCAAAGATATCTCTTCCGGTGTCAGGGAAAGATTTTCTATATAAACATCGGAATAAGCCGTGTCAACACTAGGGAAATACAAATCAATGAATGACTGACCGTCCCTCTGCTGCATAGAGTAGGAACCGGCATATATGTTTTGCTTTCCGGCAGTATCCACATAGGTGACTGTCAAATCCGTCATGGGATCCTCCCCAACGGTGTTAAAAAACACTCTTAAACGCCCCGTTCTGATGTCTCCTGACTGGAGTGTACCTTGTATATGAATCTGGTCGTTTTCCTCCCTCCAAGTAATGGGCACGGAGGTCAAAACCGTTTCGTCAAAACAAATCGACTGTGTTACCGGCAGCTTTTCCTCTTGTTCTACATAGATCTGCCAGGGAAGGGCAGTGCCGTTCCCGGCCCACACAGAATAGTCTGCCTCCGACGAAGTAACAACATCGTTAGTAAAATACACTTCCGGACACTGTTCCATAATGCTTCGTAAAAAGGTTTTCTTAAAATTCTGTGTCTGCTGTAATTTCACAGAAACATAGCCGTCTTCGTCAAAAAGCTTTTGAAATACAATCGTCTGGCTGTCCAGCGCATTTGTGGAACGTAGATTTCCCGCAAAATTCGTTGTGCGATTCCGTTCTTTGTTTTTGCGAAATTCGTTATCAACATACACTTTGCTGTTGCCTTTATAAATAAATTCATTTTCGGAAAACAGCGCTATTGTGTTAGACAATTCGATATGATGGAAGGTAAGCAATTCAAAAAGTATAACTCCTGTCAACAGAGCTCTTTTGGTAGTGATCTTTAGATCCTTTTCTCCAAGGGCGTAAAACATAAGAATATAGGCTCCAAGCAAGGCGGTTGTCACATAGGCAGAATTGGAAAAAAGGATAGATGGCGATTGATTCTCCGGTGCTTGTGTATATCCCCAAAGCCCGGATACAAAAGCGCATACCAGCGTAAATAAAAACAAATATTTTGCATACTTTATTGCCGATGAAATGTGTTTTTGACACAATATCTCATTTAAAACCCTGGAGACACATAAAATCACAAAAATTGCTATAAAACATCTGTTCAATAAAGGAAAACGAAATGTCCGATACATAGGAAGGAACCGATACAGTACACTGTGCGTGAAGGTATTAAAACACATACACAAAGACAGGGCAAAAAAGGCCATACCAAAATAAAAGAAAACATACTTATTCTTCAGCCGGACAGCAATAGGGATCAGTAGGATTGCCAAAATACTGATGTAAAAATTTACCATGCTGACGTCGTTGAAAGGGATAATGGACACCATATTGGGAAAAAGTGCCGTCATCAAGGCGCTCAGTGTTTCCCCTCGTGGAACTTGGCCGGTCGATGAGGTTCTGGTCAACAAATTTGCGGTATTTAAAAACGGGATTATGGTAATGGCGCCGCTTAAAATAGCAAAAACACCTACTACAAAGACATTTTTTATAGCCAGACCGAGCGTTTTCAGGCCTGCCTTATTGCCGTCCCATGTCCAAAAAAGTGTATATAAACTGAGAAATAAGAAGGTATTGTAAAAAAGCTCCGGATATCCGCCTAAAATGATCATTCCGGCTGTGCAGCCGGACAGCATGGCGAAAACAAGCTGTTTCTGCTCTGCATACTTGCGCATGAAGAAAAAGACATAGGGGATCCATGCCGCAGAAATAATAATCATAATGTGCTCAGCATTAGACAAAAAAAGTCCGGAGCTGCAATATATCAGGCCAGCTATCACACTGGTGATCAAAATATTTCCGGAAGCTTTATCGTTATGACACAATTCCTGCCTGGTCAATAAATACATCCCAAATCCACCCAACGCCACATGGGAAGCATAGGAAAATGCCAGGACAGAGGGTGTATATCCAAACAATGCAAGTAACAGGGTAAACGGATACCATATGGGCGTACCGATTATCGCATAGTTAGGAGTGCCATATTGAAAGAGCGGATTCCATAGAATCATCTGTCCCTGTGCCAAAGCATCTGAGACCAGTACCTGATAAGGATATTCCGCCTGCCAAATATCCCATTTCATAAGATTTTCGCCCAAAATCAATGATCGGTTGGCAAATATGGCAAAGAACATAAAACCCATAAAAATCACAATATTTATTGTGGTGTTATTGTAAATTTTTTTCTTAATCAGCATAATTTTACCCATACGTTTCCGGTGCAGTCAGATAGTATCTATTCCTTCTCATTTAAAATTACTTTTACAAATTCATCGTAGTCGCGGATATACTCGTCCGGGTCATAGTGCTCTGAGGCCAGGCAGAGCAAAACGGAATCTTCGCTAAAATCATACATATCCTTCCAGATCATTGCAGGAATATATATTCCGGTATGGGGACGGTTTAAGGCAAAAATTGCTTCGTTTCCTTTTCCGTCTTTGACACAAACTTTGCTGGATCCTGCAACATTGACCAATAAAAACTCGCTTTTCCGATTGGCATGCTGCCCACGAATGACATCGGAAGCAGAACCATAGATATAAAAAATCCGCTTGATTTCAAATGGGATATCAGCCATACCTTCTACAATCACCAAATGTCCCCGATCATCCCCTTTTTGCGGAAATTCCAGCATTTGTACGCCAATGTGCTTTGACATACCATAACACCTCCTCCAATTTAAGCTGCCCTCTATTCTTTCGCATGATTTCCGGCGGAAAGCATTGTTACAGATGTTCGCACATCATTGCTATGTCGTATACACTGATTTGCTGCATATACGCTTTATGCTTTTCTCTTACTATGGTAAGCGCATCGTCCAGGGTCTTTTGACGAGCGGTATTGGCTTCCCTGACTGCCGGCACTCGATACAAAGAGGTGGTTTTGAATACAAAGCAAAAATCTGTGTGAAGAGAATATCTCACCCACATATCCCAGTCCTCTAATGCGT
>CANRLX010000068.1 GCA_947631615.1 uncultured Acetatifactor sp.
CCCTCCCCTGAATACCGGGCCTTTTCCTCCCGCCAGGCCCTGTCGCTCCCGTCCACCCAGGTCACTACAAAATCGATTTCTTCTCTCATACCGCTTTGCGCCTCCGAATCAAAACAGAATAAGTCCCATGGCATAGAAGAGGATAGCAATTTCCCCCGCTCCATGATATAATACAAACATCACCCGTTCAAGAGGAAATCCCATGAAAAAAATAATCAAAAAAATTTTGATCCTTTTGCCCGTACTGTTGTGTATCGCTCTGGCGGTCGCCCTGTACATGACCGAACTGTATCACAGCTACCGCCCCCTGTCCTACCAGCCGGCCGTCTGCGGGGAGACCAGCGCTCCCCTTGACAATCCCTTTCGGGGATTTCATCATATGTATGGCTTTACGCTCTCCGAGGACGCCCCGGAGGATACCGCAAAACGCGCAAGACAGTACATAGACTCCGGCAGCCTTCCTCTGATGCTGGTACAGATCAATCTGAAGAATTACGCGGACACTGACTTAAGCAGTAACGCCCTGGAACAGCTGGATGGAATCCTGAGGGAAATTCAGGATTCCAAACGTCAGGTAATTCTCCGGTTCCTCTATGACTGGGACGGAAAAGCGCTGGAAACAGAACCGGACAGCATCGAACAGATCCTGCGCCACATGGACCAGGTCAGCAGCGTGGTGAACCGTTACGCTGACGCCGTGTTCCTTCTGCAGAGCACCTTCACAGGAAACTGCGGGGAGATGACTCAGACCAAATTCGGTTCCCATGAGAACAACCGGCTGTTAATGAGCCATCTGGCGCTGGCCACGGATCCCTCTATCTATCTTGCAGTACGTACTCCTTCCCACCTGCGCGGTGTGACACAGACCAGGAATCCCGTGTCGGCAGAGACGGCCCATGACGGCTCCCTCGGTTCCAGGCTGGGGCTTTTCAATGACGGAATGCTGGGCTCCGTCTATGACCTCGGCACCTACGATGACACACCGAACGCTGACACTTCCGCTCCGGAGGACAAGGGGACCCGGGAAGAGGAGATCGCCTTTCAGGACCAGATCTGCCAGTTTGTGCCAAACGGCGGCGAGACGGTAATCGACAATCCCTACAGCGACCTTGAGAACGCGCTGCCGGATCTGGCCAAAATGCATATCACCTACTTGAACTGCGACCACGACGCAGCTGTCCTGGACAAGTGGAAAGAAACCGTTTATCACGGGGATGACTGCTTTGACGGCGTCAGCGGTTACGAGTATGTGGCGGCGCATCTGGGCTACCGCTATCTTGTAACAGCCTCCGGCTTCTCATACGATGCGCTGGACAAAAATTCCGGCGTTTTTACAGTGACCGTGAAAAACACGGGATTTGCCCCCTCCTATCGGCTTTTCGACAGTTATCTTTCCCTGGAAAATACGGACACGGGCCTGCAGTTCCTGCTGCCCCTGGAGCTTGACAACCGCACGGTGGGCGGAGGCTGCCAGAGTGATTTTTCCTTCCCCCTGGCGCTAGACGGCCTGCCGGAGGGCGCTTATCAGGTCTCCTTCTTTCTATCCGATCCCTACACGGGGCGGATCATCCAATTTGCCAATGAAAATACGGACTCTGCGGGCAGGATCATTCTGGGAACGCTGACAGTCATACCACCCTCCCGAGAAGGACTCCTTTCCCTCCTTCGGGAACGTTGGCAAACCAGATAGAGTGTCCGTCTTTTTTACGGGCGGCGTAAAGGCGGAACTCCCCCTGGGCGGGGTCGGTGACACAGATCCCCGTCCTGGTCTCGCCCGGCAGGATCTTGTCAAGTTCGAGCGCAAGATCCTTTCGGCAGATCCGCCCCCGGCTGTCCTCCCATTCCAGCCAGACCTCCGCCGGCTGATAGCATGGCGCAAATCCTGTATTTTCCACAGAGATTTCCCACAGACATTGTGCCGGCAGCCCTTTCCTTCCTCCCGCAGCTGTCATTCTTGCGCTCCTTACGCAGAACCGGTAGCCCAGATGACGTCCAATATAATCAAAGCCGTTTACGCCGTTCCAGGGACCTTTTCCCTCCCATTTCATATGTCGCCACAGTTCCAGGATCCTGCGGTCGTAAACGCAGTTCAAGTAGCTGATCCGCATCTTTTTCAGCCGCTCCACCGTCCCGGCCAGAGACCTCTTTTCGGCCTGCCCCTCCTCGTACAGGACCTCTCCCCCCTGAGGCGCCCCAATACAAAGCTTCTCTTCAAAATCCAGTTCCTCCTCCGCGCTCCACGCCCTTCCCCAGCCGGCTTCGGCAGCCGGTTCCCGGCCAAAGGTTCCCAGATGAGTATCCGAACCGAATATTCCATCATCAAAAAGTCCCATCCCTGTATGGGGATCCAATTTCCCGTCAGGATGCAGCATCCGCCAGTATACAGGTCTGCGGACCGCCAGAAAAGTGCGCCCGCCGAGATATTTTCCCAGCACATCCGCCAGACGTTCCAGCCGGTTCTCGGTGATGAACCGGGAACTGTGCATCTCTCCCCAGCTTCCCACCAGCAGGCCCTGATACACAAAGATATGCTCCGCATGCCTGGAGAGGACGGGGCCTAACTGCTCCAGATGATCTACGACCTGCGACAGGGAATAAGGCTCCCGTTCCTCGGCCCTGCCCTCCCTGTCGTAAGCGATCCGCAGTATCACATCCCGTCCGTTCTGTTCAAAGCAGTCAAGGATATCGTCTATATTGGAAAGACACTTATCGTCCAAAGCGCGCTCTCTGTAGTATCCGATGTCGATAAAGGCCAGCGCAAGCGTATTCCCGTCCCCCAGGCACCATCCCAGTTCCTCCCGTGAAAAGTCCTCCTCCGCGGCAAACGTGTGGATCTGGTACCAGCCCCGTCCAGGGTTCTGCAGTTCTTCAACGCTCTCAACAAGCCGTGCTTTTTTCAGTTTCCTCTTGTTCATCTGCAGCTCCCACGTCAACCTTGTACAGTTTGATCCTTACCCACACCGCGATCAGAGAGAACATCATGCGGAACATATAGAACACCGGTTTCAGGCCGGAATGCATACTCACGCCCTCCGTCCGGGCGTGCATCACTGCGGGCACTTCCTCCACCCGGAATCCCAAAAGCAGCATCTGCAGTAACATGTTGGCATCCGGATACCTGTCATCAAAATGGCTGTAGGTAGCGTAATATGTAAAAGCCCGTCTGCTCAGCCCCTGCAGTCCCGTAGTGGGATCCATGATGTGTCTGCCGGTCCCCATGCGGATCAGCGCCCGGAAAAGCCTTACCGCGATCTTCTTCACTTTTCCCACAGGAAACGGAGCGCTCCCCTCCAGGAAGCGGGAACCAAGGACGATATCAGGGAAATGCCCTTCCGGATCCGGCGTCCTCATTTTATCATACAGCGCCTTCACGTTACAGACGTCATGCTGGCCGTCCGCATCCATCTGAATGACATATCGATATTCTCTTTTTGCCGCATATTTATATCCCAGCTGCAGCCCGCTGCCGTATCCGAGATTAAATACATGCGTGACTACCGTATGGCCCCTGCTTAGAACGATCTGGCGCGTATTGTCCACAGATGCGTCATCCATGACGAGTATATCCGCAATTTCCGAGATTTCCGGCTTCTCCAGCTGATCCAGCACTGCCGGGATGTTTTTTCCCTCGTTGTAGGCGGGGATGATGATCAGTAATTCCTTTGGCTTTCCCTGCATATTTCCCTCTCATTCCGCCGCGTTCACGGCTATTTCACCAAATCCAGAAGCTTGTTGACCTCCCGCACATCCGTCAGTTCCCTGGCGGCTGCGGCCCGTCCGAAGGATTTCCGTTTTTCTTCATCGGCGAGAAGCTCCTTCACACATCTAAAGATCCCCTCCGGCGTCATCTCGCACAGGATCCCGTCCCGCCCCTGCTCGATCTGTTCCCGGTTGCCGCTGCAGTCTGACGCGATAATGGCGCAGCCCAGCGTCTGAGCCTCCTGAATGGCGATGCTCTTTCCCTCAAAGCGCGTGGCATGTACATAGAGGTCCGCCTGCAGCATATAGGGATAGGGATTCTCCACCGCTCCCGGCAGGAAAAAATCCTGTTCCAGTCCCAGCTGCCGGATCCTCGTTTCCAGTTCCCCCCGCTTTTCTCCCTCCCCGAGAATATACCACCTTGCCTTAACGCCGCTGTCCTTCAGCAGCCGCATGGCTTCCACGGAGACGGTGAAATCCTTCTGGCTGGTCAGTCTGCCTACAGTCAGGATCCGATACCCGTCAAAGCGGTCCGTAAATCCTCCGGGTTCCTCTGCCTGTTCCCTGATCCTTTCCTGATCCAGCAGATTATGGAAGATTTCGGTCTTTTCCCCGCACTCGGGATAGACCGACAGGAAACTATCCCGCACTTCATCAGAAACCGCAAAAATGCGGTCCATCTTCACATAACAGCCCCGGTCAAGGCTTCTGTTATACCCGGCCTGAACATAGTCCACATGGATGAACGCCGCCTTTTTGTCCGCGCTGACATAGTCCGTCACATAGTAAGCGGCTCCTCCCTCCAGATAGGCTGCCGCCAGATCATAATGCTCCGAAAAACGCTGTGCGCCCGCCGCCATCGCCCGCCAGAGAAGCTTATCCGGCTGCACTCTCCCCCGCTTCAGCATCCCGGCCAGCTGCCGGCACAGATAAGGCGCCATCCGGATGACCGTTCCCCGGCTGAGCAGTGTCCGGACCACATGCCTTTTCAGGCGGGCCTTTCCCTCTTCGCTCAGCACGGAACAATCGTCATAGCTCCGGTTCAGAAGGTTCACATGTCCGGGAAGCCTGTGTACCATCTCCCCCTGTCCCATCAGCACAAAGAGATCTACCCGGTACTTTTCCGGATCCATATGGCGCAGCAGTTCCAGAAGAGCGGTCTCCGCCCCCGCATGCCCCAGCGTATTAATCACGATCAGGATCTTTTTCAACTGTCTCACCCTTCCGCCCTTCCTCCACAATTTCCGCCAGCCGCTCCAGCTGCCCTGCAAGCTGCTGGTTTTCCTGACTTAACAGGGAGATCTGTATGGCCAGTTCCTGATTTTTTCGGGAAAGTTCCGACACCTTTGTGCTCATGAAATACGCCACATAGACCGCGCAGAAGCCTACCATGATCACAAGCGCCAGGCCCATGGGACTGATAAAGCTGCTCCACTCCGTAGGCCGCAGGAGGATCCCGGCCACTATCAGGATCAGCGCGATCAATCCCCAGGCAAGACAGAAGGATTCCGTCATCTTCCTGTGCGCCAGAGAGTTGATCGTCACGATCTCGATAAAGATTCCCGTTGCAATGATGATGATCTGTAAGATATTTCCCGGATTCATTGTTTTTTCTCCTTTCCTTTCCCGGCCGTCACAGCATTCCTCTCATACACCTTGTTCGAGGGCCGGCCGCCGTGCCCCCTCTTTAAGATGGAACCGTTGCAGAAAATATGCACGTCCAGATTTTTTTCCATGATCCGCAGCCGCCGGTAAGCCATACACCATCCTACTGTGGAACCGGCCACCAGACCGATCCCGTACCAGACAGCCGTCAGATGCGTGGCGGCGATGCTGCCCAGAAAGGTGACCAGGCAGAAGGCAAGGGCGGTGACCGCCGATCCGGTCAGGTCGTTAAAATAATACAGAAAGATGATGGCCGAATACATGATGAACAGAATAAAATATCCGGCTGCGAGACAGGGATATATCTTCATGATCATACCGCCGAACCCTATCCGGGGAAGCAGGATGATAAAGACCAGGAATGCCACCACGGAGACGATGAACTGGAGCCGGACCAGATTCATCAGCTCCTCTGCCAGCTGCCGGAACATCCTCCGCTTTGACTTCTCGATATCCATTCCGGTCCCGCCGATCACGGCCTCGGAATACCGCTTATAATATTCATGAAAATGCATTTCCACCCGGGATATAAAGATCACGGAGGCCGTTATATTGGTAAACATCGCCAGGCAGGATGCCATGTCGTAGGCTGTCATGCACACAAAGCTATGCGCCACCACCATATGCATATCCGTGCTCCAGAACACAAAATTGTGGATGTAAAGACCGAGGATGTACAGGAAATTCGTAACGACCAGCTGCCAGTACCTTTTAAAATATCCCAGCACAGCCTTATACCTTCCGCTGTTTTCCCGAAAATAGCAGCGGATCTGGGCAAATTCCAGGCTTCCGATCACCAGGAACCCCAGGTCCAGGGAAAACAGCATGGATGTGGTCACGCTCACCCCAAGAAGGTATACCATGACCAGAGACAGCAGGACCGTCACCAGCATCCCGATAAAGAAGAAAAAGGAGATCTTCCTGTAATCCTTGCAGATGGACAGATACAGCATGGAATAAAACACCAGGACCAGCGCCACATACCCGCAGAAACCCATGAACACATAAAAGATCCATACCTGTCCCACAAAGTATTCCCAGAGACAAAAAGGGATCCCCATCAGGCAGCTCAGCGCGATGTTCATGACCGCGCCCACATAAAAACAGGGCATGATATCCTCGTACTGTTCCTCATAGATCACATCGGACATGTACCTGGAGAGCACTGCGTTAAAAGGAGCAGTGGCCAGCAGCGAAAAGATGAAAATGTACAGCACCGTACAGGAAAACAGTTCTCTTTCCGCATAGCCTATCCGGGAATAACCCAGTATCCTTTCCATGATCATAATGGCCAGAATGACCAGAAACATGGGCGCTACCGTGACCACCATACTGTAGGCAAAGCCGTACAGATGAGTCAAGATACTGTTCTTGCTGTATATTCTGTTCAGTCTGACACCGATTCCCGCCATATTTCCTCTCATTCTGCCGCCCAGGCGGCTGACCGTTCCCTCTGTTGACCTATGTGCCTGTCTTTTAACCTATGTGTCTGTCTTTTTCCCCGTCCCCGTAATCCAGGTCAGGTTCCGCGTCATCCCAGCCTTCGTCTTCATATCCGGACTCAGCCTCGTCGTCCCAGTCCTCGTCTTCATATCCAGACTCAGCCTCATCGTCCCAGTCCTCGTCTTCATATCCCAGTTCGACCTCCTCGTTGTCCCAGGAGCGGCGATCATACGGATCCTGTGCCCCGTCTGCAGGCAAGCCGTCTCCCTCAGACCCGTGATCGAGATCATCTTCGCCCTCTCCGGCCTCCGCGTCGATTCCCTCCGCCCAGGTCCGCGCATCGATTCCTTCCGCCTCAGCCAGGTCTTCCTCCGTATATCTGTAATCCTTTGCAAGTTCGTCGTCCGCTTCCTTCTCCTGGGGCGGAAGGAATTTTCCGTAGGCCCAGCCCACCTGTCCGTAGATCTCCCTGTAGGCCGCGATCATCTGATAGATCTGATAGCTGTCTGCGACCCTCTTATACCCGTTTTCCCCCATCTCCTTGCGAAGGCGGGGCGATTTTCCCATCTCCACCATTGCGGCAGCCAGCTCCGCCGTATTCATGATATGGCACAGAATACCCGCCGTTCCGTGATCGTCCTCGCCGTAGATCAGTTCCCGGCAGCAGCCCACATCGGTGGATATCACCGGTTTTCTGGCGGCAAAACTCTCCAGGATCGTCAGGGGCTGTCCCTCGCTGATGCTTGTCAGTATCGTAAAGTCCATCCGACCCAGATATTCCGTCACATTGACCCGCCCCGTAAAGATCACATCCTCTACATGGAGCGCATCCACCAGGTCAAAGCATTCCTTCGCATAATCCTCGTCTTCATCCGTAGGCCCCATGATCCACAGCTTCAGGTTCGCCAGTTTTTCCTTCGCAAAGGCGAAGGCCCGTATCATGGTCTTGACGTCCTTGATCGGCGCCACCCGCAGCACTGCCCCGATATTGATGTATTTTTCATCCTCTGCAGTCTTCCCCGGCAGGTCCCGAAACCGTTCCATGTCAATGCCGTTAGGCGTGACGCGGATCTTCTGCTCCGGACACCCCAGACCGATCTGCAGTTCTCTGGCATGGGTGTAGAGACAGGTCACAGCGTCGGCCCGGGAATAGGCGAGCATGGACATCCTGCGGAACTGGTCGATCCAGATATTTTTGTAGATTCCCGCAACCCAGCCGGCCTTTAAGATCTCCTCCTCCCGCTCTCTTGTGTAAATGCCGTGCTCCGAGATCACCAGGGCGCTGCGGTGAAAATGCTTCGCCATGCTTCCGAGCACTCCGGCATACCCGGTGGCCACGCAGTGGTAGATATCCGCCTTGGGGACCGGCGTTTTCAGGATCAGGAACAAGGGCAGGAAAATGGAACGCATCGTCCACAGAAAGTCCGAAAAAACGATCTGGGGATAACGGTATTTGTAGCACTCCTGCACGATGTGAAGAAAATCCGCCCCCATCAGCAGGTCATCAATGGAAAAGCTTTCCTTCTGGAACATGTCAAAGACCGTATCCCAGTCCACATCCTGATTCAGGATAATGTTTCGCAGCGCCAGATATTCCCGCTTGTTCAATCTGGTACGCTTTCCCTTTTTCTTTCCGCCCTCCCAGTCAAGATCGCTCAAATAGGACTCATACACCGTTTTCACATTGGGGGGCAGTTCATAGGCGAACTTTCCTCTCATGGAACGGTCTGGCACCACGGCCAGAACGCTGAAATCAACGTTCGGAAAAGACCGGATCATGCTGTTTATCCAGCCTGATACGCCGCCGACCACATAGGGATAGCATCCTTCAGCGATAATACATATCTCCATACAGGAGTGCCCCCCCTTCTTTTTCCAGCGCGATCTCCACGTTCTCGCTCAGCGCATGGATCAGGTAGGCATCTTTCTCCGCTTCCTGATATTCGCCGCCCGTCATATCGGCAATGCGCTCCCCATGAGTCCGCAGCAAAAACCATCCCTCGCCGGAATGGAACAATTTCAGCCGGATGGCGTCCCCCTCCCTCTCATCCTGATAACCCAGATTCAGAAAAGAACGGACCCTTGCATCGCTCTCTGACAATGTCGTGTTCTGAAATCCTGAAAAAGGCTTCCAATAGGTGTCCAGATTGCTGACCATTCCCTCCGAAGCATTTTCCCATCGGTCCTCCTCGCTCTCAGGCCATAGAATATCGTGCATGTCTATCAGAGTATTGGAATATCCCAGCGCTGTCTCAAAGCATTTCAGCTTCAGATTGTCCGAATACTTGTGCACCGGCGCCAGCGCGGTGATGCTCTGCAGGGTCACGGCATCGCTATAGTAGGACACCACCGGGACATCCCCTTCCGTCTCGCAGGCGATGGTCCTGACGCTCTTAAGAAAATCCACATTGGAAAGTTCCGGCTCCAGTTCCTCCAGATCCTTCTCCTGTGCAAAGGCCGCGCCGAAAAGATAGGGCTCCCCCA
Source organism: uncultured Acetatifactor sp. (assembly GCA_947631615.1). Taxonomy (GTDB): domain Bacteria; phylum Bacillota; class Clostridia; order Lachnospirales; family Lachnospiraceae; genus Acetatifactor. The sequence continues at coordinate 9,292 of CANRLX010000068.1, forward strand.
TCGAATCGTAAAATGCATTGTCTCTTTCCAGCTTGTCCCCCAGATCCGTGTCCTCAGAATGGGTCAGGGAAAGTCCCGCTTCGGCGCTGGACTCTCTGAACTGCTGGAGATAAAAGGGAATGGTCTCCGCAGAAGGCTCCGCACTGTCCCCATAGTCATACTGGGCTTCCATAAGACAGGTCAGGCGATACTGGCTCCGCAGCGCCAGTCCGGAAAGAGCCGGCCAGAACACATTCTGCTGGATCCCCTTCGCATCCCTGCTGTACAGCTCCAGCATCTTCTCATCGTTTTCTCCCGTAAGGTCCGGGAAATTCGCCACCACAATATTCTGCGCGTTCACTATCGGATACAGCGCATAGGAATCCGCCTCATACATCATTGCATCCAGAATGCCGATTCCCTGCATACTGTCCATATAATCGCCGTTTACGGCAAATACGCTCGCCCGGTTATAGCCGTTCCTCCAGATCAGTGCCGGAAAATACTCATTTTTCGCTTCCACGTCCTTTAAAAGCTTATCCAGCACTCCCACCATATAAGTCTTCGTTCCCCCGGCTGTAATATACCAGGGCACATTCAGATCAAGATCCTGTAATTTTTCCTGTTCCTCCGTTTCTGCCAGATACATGCTTTCCCCGCCCAGTAAAAAACCGCTCAGCAAATGGATCCCCTCCACCTCTATGCTGTCCTGTCTGACGCTCTGGATCCCCAGAAGCTTCTGCAGTTCCTCAGAGTCTCCGATGACCTGCGGGGCCGGCAGGTTACAAAAGATCAGCGTGATCCCCAGATCGGTGATCTCCTCAAAGGTCTCCATCGCGCCTGCCAGATCCATTCCGGCAGAATCGACCAGGACAGCCTCCGGCAGACGATCCTCAGAGACAGCGTAATCCTCCACCCCTCTGCAGACGACCAGTCTTCTTTTTGTATACTCGCACCACTGTGATACCACTGTTTCCACAGAACTGCCTCTTTCGGCAAAAAGGACGGCAAGACCGGACTCACCCCCGAACTCATCCGCGTCCTCAGCGCACCAGCGTTCTTCGCCAGACAAAGCCTCCCCGCCGAGATAAATATTTGTGTTGTAGTTGCTCTGACCCTCTCTTGCAACCTGTGAAAACTGAAACATGAAGAACATAACGGCCATCATCATCAGGATGCTGATAAAGTTTCTCCTTGATACCATTTTTCCTCTCAATCCACTGTTTCTTCAGGGATATAGCCCCACTCGTTGTACCCGTAATCCAATGCAAGATTGTACAGGCGGCTGGGATCCTGTTCCAAACGATAACAGATAAAATTGTCCGTTTCCATGTAGACGGCCATTTCATTAGGGCAGCGCTGCCGGAATGTCTCCGCCCAGTAGTACATACGCGACATCACGATCCAGCGGTTCATGCCCTGATAAACGTTGATGCCGCTTCCCCGAGGCAGTGCGCTGGAAGCCCCCTCCTCCGATATGGCCTGCCCGCTTCCGGCGTAGGACACATTATAATCCACAGGGATCTTCTCAACAAAGAAGTAGACCGCTTTGGTAGGGATCCGGATCAGAGTGTCAGTGGAAGCCCTTTCCATCTCCTGCAGAAAGGTGATCGTCTCGTAGTGATATCCGTGATCCCATCCCATCCGCAGTTCATCATTGGCGGAAACGATCGTCCAGGTAAAGTCCTTTTCGCTTTTGATGATATTTGTCAGACAGACCACCGTCTCGTTCATCTCCTGAGCCCCGGTATGTCTTGGCTCCTTCAGGCATCCCGCTTCCGCAGTGTAATACAGAAGCCCGAAGACGCAGACAAGCGACAGTCCGTTCAAAAGCGCTCTTCCCACCCTCCATGCTTTTCCCTTAAGCAGGAAAAAGGGCAGATACAGTACGGCGTCCAACGCAAAAGCCAGCGCGGCCGGATAGGTATATGCGAAGTAAATGCTTCCGCGGTTGCCGTCCATCAAGGACGGCAGGCCAAAAGTGCCTGCGCTCAGCATGACGCACATAAACAGCATGTAAAATCCCGTGGAAGCCAACATGGCCCCATAGCATGGCCTCCGGGCCAGAACATAAAAAAGCCCCAGTCCGATCAGCCCCGGAAAAGATATCATGATCCAATGCACACCGTTTCGAAAGGGAAGACTGAACACATAATTCTGCAATCTGTTTTCCATGGCGTTCCATGCCCGGGACAGTTTTTCCAGAAAGCGTTCCCACCTCTCTTTCAGGCCGGGCTGCACAGCAGGCTGCACAACATTTTCTGTGCCGGCGCTCGGAGAAGACATCGTCTCTCCATTCCCGACGGCGGATAAGCCTTCCTCCGGCAGAAGTTCTCCCCCGGTTCCGGCAGGCTGCGGCGTTTGTACCACCTGCTGTTGCTGAGTGCTGCTTTTCCCGCCGAGAATAATGTTCATTCCCCATCCCAGAGAGCCCTGCAGAGGCGTTCCCCCCAAGAACGCGATCAGCATCGGCATGACCGCAATGACTACGCTGAGCGTCACGGTGGATACCACCTTCCAGAAATACTTTCTCCGAAAGAAAAGGAAGCAGTAACCACATGCCATGGCGGCACAGAAAATGCCCGCCACCATGGTGCCGTAAAAGTGCACTGCCAGCGTCATGGAGAAACTCATACAAAAACCCGCCAGCGAGAGATTGACCGGGGAAAAAGGATCCCTTTTCTTTTTTTTTATCTTCTTCGCTTTTCTCTTTTCCGCCCTCATCTGCGCCTTTTTCGCTTTCGTTTTCTTCTCCGGTATACCTTCCGTTTCGTTTTTCAGCCCATCCTCCGGGCCGCTCTCCGATATACCTTCCGTTTCCTTTTCCGGCATACTTTCCGTTTTCTTCTCCGGTATATCTTTCGTTTTCTTCTCCGGCCTATCTACCGGTTCGGCCATCAGTTCCTTCCTTCTCTCCTCAAAAAAGGCAAAGCCGAAATAGATCGCCGGCAAGATAAATATAATACCGAATTCCTGCGGCAGAGTAGCGTAATACCGGGAATAGGTATGACTTTTAAAATAGGTCCCCGCCGCAAAGGCAAAGACGCCCGCATAGGCCGAATACCTGGAGCGGCAGCACAGCCGAAGGACGAACAGCAGCATCAGATGCAGCATCACATTCTGCACAAATGCAAAGATCCTCAAAAGCACAAAAGTCTCAATCCCGAACACGGCGTGAAGATAATAGATCACACAGTGGAAACCGTGCGGGTATACTCCCGCCACAAAAATATCGTTGTCGCTCAGCGCGTTGATCCAGTAATTATGTACCAGGAGATCCGAAGCCTTGTAGCCGTAAGCTTCCAGCAGGTTCGTCCCGTAAATATACCACAGCCAGACCAGCAGCAGCGCGATCAGCGCACAGTCGAAAAAACGGCGTCCCAGGTAAAAACCCGCCCAGCGGCAGAACCGGCGCAGCATCCCCCGCGCACTGCAGCCCAATCTGTAGATTCCCGTCCTTACCCCCATCTGGCCGCCGGCCAGCCTGCGGAGCGTTTGAGTGAAGTTCAGGAATCTTTCCTTTACCGGGATATGATTTACCTTTATCCTGGCTGCCACGACGGGCAGCAGGGTACCCAGTATCAGTGTGGCCGGGTGCGATATCTTCAGAAGCTGCAGAATAAAGACCAGATTCATGACGAAGAAGTTGCCGGTCATAAAATACAGCAGGAACCGTTCCGGCGCTCTGCGGCCTGAGAGTTTTCTGCCGAATACAAACGCCGGCAGTCCCACCGTCACGAACAGGTAGGCGCAGGACATGCCCGCCAGCTGACATAAAGTGAGCGTTGCCATCGACATGTTCCGCACCTCCTCTCCAGCCTCAAAAACTCTATAAAAATACTCTGATCAGTTCCAGCGTCTCGCTGTCCAATACCACCAGGGAATTTTTCAGTTCCTCCAGCACTTCAAAAAACCGTTTTTTCTGTCCGCTGTTAAAATAAAGCTTCAGCTGACAGGAATAGGTAGCCAGTGAGTTGGGATACTGCGCCGCCGCCCTTTCGCACCACTTCTGACAGTCCTCAAAATTTTCGATCTCCAGGAGCCGCAGGCTGACCGCTTCGTACATCGCGCTCGTCATACGCCCCCGGTCCTTGATGAACAGGACTTCACAGACCTGATCCATCATCTTTACGTAGTTTTTCTGTTCCATATCGGTGAACACATGCTGCGCCAGCACCTGATCCATATACTGCGCCAGCACTTCCGCGCAGCCGGCCTGATCCGCCTCTTCCGAAAGCGCCATCTGATACTGTTTCTGCACATTCATCCGAAAATCATTTAAGGCGTCCTGAAGCACGGAAGCCGCATAATGGGCCGTTTCCGTGTCCTCACTGTTCAGGGCCAGCGCGATAGCCGCCAGGGATTTCTGGATATCTCCCCGCACCACGTTCATCATCATATCCCGAAGGTTCTCCGTATCCGTGATCTCGATAGCCTCCTCCAAAGGAACAAGGTTGCGTTCGTTTTCCTCCGCATGGACAAAGGTGCTCACCCGCTCCTTGCTGAATATGACATCCGCCAGATCGACAGGCCTTGTGAAGAAAATTTTTAATAAGACAAAGGAGAGCAGAAAAAAGCACGGCCCCGTCACCGGACAGAGGATCATGATGACAGTCCGGTACAGAAAGCTCCTGCTCTTCTCTTTTTTGCGGAGCAGATTCCACAGAAGATATAGGAGCGCTGCCAACGTATTGCAAATGAGAAGTATGATGAACCAAAACTCCTGTCCTGTCATCCCCAAACCAACCCTTTCTGAAGTCCGATGACACTGAAACGGGCGCTTTATATCTCGTCCACGACCCTGCTGTTATATCCAGCATCCGAGAAACGCTTTATGACATAATGGGCATCTTCCCGCGCCGTATTCGGCAGCAGCGTATACAGCCCTCCGTCCTCCAGCATCCCTATGTAGTCCGTCTGACGCAGTTTCCCCGACAGTTCCTTGCCCACTTCCAGATAAAGCGAAGGATCCGCCTCGATCTTGAGGACCGTACATTCCGTCAGTCCTTTTTTCTGCGCCGTTAAGTAAGCCTGCATCAGCCGTCCGAAGGCCTCCGACTCCAGCATGCGCGTATCCTCCACATAGCGCTGCGCCTCCAATGCGTTCAGATACCGGTTGGCGCGGAGGACCGCGTTCTGGATCAGGGCGCTGATGATCACAAGCTGATTGGCCTGGCCGAGGGTCATGCTTTCCCAGGGAATTCCCCAGATCATCAGAAGCATCTGCATCTGATCCTCATCGTCAAAGATCGCGTTTGCCATCAGCGGATATTTTTCATCCAGTTTACGGTTGATGAACACCTTATGCTGGCACAGGGTCTCATACAGTTCTCCCATCTGGGTGTACTGGATGGAATTTCCCAGCATCCTGGCCTTCTTTGAGGTAAAAGAGAACAGACGCGCATATGCCCTGTTGGAAACGGTGTAAATAGCCACGTCCTTGCTCTTGATCAGTCTCCCCATCACTTCCGACGCATAGAACAGCACTTCCTCCGGGTTGTACTGGTCCAGGGCGGATGTAATGGTATAGATCTTCCCCACGCTGTCGCTCTGATTCACGATCTGCGTCTCCAGCGCGTCCTTGACCCGTACATTGCTGACGTTAATGTCCTGAATATCTTCCAGCTGCTGGGAGAGGAACGTTTTCTCCTCCACGCTTTCCTCGCGCAGCTTTTTGATAGAATCCCGCATATATCCCACGATCAGCCCCAATATGAACAGCTGCGTGATCCACACATAGGTATTGGTATCCAGCAGCACGTCAAACCCGGAACGGTCGTACATCTGGCGGAAACAGTAACCGGCCACGGCAAGCACGGCGGAGAAGGTGGCCTGCTGCTGTCCGTACACAATGGCAAACAGCAGCACATACAGCAGATAAAAATCCAGATTGGCAAAATACCTGCTTCCCACAGCGCGGTTATTCAGCATAAAGAACGGGATGAACGCCGCCATATTCTCCAAAAACGGCACGGCGGCGCGAAAGAACCATCCCGCCTTTTTCAGGATACGCTGCATAAAGGGCAGCTTTCCTTCCTCTCCTGTCAGGAACGCAAAGCTATTCTTTTTCATCTGGGCCGCTATCTTCTTTACCGTGTCCGCCACATTGCAGAAAAACGGATTCCCGAATTCGGTGTCATAAAGAAGGTTGGACAGCACGACCCGTTCCTCGACGTCCTCGGAGGTCTTTGCCTCAATGCCCACGTCGTCCCCCATGGCTTCCTGAATAATCTCGGCCAGATGCTTCTGAGTGATCTCACTCGAAGCGGATATGTTGTAAATGGAGTGCCTGTGCTCCTTACAGCAGGACGCACGATAGATAAACTCCACTGCATCATTTAAAAAAAGCATGGAAAAAGAGACTCCCTCCTGATAGGTAACTGTCTTTTTTTCCAGCGCCTGCAGGCACATCTTACCGCAGATATCCGACACGTCCTTCCGGCTGCCCGGAATACTGTACAGATGGTCCAGGCGCAGCGTGATGATATCCAGATTTCTTGTGCGCCGGTAACTCTCGCACATTTCCTCGCCCTGGGCAAGAGCCATCCCTTTCAGTCCAGTCGGACTGGTCGGCGCCGTTTCCGGGATATCTTCCGGATAGTTTCCTCCATAGACGGCATCGGAGGACAGATAGATAAATCTGCCATAATTGAGCATAGCGTAAGCCATCAGCAGATTCATCAGGCTGGAGCAGAACTTTACCGACGCGGCCTCCTCGTTATTCCATTGAAAATTGGTGTCATGAGCGCCCAGGAAAACGGTCATGTCCGGCTTCACGCTCTCGAAGATCTCATTCAGACAACTATTGTCATAAGTAAAATCATAACGTTCGAATACTTTCTGGTAAGGCTGATTGCCAAACCTGTTCCCCGTAAGAAGATATACTCTATGTCCTTCTTTCTTAAATTTTATAATCAGATTATCGGCCAGACTCCCGGCACCGCCAATCAAAAATATATTCATATGCCCCGCTCAGGCTTCCTCTCGTCTATTCCCTCTATCCCAAATCCTGCCAGCTGCGCCCGGAACTGTTCTATGTCCCGTCTTGCCGTCTCTCTGTCCGTCTCGTATTCCCGGCAGAGATTCTCCGCGATTTCATCCATGCGAAATCCCCTGATCATCATATTCCAGATGTCCGCCCCCGTTTGATTCATGGCAAGAGGCGCCTTATAGGGCATTCCCTCCTGACAGGTGTCCAAAAGCCAGTATATGCCGGCGGCATGGCGTAACTGATACCTCATCGCATCACTTTCCTTCAACTGTTTCAGATAACATAGGAGCATTATATCACCAGCGCAAAAAAAGAAAGCGGCATTTACTTTTCATGCGGTGGATCGCTGGTAGAATCATTATGCCGTGAATGCTCCGCATTCACGGTATGAATGGCCATTCGGCCGCTTCCTGTCCCGAATAAGGTCATTATACCATACTTTCCGGCATAAGAAAAGCCAGAACGATAACATTCGATTTTTTAATTTTGTTATTTGAAGTCCATTCACAGGTCCATCATGGCCTGCCAATCCCATAGTCTTCCGAATCCTCAATCCTCCAGATCCTTTTCATACATGGAAAACAGAGGGATCTCCGCGATCCCCCTCTCTAAGTCCGCATCGCCCATATACCGGAAGCCGCACCTTTCATACAGCTTTTTTGCCGGTGTGTTGCCGGGCACCACATCCAG
>CANRLX010000069.1 GCA_947631615.1 uncultured Acetatifactor sp.
CGATCCTGGTGCCGACCTCTCTGGCCAGCTCCACCGCAGCCTCGCCGGTCACGCAGTACTCGCCCTTTACATAGCCGTTCACGGAACCGGACTGGATCAAATACCAGCCGTTCTCCTCCGAGAGAAAAGTGCCGACGGAATCGTCGTAGAGCTTACCGATGATCTCGCCCTCCTCGCTGGGCATATTCCTCACATTCACATAGTCGTTCACCTGTGCGATCACCAGATTTCGGAAGGTGTCCTCCTCCGTGGGCTCATAGCTTGCCAGAGCCGCCGCCATCGTCTCCTCGGGGATATCGGATTTCTCCACAATGGATTCTATCTGCAGATTCGTGCTTGTATTGTTGCTGGTCGTCACATTTTCCAGCGTGTTGCCTTTGGCAAGCGTAAGATCGACTCCGCCGCTGGGCAAAACAGACGAGGTGCCGGCCGCATCTGCAATTAAAGGATATCCGGAAAAGGTGATGGCTGCTGCCAGGGCACAAGCTGTAATCTTCACAGGCTTATGAAACATATTTTCCTCCTACTCTTCATTCCTTAGTATCTTTGATTTATTTCAAATTATCTTGTGATTTGTTACAAATTTATTACATCTGTTAACAAATATAGCACTTTTAACCGGCTTTGTCAACAGCCGCTAAAAATTGGGAAAACGAACCGAAATCTCACTAAATATTGCAAATATTTAACCTATTCTCTCTTTTTCTTCAACATCTTGTGGTAAAAACGCAAAAAAAGGGAACGCCAAAGGGCAGCTCCCTCTTAAAAATTTTTAAAAAAAATTTAAAGAAATTCTCTCTTTCAGGAAAAACGGCAGTAATTTTCCGCGCTGGTCGCCGCGTTTGCCCCGTCCGCCACCGCCGTGACGATCTGGCGGAGCCGCTTCTTTCTCACGTCTCCGGCCACAAAGATGCCCTCCCTGTCCGTGGCGCCGTCCTCCCCCGCCAGAATATAGCCCTCCTCGTCGCAGGAGACCAGATCCCGCAAAAGCTCCGTGTTAGGGTGGATCCCCACCGCGATAAACACGCCGTTTACGGAAAGCGCCGACTCCTCGCCGTTCTTTACATTTTGAAGCAGCAGCTCCCTTACCTCGTTCTTCCCGTTGATTTGTCGGACCACATGACTGTACAGGATCTCCACATTGGGCAGGGCGCTCAGCTCCTCCTGCAGGATGTGGGCGCCCCGCAGCTCATCCCGCCTGTGGATCAGATACACCTTCCTGCTGGTGCGCGCCAGATAGACCGCATCCTCCAGCGCCACGTCTCCGCCTCCCACGACGGCCACATTCTTTCCCTTGAAAAACGCTCCGTCACAGGCAGCGCAGTAGGACACGCCCTGTCCGGCAAGTTCCTCCTCGCCGGGGACTCCCAAATGCGCGTGCTGGGCGCCGGTCGCAAGGATCACCGCCTTTGTCTCTAAGGTTTCCTTTCTGGTGTGCACCACCTTTTTGTCCCCGCAATCGGTGATTTTTTTCACCCGCGCCTCTTTAAAGGGAACCTGAAGTTTATCCGCGTGCTTCCGGAAACTCGCTCCCATATCAAATCCGTTCATCCCGGGCATCCCCAGGTAGTTGTCCACCTCGTAGGTGTTCAGCACCTGACCGCCGCTCATAGCGTTCTCCTCCATCACCAGGATGTTAAGGCCGGCGCGCCTGGCATAAATGGCGGCGGAAAGTCCCGCCGGACCGGAACCGATGATAATCACATCATACATTGCAGTCACCTCGTGTTTCTCTCGTGTGGTAACTATGTGTTACCTACCTATGTGTTACCTACCTATGCGTTATCTAACCATGTGTTATCGCTGCCAAGATACAGTTTATCAAATCTTTCTCCCACTGGCAATCCTTCGGGCAGTCCTTCGCTGGTTCACAGGAGAAGTAGGTGTTTGAGAAATAAACCTTCTCCGAAACCTCTAGGTGTATCTGCGCTCCCGTACCCCTGTGCGTCCTAAAACCCTGTGCGTCCCAGAACCTTGCGCATCCCGTACCCCTGTGCGTCCCGTACCCCTGTGCACCCGTACCTCTGTGCATCCAGACCTCTGTGCGTCCCAGACCCCTGTGCGTCCCAGACCTCTGTGCGTCCCAGACCTCTGTGCGTCCCAGACAAGTCGCCACAGGGCACGCTTTCGCTATATATCGCTCGCAGCGGTACGTAATGCGCCAGAGTACGGCGCATAAGTACCGGCGGCTCTATAATGCCCTGTGTGCGATCTTGTCTGTATCGCACAGGGTTTTCTCCAAAAAAGGATTTCGCAATCACCTAACTTATGGTATACTTACACCCAGAAACGCCTCGCCAGGAGGCGGGAAAATCGTTTACAGGAAGGGAGGGCGTTCATGCCGGATCATTCAACAGACCGATGTATTGCCTTGATCACCGGCGCATCCAGAGGGATCGGAGCCGCCATCGCCCGCGTGTGTGCGGAGGCCGGCTATGGGCTGGTTCTGACCTGCGGTCAATCCATCGACGACTTGCAAAAGCTTGCAGCCTCCCTGACCGCAGAGTACGGGGTTCCCTGTCGGACCTTTCAGGCCGATATGGGAAGCCTGGAGCAGGTGCGGGAGGTATTTTCTCATATCGACCGGCTGGATGTGCTCATCAACAATGCCGGTATCTCTTACGTGGGCCTTCTCTCCGAGATGGAGGAGGCGGATTGGCGGCGGATTATGGCCGTCAACCTGGACAGCTGCTTTTACACCTGCAAATGCGCGGTCCCAATCTTTCTAAAAAAGCACGAGGGGCGTATCCTCAACATCTCCTCCGTATGGGGAAATGTGGGAGCCTCCATGGAAGTGGCCTACTCCGCCTCAAAAGGGGGAATGAACGCGTTCACAAAGGCATTGGCCAAGGAGCTCGCCCCCAGCGGCATCCCCGTAAACGCCATCGCCTGCGGCGTGATCGACACCTCCATGAATGAGCATTTGTCGCCGGAGGAGCTGGATGCGCTTCGGGAGGAAATACCCGCGGACCGGATCGGTACGCCGGAGGAGGTCGCCCGTATGGCGCTCCAGATCCTGCAGGCTCCCTCCTATCTGACAGGTCAGATCATCACCTTGGACGGCGGATGGTATTAAAATTAAAGTTGAAACAAACGCCTGCCTTCCTGTGGCTGATGCGATCAGCCCCGAAGGCAGGTGTTTTTGTTTCAGCGGGCAGCCCTAAAACGCTCCCGTGGCATTGGTGTTCTCCAGGGGCCCATACACGGTGGATTCCTCCTCCGCCAGCATAGCGGCCCCGCTGTCCGGCGCCACGGAATTAAGGATCTTTTGGACCTCCGCCTCGGAGCGCGCGTCCTTGCAGCGCAGGATCAGATGTTCCTTCTCCGTCTCGCTCAGGTTGGAAAAACTGTCTGCCGCCGCCTCATTGTCCGACAGCGCCACACCGATGCCAAAGGGCATCCCCGTCAGGGGCAGGGGCGTTCCCGCTCCGGTCATTCCCGTCATTGTGTCCATGGCATATTCTCCTTTTTTGTTTCCTCGATCGGTTTCCCTCTTCGATCCGCAGCAAAAAGCTTCCGCTTTTCTCTGCAAGGAGTAGCATGCACATTTTTTCAAAAAATCAGTCAGTTAAATTTTTCTATCCCAAAATCATAACGCCAGAAAGCGCTCCGCCTCCTCCAGGCTCTTGTAGCCGTAGAGAAAAACGCTGTTTGTGATGGTATCGTAGGCCAGGTTGCGGCCCTCCATAGCGTATTCGGCGATAAATCTTCCATATAATTCCAGCATTTTATCGGAGTAGGTGCTCACCTCCCCGCGCAGATACGTCTCGTAGGAGGTGTTGAACAGATTGTCCTCGTAGGTGTGGACGCTTCTGGCATTGTCCGCCAGATGCGGGTACTTTGCCGCAAACGCTTCCATCCACTGCACCTGCAGGGCCACCACCTGCTCGATGATACGCTTCTTTTCCTCCGTGAGCTCGGGGAAATTTTCCTTGATCTTCTCATACTCCTCGGGAGCCGTGCTCTCCATCATGCGCCCGTATTTCTCCGTGATCAGATTGTGCCCCCTGTAGTATTCCCGATGAAAGTCGTATAGATACTGCAGAAGCATGGTCCGGTTCCACGTCAAATACTGGCTCCTTCGCATGATGGAAAAGGTCGGCCAATCGTTCTGGCAGTCCGCCCTTCCGCCCTCATTCTTCACCTTGTCAAACGCCTCAAACTCCAGCCTGGCGATCTCCTGTGCAAGCTCCTCGTTTGTCCATTTAGAAAAGGACGCCTTCAAGAGAAGCTCCTCCGTGTGCGCATCCAGGTAGGATTCGATGTCGCTGATCAGGCTCTCCTGATACATCTCATAGGCGAGAAACGCCCCGATCCTCTCAAATCCTTCCTCCGCGCTTTTTTCCGACAGAGTTGTCAGAAGTCTCTCCAGTTCCGGTCCCCCCTTCAGGGTGCGCAGACTGCGGCGCAGCCATTTGTCATGGGGAGGATAGCATCCCTCGATGTAGTGCTGCAGCTTCATCGCCTCCCGCACGCCGTCCGCCCACATCACTTGCGCGGTCAGCTCATCCCCTCTCTCCCGCATACGCCTGTAGTTATACTCTCCTGCCTGGGCAAAGCGCGCCGCGCTGTCGGCCAGCTTCAGATACCGGATCTCCTCCGGATAGCCCTGCTTTAACCGCTCCCGAAAAGCGGTGAAGATCCCCTCGTCGTCCCGAAAGACCTCCCCGTTCACCGCAGCCGCAAGGGAGGCGTCCGTCACCTGCCGCCAGTCAATGTCCTCGTACCTTCCGGCCTGAAGCAATCTCCGATAAAATCCGGATATGGTCATCACTCCCCGACGGCCCTGGCCCTGAGGGCTGCTGGTGCGCTTCTGCCCCCGAAATTCATCGGGCAGCTCCTCGTACGCCTTTTCAAGCTCCTCCCCGATCTTTTCGTAGGTCTCCTCGGTCACCCATAGACAGAGCTCCGGCCCCCAGTCGTGATCCCTGGAGTGGGCGTCGTCGTAGCCGAAACAGTCGGAGCCCTCTCCCACCAGTCCCACGGCGATCTTATCCGCATATTCCGAAAAGCGTTCCTCGATCATGGGCTTCCCAAACGTCTCATAGTAGCCGCGGCAAAGCTCCAGCCCGCCCACGCTCTCCGGATCCTCTCCAAAAGTCCTGCCGGCAGCAGCTCCTTGCTCCTGCGCCTGCAGCCGCGCCGCCTTCTCGCTTTCCTCCGCATTTTCCCTCAGGCGCTCATAATAATTGTTCCGTCCCAGATTTTCTTCCATCAATTTCATGGCTCTCCGGAACACCTGGCCGGCCTCCGCAAACGCTTTCCTCTGGTAATAATAGCTTCCCAGCGCGGAAAGCGCGGCACAATAGTGCGCGTCGGCCACCCCCTGCCTTTCAAAGCTCTGGATGGCACGGTTGGCGTAACGGTACGCCTCCTCCTGCTGCCCCAGCTGAATACAGGTTCCGGCCAGATTGGCGCAGCTGACCGCTTCCTCAAACTGCGCGTCCTCCTTTTTTTGTACGATGGCCAGCGCCTTTAAGAGGCTCTCCTTCGCCCTGGCAAAGTCCCCCATCTCCTGATAGAGGAGGCTGATATTATTTTCCAGGCTGGCCGACAGCATGTCATCCGGCGGAAGGATCTCCCCGTAGATTTCCCGCACCTTCAGATAATACCTCAGGGAATCCTCCAGTCTTCCCCCCGCCCGGTACGCGTTGGCTACATTCATCAGCGTAGTGGCATAGGGGATCGTGCCCGCCAGTCCCATATCCTCCGCCAGCCGAACGGCCTGTTCGGCCACGACATACGCCTGCTCGGCCTGGCTGGTCTCCCGATAGTATCCCAAAAGCTCATTCAGCAGCTTTAACAGACTGACGCTGTCCTGCTCCTCCACCGCCACAGCGACCGCCTCCTGAAGCAGTCTCTCCGCCTCCGGTCCCCGGTGCTCCTCGTACAACGCATCCACTCTCTGCAAAATTCCACTGATATCCATGCGATACCTCCTTTCCCTTAAAACACAAACTGCACCAGCAGCATATAGCAGACGGTCCCTCCCGCTATCGACAAAAGCATCTGGCGCTTCCACAGGTGAAGCGCCGCCACCAGCCCGATGGAAATCGCCTCCGGAATACCATGACTTCCGGAAAAGAGGCTGACATTTTTCAGGCAGTAAACGACCAACAGGCCAAACACCGCCCCCGGCAGCACCTTCCCAAGGTACTGGATATACCGGGGCGTGGGCTTATCCGCGGGAAAGAGGAGAAACGGAAGACATCGGGTGAGCACGGTGCCCAGGACGATCATCGCTATCGTAAGGATCTGCTGTGTGATTGTCATGCCGTCTCACCTCCTTTCTCCAGGGGCTTTCGCACAAGAGTGAGCACTCCCAGGATCCCTAGCATCGCCGGAATCATAAAGCCCTCCGACCCGAAGGCGATTCGGGCGAGAAGGGAGATCCCGATCCCCAGAAGAGCGCTGACATGGTTCTTATCCTTCAGCCACTGCTCCAAAAAGATCACCACAAACATTGCCGTCATGACGAAATCCAGTCCCTCCGTGTCAAAGCGGAGAAAGGATCCGAAGATTCCTCCCAGCGTGGAGCCCATAAACCAGTAGCACTGATTGAGCAGCGTCACAAAAAACATAAACCATCCCCGATCCACGTCCTCGGGGATTTTTGCGGTGTAATTGATGGAAAAGCTCTCGTCGCACATGCCGAAGATCAGATAGATCTTTTTCCACCCCATCCCTTTATATTTATCCAGCATAGAAATGCCGTAGAATAAATGTCTCGCGTTAATCATCAGGGTCATGACGAATGCCTGCAGGGGATGAAAGGCCCCGAGCAGCAGATTCACCGCCACAAACTCCATGGAACCGGCAAAAATGGTGAGACTCATAAGCATCGGATACCAAAAGGAAAACCCCGACACGTTCATATAAATTCCGTAGGTCAGCCCGAGAAACCAAAACCCCGCAAAAATGGGGATCGTATGGGGAAACGCCGCTGCCAGCGCCTTTTTCCATGCGCTCCTTTTCGCCGAATCCGCGCGGACCGCTCCCTGGGACTTCGCCTGACAAACCGAGTTATCCATTGCGCTCTCTTCCCTCCATAGCGTGAACCAGCTCCACGATCATCTCGTGGGCGGCCGTCTCCACTCCCAGGCGCCGGCCGTTCTCCACCACCGCGCCGTTGATCACAGAGACCTCCGTCCTGCGTCCGGCTTTCAGATCCGCATAGACGCTGGTGTAACCGCCGGCAGCATTTTGCAGATGCCTCCGGATCCTCTCGATCTGTTCCTCCGCCGAAAAGGGATATCCGTCTGCGGAAGCCACCGCACAGATCTCCCGTATCAGCTTCTGCGCCAGGCTCCATGCGGCCTCATTCTCCGCCACATAGCCCTGGGGCACCTGCAGGATGCCGGACAGCACGCTGGAGGAGGCATTGATCATAAGCTTGTTCCAGATCATCCCCCTCACCTGTCCGCTCAGCTCACAGGGGAAGCCACATTCCCGAAACGCCTCCGCCACCGACGCAAAGCGCCCGACGTCTCCGGAGGCCGCGCCCACAAAGGTATCGCCCAGGCCGCTGTGGCACACGGAAACCTCGTCCAGCCGGTAACTGCCCTGGTTGGTGGTTCCGATCAGGATCCGATCCCAGGCCGCGTACTGGGAGAGCACCTGCTCATGCCCCATACCGTTCTGCAGCGTCATGAGAAGCGTTTCCCTCCGGAGCAGATGCCGCACCGACTCCAGAGCGGCCTGGGACTCCCCCGCCTTCACGAAGAGAAGCACCAGATCCGCCTCCTTCACCTGTCTGGGATCCGCCGTGGCATCCGGATGGTAGACCCGCTCTGCGCCGTCCGCCTCTCGGATGCGCACGCCCTCTGTCCGGACGCGCTCCATCCGCTCCCTGTTTCTCCCGATCAATGTCACCTCATGCTTCTGCGACAGATAACCGCCAAACAAAAGCCCCATGGCGCCGGGGCCTGCCAACGCGATCTTCATATGACAAGTATTCCTCCTTACATCCATTTCTTTCCATTCCGGTTAAAAAATCAGGACAGATCTCTCTGTCCTGACCTATTATAACACCTCTATTTCCCGAAATCAATTTCTTCCTGGCGTTTCCCGCTTCTGCTGTCTTCCCCACTTCTATTGTCTCTCCCGCTTCTACTGTCTTTCTCGTTTCTACTGTCTTTCTCGTCTCTCCCTCCTCATAACGGCGATCCGGCCTGCCGCCGTCATGAACAGCGCCATCACGATGCCTTCCGCCGCCACGATCCCAAGCAGCCGGTGAAGCTTCGCGAGGTACGTCGCATAGTCCTCCATGGAAAACAGTGTGATATAAAGGGCGAGGGACAGAAAGTGTCCCGTCAGGGTGACGGCGGGCAGAAGCCCCAGGCGCGCTTCCTCGCGGGCAGACCGCACCACCACAAGGATCGTCAGGCAAAGCTGCGCCATCGCCACCGCCACAAGCTGAATCGTCAGCAGCCTTCCTGGCTCTATCCCCCCCATATTTTTATGGGCATGGGCGCACCAGACAAAGTATTCCACGATTCCCACACTGTACAGGATCCCCGCCGCTCCCAGAACGCCTGTCACGATCCTCCATCCCGTCAGCCTCGGCTTCTCTCCGTATTCCGCAGACATCCAGGACAGAGCCGCCGCCAGTACCAGATAGGGGAAAAAGGCGGCGCAGAAGAAACCTGCGGTGACTCCGCCAAACACAAAAGGCCGAAACAGCAGCATGAGCCACATGACCAGCACACCGCACACCGCCAGCGCACAGCAGCCTGTCAACACTTGATTCCTCCGCCGAAAATGTCCTCTGACTTTCTTCATATAGTCAAGCTCGCCCTGCTCCGCCCTCTCGCTCACCAGGCGGGTCTGTTTCAACATCTGCAGATAATTTCGGCAGCTCTCACACTCCGCCGTATGCTCCTCCACCGCCTTTTTCGTGCTTTCCGAGCATATATCGTCCAGATAAGAAGGCACCAGGTCTCTCACAATATCACAGTTTAATCCGCTCATCTCTCATCCTCCTCCCATTTGGCTTCCCGCGCCATTCGGATCAGCTTCTCCTTCCCCCGATAGAAGGTAACTCTCGCCCAGTTCTCGCTCTTTCCCAGGATCTCTCCGATCTCACGAAAGGAGAGCTCTCCGGTCAGGCGCAGATACATGACCTCCCTGGTCTGCTGGGGCAGCTTCTGCATTTCCTTCAGCACGTCCAGAAGCTCCAACCGCCGGATCACGGTCTCCTCCGGCTGCGACGCTCTGTCCGGACCACCGCTCTTACCTGTTCCCCCTTTCCCTGCATCGCTTGAAACGCTGCCGGCGGTCTCCGCACAACCTCCTCCCATCTGCTCCGATGGGATCTCTCTCCCATACTTTGCCAGATGACGGTAGTACAGGTGCTTTGCGATCTGACACAGCCAGGTGGACAGCTTGCAGCTTCCGTCATAGCGCTCCAGAGACAGGTGGGCCTGCAGGAAGGTCTCCTGGGTCAGATCCTCCGCCAGCTCCCTGTCATGACAGAGGGACAGCAGAAAGTGATGTACGATCCTGGCGTTTTCTCTGTAAAGTTCTTCCATGCCCGCCCTCCGTTTCCCGCAAATCCGGTTTCTTTTCCGTGCTCTCATGGATAGATCCGTTTTGGAAGGTTTTCGTTACAGTTTTTTGCAGATTTTCTGTGTTTTTTGTTTACTTCCTTGCTACACACCTAAAAGTGCGCCAGGATCTTATGCAGAAGCTGATAGAGCTGCGCCGCCTCCTCCGGCTCCAGGTGGACGCACTGTCCCATCTTCTGCGGGATCTCCACCGCGCGCTCCTTTAACGCCTCCCCCTTTTCGGTGATGGTCAACATGAGATTCCTCTCGTCAAACTTAGAGCGGGCCCTCGCAATATAGCCCTTGCCCTCCAGCTTTTTGAGCACCGGGGTGAGCGTTCCGGAGTCCAGATAGAGACAGCTCCCCAGCTCCTTCACATTCATCTCCTTCTTCTCCCACATCACCATCATCACGATGTACTGCGTGTATGTGAGGTCGATCTGATCCAAAAACGGCTTGTAGCGCCTGACGATCTCCTTGGAACAGGCGTACAGCGGAAAACAAAGCTGATTCTCCAGCTTAAGACAGTCATATTTTTGTGTATCCATACACTCTCCTCCTCTTTTGATCACGCTATTAAATTTATCACAATTTAATCAAAAAAGCAAGACAGCGCCGCTTTACAACAGCGCTGCCACCTTTTCGTCGATCTGTTCCGGGGTGGTCGTCGGTGCGAAACGCTCCACCACGCTGCCGTTTCTGTCCACCAGAAACTTGGTGAAGTTCCACTTGATCCGGCTGCCCATGACTCCGCCCTTCTGGGCTTTCAGATACGTGTACAGCGGCTCCTCGTTCTCGCCGTTTACACAGATCTTCTGAAACAGCCGAAAGGTCACTCCGTATCTCGACTGGCAGAAGTCCTCGATCTCCTCCTCGGTCCCCGGCGCCTGGTTCCCAAACTGATTACAGGGAAAGTCCAGAATCTCCAGACCCTTCTCCCGATATTTCTCATACAGATTCTGCAGGCCCTCATACTGTGGGGTAAAACCGCAGCCGGTAGCCGTGTTCACGATCAAAAGCACCTTCCCCTGATACTCCTTCAGGCTTACCTCGTTTCCCTCCGCGTCCTTTACCGTGTAATCATACAGGTTCATAGCTTTAACCTCCCGTCTTTATTGATTGTTTCAAATTAAATTGTTGTCAACCATTATTTAATTTTACACAATGCAATACGGTCTGTCAATAGCTTTACCCACTTTTGCTTTTTTTACTCTATTGCCGCCAGCGCCTGCTCCAGATCCGCGATCAGGTCCCGCTTGTCCTCCAGGCCGCAGGACATACGGACCAGTCCGGCGGGAACGCCCGCGGCGATCAGCTGCTCCTCGTTGAGCTGACGGTGCGTGCTGCTGGCCGGATTGAGACAGCAGGTTCTGGCGTCCGCAACGTGGGTCACAATGGAGGCCAGCTTCAGGTTTTTCATAAAGAGCTCCGCCGCACTTCTGCCTCCCTTCAGCTCAAAGGAGACCACGCCGCAGCCGCCGTTGGGAAGGTATTTTTGAGCTCTCTCGTAATAGGGGCTGTCCGGAAGGCCGGAATAATTCACATACGCCACCTTGGGGTGCTTCTGCAGATATTCCGCCACAGCCTGTCCGTTCTCCACATGACGCAGCATCCTCACATGCAAGGACTCCAGACCCAGATTCAAAAGATACGCGTTCTGCGGCGACTGAATACATCCCAGATCCCGCATTAGCTGCACGGTGCACTTGGTGATGTACGCTCCGCCGATCCCGAACTTTTCCGCGTACACGATCCCATGATAGGAGTCATCCGGCGTGCACAGCCCGGGGAATTTCTCCGCGTGCGCCATCCAGTCAAATTTTCCGCTGTCCACGATGGCTCCGCCCACCGCGGCTCCGTGGCCGTCCATGTACTTGGTGGTGGAGTGCACCACGATATCGGCTCCCCACTCGATCGGCCGACAGTTGACCGGCGTCGGAAAGGTATTGTCCACGATCAGGGGGACGCCGTGAGAGTGGGCCGCCTCTGCAAACTTCTCAATGTCCAGAACGGTCAGCGCCGGATTGGCGATGGTCTCGCCGTAGACCAGCTTGGTGTTGTCGCGAAAGGCAGCGTCCAGCTCTTCCTCCGTACAATCCGGTGAAACAAATGTTACATCAATGTCCATCTTCGCCATAGTGACGGAGAGCAAATTGTAGGTGCCTCCGTAAATGGAGGAGGAGGAGACGATATGCCCGCCGCTCTCACAGATGTTGAAAAGCGCCATAAAGATGGCCGCCTGTCCGGAGGAAGTGAGCATTGCCGCCGACCCGCCCTCCAGCTCGGCGATCTTAGCCGCCACATAGTCGTTGGTCGGATTCTGCAGACGGGAATAAAAATATCCGGTCGCCTCCAGATCAAATAATTTGCCCATCGCCTCGCTGGTAGCATACTTAAATGTCGTAGACTGAACGATGGGCACCTGGCGGGGCTCTCCATTTCCGGGCGTATACCCCGCCTGCACACACTTTGTATCGATCCGATAATCGCTCATAGATGATCCTGCCTTTCTCCATAGAAATGATACAACATAGAAATGATACAGCAAATAAATGATACAGCAAATAAATGATACAGCAATTATACTATAAAAAACCGTTTTTTCAAACCCTATCAGCGGAAAAAGAGCTGTACCCAGTAGTATTTTTCCGGCGTGTTCGGGTCATAGTAGCAGGCGATCCCAATGTCCGTGTAATCCCGCATAATGTTGGCGCGGTGGGTCTCCGACTTCATCCAGGCGCTCACCACGGCCTCCGCGGAACCGTTATAGCCGATTGCAAGATTTTCTCCCGCCGCAGTATACTGGATCCCCACGTCCAGAAGCGTGGTGTAGCCGCGGTTGCCGTTGGGACGCACATGGGAAAAGCTGTCCACGATCTCCACCGCCCGTATCTGCGCCGCAGAGGTCGCCGTGCCGTTTAAGGAAAGCGCGCTCAACCCCTCCGCCTCGCGCTCTGCGTTGATCCGCTCCAGCACCTGCTCCACCTGCTGCTCCAGGAATACGCCCGGGACGTCCCCCTCGGGAGAGGACGCTGCAGAGGGCTCGGTCTCCTGGGGCGCTGTGCCAAAGGTCTGCGGTGGACGGGACGGCGTCCTCTTGGCCTCCTTCACCGTAATGCTGTAGGAGTCCTCCATCCGGTTCCCCGCCCGATCCTCACAGGACAGGCTGACTCTGTAGACGTGATTCTCACGGTCTGTCTGCGTCATCTGCACATCCAGAGCCTCCCGGGGGATCTCGCCGTCCAGGTTGTCCGTGATCCGGACAGCGCTCAAATCCAGGTCCGGCAAGGCGGAGGCGTCCTCCTGCACCACCTCCACATCCGCAAGCCCTTCCGCCACAGGAGCGGTGGTGTCGTAGACGAGAAGCAGGCTTCCCTCCGTCACGTTGTTCCAGATATCCGCCACGGCCACCCGCGCCAGATAGACGCCCTCCTCGTCAGGCGGCGTCTCATCCAACAACAGCCCTAAGACCTCCCTTGTCGGGACGTCGGAGAGCTCCCTGTCCTCCCCGACAAGGGCCGAGAGCTTTTCTCTCCCCAGCTCCTGCGTCGCAAAGGAGGAGGTCAAATCGGCGATATCCTCCTCGGTCAGGGCATCCAGCCCCTCTATCCTCTCATACCCGCCTACGCAAACCAGACATTCGCTGTCGTCCTGATAGACAGCAAATGTCTGGTCCTCAATGTCATCCAAATTGTTTGTGAAATAGCACTTCTCCGTCATTTCCAGAGAGGGTGCCTTCCAATCCACCACCGCCACATGGACAACGTACCGTTCCCATCCGTAGGTGACCGTCACAGGGTATTCCCCCACCGCGGTCGTATCCACCGCGGAGGCATCCACCGACAGATCGCTCTCCCGCACCCCCTGATCCAGCAGGAAGAAGTCCTCCGCCCGAAACGTATAGTCCTCTCCCAACGAAACGACGGTGTCGACAGCGATCTGCTCGATCCCGCATCCCGACAAAATACCGGCCGCCGTCAAAAAGACGCACAGTGTGATCCAAAGTTTTTTCACGCTTAATAGTTCTCTTTTCTCACTTCAAAGTAGCTCTGGGGATGATTGCACACAGGGCATACCTCCGGCGCCTTGGTGCCGACCACCACATGTCCGCAGTTTCTGCACTCCCAGACCTGTACCCCGCTCTTCTCAAACACCTGTCGGGTCTCCACATTCTGAAGCAGTGCGCGGTATCTCTCCTCATGCTGCTTCTCGATGGCTCCCACGCCTCTAAACTGGGCAGCCAGCTCCGGAAATCCCTCTTCCTCGGCATCCTTCGCCATACGCTCATACATATCCGTCCACTCGGCGTTTTCACCCTCCGCCGCGTGAAGCAGATTCTCCGCGGTGTCGCCTACCTGGCCCAGGGCCTTAAACCAAAGCTTTGCATGTTCTTTCTCGTTGTCCGCGGTCTTTAAGAACAGCTCCGCGATCTGCTCATAGCCGGCCTTCTTTGCGACGGAAGCAAAATATGTATACTTGTTTCTCGCCTGGGATTCGCCTGCGAACGCCTCCCAGAGATTCTTCTCCGTCTTTGTACCTGCATACGGGTTTTTCTTTGCATTTTCACTCATAACTCAATCCATCCTTTTCTTTTTAAATCAGGAATGATTCCTAAAATTGATTATACACACTTTTTGCGTTTATGCAATATTTTTTTGGCAAAAAAGGCAAAAAATTACAGGGATGCAGGCAGAGAAGCGGGATTTTTCCTGGTGTAGGTCACATAGTCATAGGACGGGATATCCGGCAGCCCCACTGTCACATGCTCCTCCACCTCTCGGAAAAACTGCGAGGGATCAAATTCTGGAAAATAGGTGTCCCCCGCTATCTCGGCGTCGATCTCCGTGATATACATTTTCTCCACAAGATCCACCGCCTCCAGATAGAGGCCGGCCCCGCCGGATATATAGACATCCCTGTCTCCCGCCAGCCGTATGGCCTCCGGAAGGGAGCCGGCCGTGGTGCAGTTTTCCGCCTCAAAGCGCTTTGTTTTGGAGACAATGATGTTGTAACGGTTTGGAAGCGGGTGCCCGATCTCCTCGTAGGAACGGCGCCCCATGATCACCACATTGCCGGTGGTCAATTCCCGAAACCGCCTCTGCTCCCCCGGAATCCTCCAGGGGATCCTGCCCTCTCTGCCGATTACTCGGTTTTTCGTATACGCTACGATCAGTGCTATCATATCTGCCTGTTCTCCTTTGGATATTCTGTCCCGCCACAGGAGCCCCGTCTCGCCACAGGAGCTCCGTCCCATCCGGTGCTGTCAAGAGAAACGCTCGACAATCTTGCGGATAGATGCCGCATTGTTCCGGTTGGTGTTGGCGATTTCCGATAATTCTCCGGTAGTCCGTTCGATCTGCCCGTTTTTCTCCATGACCTCCTCCTTGCTGACCACAGAGCCGCCCGGGATATTGTCCACGCCCTCGATCTGCGCCTTGATGTTCGTCACGGCGTCCACAAAAACGCTGGACGACTGTTCGATCTCCCGAATGATCGACTGGAGCGCCTCAACGGAAACATAATATTCAT
The DNA here is from genome assembly GCA_947631615.1 of uncultured Acetatifactor sp. Classification (GTDB taxonomy): domain Bacteria; phylum Bacillota; class Clostridia; order Lachnospirales; family Lachnospiraceae; genus Acetatifactor. The sequence continues at coordinate 15,075 of CANRLX010000069.1, forward strand.
CGGTGGCCTGGGACAGCTCCTCAAAGGAGGACTGGATATCATTCTGCAAAAACAGCACAATATTGTCAAAGCAGGACTGGATCTTCGCCACATTATCCTTCGTCTCACTGCAGATATTCTGAATCTCCGAAACGGTAGCGGACGAGCTGTTGGCGAGATTTCCAATCTCCCCTGCGACCACGGCAAAGCCTCTCCCCGCCTCTCCAGCCCTCGCCGCCTCAATAGACGCATTCAGGGACAAAAGATTTGTCTGGCTCGTGATATCCAAAATCTGGGCCGCCATTTCATCGATGCGGGTCAGGGACTGCAGACTCTGCATCGCCTCATCGATCGCCCGCTTGTTCTCCTCGATCCGCAGGCTGGTGGTCTTTAACGAGGAATCCACGGAATCCTTCATCTTCGACACCTTGTCCCCCAGCCCGACGCTCTGTCTGGCGCCGACCTGGATCTTGGCCTCCACCTGAGATACGACGCCCGCGATCTCTCCGATCTCATTTCCCACCTGGCGGACCATGCCGGTGATGGTCTCCGTGTGCAGGGCAAACTGCTCGGTGGTGGTGGAATTTTCTTCCACACATCGAATCAGCGTGTCGGAGGAATCGGACATATCCACCGCGGACCGCTCCAGGAAGTCCGAGCAGGAACTCAGCGTGTTCACAATATCCTTCAGAGAGTGATACAGCGAATCCAGCGCGGTCGCGATCTGACCCACCTCGCTGCCGGAATGGATGTACTTCGCCAGCTTGTCCCCCTTTTGCAGCTTCAGATCCTTCAGCTGGATAATATATTCCTCTATGTATTTCAACGGCGCCGTGCCGATCCGGATCAGCAGCCAGGACAATACGCCGATCAGCAGATCCACCACCGCGCAGATCACGCCCAGCACCCACATGCTGGCATTGATATCCGCGTAAATATTTTTCTCGCTGTTTCGGGAAACCACCGCCCATTGATACTCCGGCAGATACTGATAGATAGCGATCGATTTTCCGAACCGCTCATCCCGATACTCCCGATAACCGTTTACCGGATCCGGCTCGCCCTGAAGATCGGACAACAGGGAGAGCAGCATCTCATCCTGGATCTCCTGCGCCATCCGGCTCTCGTCCTCGTCAAAAATATACATTCCCGTCGCCACATTGAGCATGGAATAGGACGCCCCCTCGCTCTGCATGGAGGTCAAGAGCTCCTTCAGCCTGTCCGCAAAGGGACCGCCGCCCACATACCCCAGGATCGTTTGGTTGTCCTGGTCATAGACCGGACAGTACAGAGACAAAACCAGCTGCTGGGATGCCGGAGAGACGATGATGCCCGCATCATAAAGCCCGTTGGCAGCGGTCATAGCGTCCTGCAGTTCCTTCAAAGGCTCTCCCTCCCGCGTGGTCATGCCGACCACATCCGGATTGGAGTGGGCGATCACATGCGTGTTCCACTCTCCCACGTAAAGCCCCTCCCAGTGATCCAGCTGCGCATAGTACTTTTCCGTATACGCCTGCGCCTGCGCTCTCTTCGCCTCATTCGAGGGATCCTTCAAAAACTCGCGGATGACGTCCTCTTTGCTGAAAACCACCAGCAGATTCTCCTGATGCTCCACATACTCCCGGATCAAATTGACCTGCGCGTTTAGCGAGGTATTCAGGTTCTCGATCTGCGATTCCTTCATCATGGACGCCATACTTTTGTTCGCCACAAGATACAGCAAAATCATACTGATCGTTGTCAGTATAAAAATGCAGACAGTAATACCGGTGCTCATCCTTCTGTTTCTCATTTGCCCCTCCTCCTATTGCAGATCCATCGCTGCAATCCGAAACCCTTGATACTATATATTTTATTGCAAGGCGGCGCAATAGTCAATTTTAAC
>CANRLX010000070.1 GCA_947631615.1 uncultured Acetatifactor sp.
ATCTCCATATGATGACAACGGAACATCCCCAACTGCTGTTTTTTATTCCTCTTACTGCAAAGTACGGAAACTCAAGACGCTTCCGCCCGGGATTTCTCTTGACATAACCATTTTAATACGATATACTATGTATTACATAGTATATGGGAGATAGGAATGTCTGACAAATACGAAAAGCAAATGAAAAAGGGTGTACTGGAAATGCTGGTCTTAACGCTTCTCGGGGAGGAACCGAAGTACGGTTATCAGATAATACGGGAGCTGAAGGAGAACAGCGGAGGGGTTCTGTCGCTCAAGGATGGCACGCTGTACCCCATTCTGTCCCGACTGGAGAATGACGGGCTGGTGGTCAGCGAGTGGAGCGAGGCGAAAGGCAGGCAGATTCCCCGCAAATATTACAGCATTACGGAGAAGGGATGCAGCGCGCTGAGGGAGATTCGGGCTGCTTGGCAGCGGATATCCGGCGGCGTCAATCAGATTTTGGAGGGTAGTCATGACGAAGGAAACCTATGTTAAAAAAATTGTAAAGAGAGTTCGATGTGATAAAAAGCGCAGACAGGATATCGGAAGAGAGCTTTTGACCGAAATACAGGAGCGGATGTCCGGCGGCGAGGCGCTGGAGGATATCATGAGAGAGATGGGCAGTATACGGGAGATCGCCGACAGCTTTAATGAAAGTCTTTCCGAGGCGGACAGGAAGAAATACCGGCAGAAAAGGCTGCTGTGTGTCGTGCTCATTGTTGGGGCCGTTTGCGCGGTTTTACGGATGGGGGCGGTATGGCTTCTTCCATCCGCGCGCGATCTGGAATCCAGCCAGGTCTTTTCCAGGGCGGAGGTGGAAAGCACCCTGAAGGAAGTGATCGATCTGTTGGATGAGGAGGACTATGCCGCTCTGCGGGACATGGCGACCCCTCAGATGGCGACCGCGCTCCAGGAGCAGACTATGGGGGAGGCGAAGGCGCAGTTTAGCGGGGACTTTGGAGACAGGATCAGCCTGGGGGCGATCTACTCTACCGAGGTGGTCCAACAGCACAGGCATATGGCGGTATGTCAGGTGAATGTCAGCTACGAAAATACCGGCATCACATATACGGTCACATTCGACGAGGATATGAGGATCGCCGGACTGTATATGAAATAGGAATGTCAGTGCAGCCTCAAAACAGACATCCAATCAGATATTCAATTTGGTTATAATCCACAAATTATCTGACAACTAATGTGCAATATGACTATTTTAAAAAAAAGATAAAAAAACACTTGAAAAGTCAGCCTACAAGTGCTATCATACAATTACAGAAAGACAAAACAAACTTTTAAAGCATTTGATATAGAAGAGTCAAATGTCAGATCGGTAGCCGAAGACCATGAGCGATAAAGCCGAAAAGGGAGGGAGAGTCCAATGGCACATTAAGAGAGTAAATCTAACCGTCGGGAAAACCCTTAATCAAATATGAAAAAGAAATGATGCGGATCCATAAAAATGGCGCAGGATGATAGGTTAAGAAGAGAGTTTCAGAAGAGGTGGATTTACCGTACAAGACAGGATGGACAAAGAGCCTGATCAATGAATCGGCCGAAGGAAATGGCTCACAAAGAGAGAAAAGGAAAAAGGAAGAGAAAAGGCCGAGAAAGAGGAACAAAAATTGGATATGGAAGCACATCAGTAGAACGACCGTCGTATCAAATAAGCAGATATGACGGTCGTTCACTTTGGTTCGGAAAGCTTAAGGGAAAGTTTATTTTCAGTTTTGGCAAAATATGGTACAATAGATCAAAGAAGCCGCCTGTAGTAAATTTGCATAGTAGATTTTATGATGACTGCAGAAGTATGGTTTTACCGGATTTGATATTTTATGATAATTTTATTTGTATAAATAATTGGAGATGGGGATATGGCTTTTGACTATAAGAAAGAATATAAAGAATTTTATATGCCAAAGAATAAACCTAGTATGATAGAAATACCCGAAATGAATTATATCGCGGTGAGAGGAAAAGGGAATCCCAATGATGAAAACGGTGAATATAAAGCTTCCATAGGATTGCTTTATGGAATAGCATATACCATAAAAATGAGTTACAGGGGAGCACACAAAATAGACGGCTATTTTGAATATGTTGTTCCGCCGTTAGAGGGGTTTTGGTGGCAGGATGGCAGAAAAGGAAACATTGATTATAATAATAAAGAGGCTATGCACTTTATATCATTGATTCGACTGCCTGATTTTGTAAGGAAAGAAGATTTTAACTGGGCGATGGAAGAAGCGGCCAAAAAGAAAAAGCAAGATTTTTCAAAAGTGGAATTTTTCACTTATGATGAGGGGCTTTGTGTTCAATGTATGCACATTGGCAGTTATGATCAGGAACCTGCAACCATTAACTTAATGCAGGAATATATGAGAGAGAATGGGTATGTTTTAGATATCACTGATACCAGATACCACCATGAAATATATTTAAGTGATCCAAGAAAATGTGATGCAGGCAAATTAAAGACCGTTATAAGGCATCCGGTTAAAAAGAAATAATTAGGATAAATAGTGTGCTTTCCGAAAAGCTTTAAGATTTCCAGGTGCCCCTTAGGAGACGGAAGAAAATGTAAAGTGTGAAATGTAAGATATGAAATGAAAAGTATAAAATGTAAAGTGTGAAATGAAAAGTGTGAAATGTAAAATATAAAATGTAAAGTATGCAATAAAAGTATGGAATAAAGAATGTATAGAATAAAAAAGTATAGAATAAAAAATGTATGTCATAAAAAAATAAGACAATAAAAAATAAGACCAAACGGAACACTTTTACAAGGAAATCACTATGAAACAAAGTCAAAGGTTATCCACGGCGCCTGCGGTGTGCTATTTTGGGCTCTATATGATCATCGCACTATCCCTGATGATCCGGCAGCCCTTTGGGAGTCCGCCCGATGAGAACAACCGTTTTCTGGTGCCTCAATATATCGCGCAGCACGGTGCGCTGCCCAATGGCTACGACGAGGAGATCCGAATAGGAGGCTACGGCTTTTCCTATGCCTTTCAGCCCATTTTGCCCTATATTGTTCAGGGATATGTCATGCGGTTCGTGGGAATGTTCACGGAATCGGCGGATGCCGCGCTCTATGCGGCGCGGGGCGTCAATGTTTTCTTTGGCCTGGTGATGGCGGTTTTTGTGGTGCTTTTGGGGAGGAAATGGTTTCGGGAGGAGCGGTTTGTCTGGCTGTTTTCGTTCCTGGTCACTTTCCTGCCGCAGGCCATTTTTATGCACACCTATGTAAATACGGATTCCTGCTGTATGATGTCCACGGCGATCCTGCTCTACGGGCTCACCTGTGGCCTGCAGGAGGGATTTCGATTGTCCTCCGCGCTGCTTTTGGCGTTGGGGATCGTCCTCTGCGCTATGTCCTACTACAACGCCTACGGCTATATTCTGAGCAGCATCCTGCTTTTTTCGGCATCTTATCTGACGCGGGCGGACGGAAAGACCATCTTTCGGTGGAAGCCTTTTATCAAGTGGGGATGTTTCATTTCCGCATTGGTGCTGGCGGGGATCGCGTGGTGGTTTATACGCAGCGCCATTCTTTACGACGGCGACTTTTTGGGACTGCAGGCGCGGGAGAGGTGTGCGACGCTGTACGCAGTGCCGGAGCAGAATCCGGAGACGAGAGTCACCTGGCAGAATCAGGGCTATTCCGTCCTTGCTATGCTGAGCGAAACGACCTTCCTGGAGCTTTCCCGAATGAGTTTTATCGGAATTTTCGGCGCCATGAGTATTCCTCTGTCTATGTGGACCTATCGTTTTTACAGAGTGCTGTTTTTTGGAGGGGTGATGCTTAGCATCTTTCTGCCCTCTGCGAAGTGCAGGGGCACAGCCGCAATTCTGCCGGAGCGGAAAGCGTTGAATATCTTTTTTCACGCCAATTTGGTTTTCTGTATTCTCATGCCGTTGATCCTCAGTATACAGTATTCCTATACCACGGACTATCAGCCCCAGGGACGCTACCTGCTTCCGGCGCTTGTGCCGTTTGGATATTACTGCGTTCGGGGGATAGAGAAGCTGTCCGGAATCCCATGGGGTCGGCTGTCTGTCGAAAAAAGGGAGCGGCTGTCCGGCGGAGCTGTTGTGCTCCTCTGCCTGGCGATTGCCGTTTGTATCCTGACTGCCGTGTTCGGGCGCGTCTACCCCTATTATGCAAATCATCCGGGGGCACTTTGAGCGCGGTTCGGCATCGATCCGCCAATAAATTTTATATGCTATATTTTATAGAGAAGAATCAGGAGAAATAGGGATAAACTCAGAAAAATAGAGGAGACGTAGGGAAAAATAGAGAAACCCAGAAAGATAGAGGAGAAGTAAGGGAAACAGAGGGGATCTGAAAAATAGAGTAGGGGAAAAAGAACAAATCTGGAAAAGAGAGAAGAATTACGGGAAATAGAGAAACTCAGAAAGATAGAAGAGAAATAGGGAAAAACAAAGAGACTCAGAAAGATAGAGGAGAAGTAAGGAAAACAGAGGGGATCAGGAAACATAGAAAAAAGTAGGGGAAACAAAGAAAATCAGAAAAAGCAGTAGAAAAACAGGGAGAAAGGGAAGAAACCATGGAGACTGCAGAGCGAAAAGTGCTCCGGGTGGCGGCCGCAATCCTGGTGTCCAATCACAGGATCCTCGCCGCGCAGAGGGGTTACGGAGAATTTAAGGACGGCTGGGAGTTTCCGGGTGGGAAGGTGGAAGCGGGAGAGACGGCCCGGCAGGCGCTTGTCCGCGAGATCCGTGAGGAGATGGATATCCGGATCGAGATCGGCAGGCTCTTTGAAACGGTAGAATATGATTATCCGCAATTTCATCTCTCCATGCAGTGTTTCCTCTGTACTCTCAAGAACGGGGAACCGGTTTTGCGGGAGCATGAGGCGGCCAGGTGGCTTGCGCGTGAGGAGCTGGATTCCGTGGAGTGGCTTCCGGCGGACAGGGACCTGATAGAGAAGCTGAAGCGCACCGAGCTGTAGGGGTGGGGCTCTTTCTAACCGACAGGGGTTTGGGTCTCGAAAAACTCCGTCACGGCGTTTCGGTAATCGGCTATGCGGTTGGCCTTTCGTATTTTTTTCAGGAGTTTGTCGGAACTGTCGGAAGGTTCAAAGCCGGTTCCCAGGTACGTCCAGAGATCCTTCATTTTAAAAAGGGTGGGCTGGTCACCGGACATGATCTCACAGTAGCCTTCCAGGATTTCGTCGTGGAAGGCTCGTAGTTTCTTAAGCATTTCGCCGCGGGATGGGGCCGGTTTGCATCCGGCTTGCAGGGAGCGGATCAGGTCCGGATTTTTAAGAGCGCCCCGCCCGATCATAATGGCGGAGACCTTTGGAAATTTCCGGAGAAGCATATCCCGGGAGGCGGCGGAGACGATGTCGCCGTTGTAGCAAAGAGGGACAGAAAGACGCTCCTCAGCCATCCCATAGGCCTCGTAGTGGGGAACGCCCCGATAGCCCTCCTTTTGCAGACGGGGGTGGATGATCAGCTCTTCGAGCGGGTATTTTTGGTAGACGGACAACAGGCGCTCCCACTCGGCCGGATCGGCTATGCCGATGCGGGTTTTTAAGGAGATCTTTAAGGGGCACCCTGTATAGATATCGTCCAGGAAGCGATCCAATTCTTCAGGGTCTTCCAAAAAACCGGATCCGCGTTTTCGGGAGGTCACCGTCGGGGAGGGACAGCCCAGATTCAGGTTTACGGTCCGGTACCCGTAATCGGCCAGACGTTTAGCGACAGCCAGAAATTCCTCCGATCGGTTGGTGAGGATCTGGGGAATGAGTGGAATGTCCGTGTTGTGCTCCGGAAGGACGTCGTTTCGCTCCCGGGAGGAGAGCCCCCTGTTGGACAGGAAGGGGGTGAAGTATTTGCAGGCGCCTCCAAAGTGCCGGTGGAAGGCGTTTCGGAAGAGGTAGGTCGTGATCCCTTCCATGGGAGCAAGGTAATAATTCATAACGATCCTTTCTGTGCTGCACCGTATGACAGACGGCAGGTGACAGCGGCAATCTTATTATAGCGCAGATCGTTTCCGGTCAAAAGAGAGTTTTTACAAAAAATAAAAATCTCACCAAGAGGAAGGCATTTATGTTGTATCAGATCACAAACGGGACGGTGACGTCCGGCGGGCAGACGATTCTCTCCCATATCGACTTTGAGATAAGAGGCACGGAAAAGATCGCCGTGGTGGGCAAAAACGGCGCGGGCAAGACTACGCTTCTTCGCCTTATCGCGGGGGAGATCGAGCCGGACCGCGACGACAGGCAGACCGCGCCCGTCATAAGCGGAGCCAGGAGGGCAACGGTCGGTTTTTTGAGGCAGAACAGCCGCCTGGATCAGGACAAGACGGTGGAGGAGCTTCTGATGGAGGGGTGTGGGGACATGGAACCCTTTTCCCGGGAGCGCTTTGCCTATGAGACGGAGTATGACCGTCTTTTTACCGGTTTTGGATTTTCCAAGGGGGAGAAGGAAAGAAAACTCTCCTCCTTTTCCGGCGGGGAGCAGACGAAGATATCCCTGATCCGGCTGCTTCTCATGAAGCCGGACATCCTGCTTCTGGACGAGCCGACGAACCATCTGGACATGCCCACGGTGGAATGGCTGGAGCAGTACATGAAGCGCTATGCGAAGGCGGTGGTCATGGTGTCCCACGACCGCTTTTTTCTCGACCAGGTGGCCGAGGTGGTGTATGAGCTTCAAGGGGGACGGCTGACGCGCTTTGCGGGAAACTACACCCGCTATAGGGAACAAAAGCAAAAGAGCGTCGCGCTCCAGCGGAAGGCGTATGAGAGGCAGCAGGCGGAGATCCAGCGCCTGGAGGCGCTGGTGGAGCAGTTTAAAAACAAGCCGAGGAAGGCGGGATTCGCCCGATCCCGAAAGAGTATTCTGGAGCGCATGGAGCGGATCCCAAAGCCAGAGGAGGACGACCGGCATATATTTACGGGTGAGTTGGAACCTCGGATCCCCGGGAGCAAATGGGTGGTCGAGGCGGAGCATCTGAAGATTGGATACGACAGGGTGCTGGCAGAGATTTCCCTCAGGGTGAGGCGCGGCCAGAAAATCGGGATCATCGGGGATAACGGCGTTGGGAAGAGCACCTTTCTCAAGACCGTGGCGGGATTGACGGAGCCCTTGGGAGGCAGGTGCACTCTTGGAAATCACACGCTGCTGGGGTATTTTGACCAGCAGTCCGCTTCTCTCTCCTCGGATAAGACGGTGGTGGAACATTTTCACGAGCTCTTTCCTGCGTTGACGGAGAAGCAGGTGAGGCAGACGCTGGGGGCCTATCTCTTTCGGGGAAAGGACGGCGCCAAGAGGGTGGAGGAGCTCTCCGGCGGGGAGAAGGCCAGGCTGGTCCTGGCGGAACTTCTCACAGGGAGGCCCAATCTGCTCCTCTTGGACGAGCCCACCAACCATATGGACATTCCGGCGAAGGAGACGTGCGAGTCGGCTTTTCGGGCATATACGGGCACGATTCTCTTTATCTCCCACGACCGATATTTCGTCGGTCAGGTGGCGGACGCTGTCCTGGTGTTTGAGGGCTCCTCCGTGATGTATTATCCCTTTGGGTACGAGCATTATCTGGAGCGCAGCCGCAGAGAGGACGGCGGGGAGCCGGCAGCGATGATACGGGCGGAGGAGCAGGCGATGCTGGCGGGGCTGAAGGCCGTGCCCAAGGCGGAGCGGCATTTCCTCGGGGAGATCGGCACGGAGACGGCGTATCGGGACTGGAGACTGCGGCTGGCTGCGGAACCCATGGAGACGGCGCGGGAACAGGCCAAGCGGGCATGGGACCGGTGGGAGCGGTATGAGAGTGCAAGGAGAGAGGAGGAGCTGCGGGTGTGGGTCGAACAGGGCATGACGGCAGACGGCGGAGAGCACGTGGAGGAAACGGCTGGAGATCCGACGGGAGATCTGGCGGAGGCTTTCCCGAAGGATGCGCTGACAAAGGCGTGGGAGGATTGGACGGAGAGCTGCCTTGTGTGGTATGATGTGTGGGAGGAGCTCACGCAGGCGTTTGTGTGAGATCAGAGGATGTGTGAGAGCGGAGAATGTATGAGCGCAGAGAATGTGTGAGCGGAGAATATGTGGGAGCAAAGAATGTATGAGCGCAGAGAAAAGGAGAGAGCCGATATGCAGGATATCTTGATTGCAGTGGATCTGCAGAATGATTTTATTGACGGGGCATTGGGGACGCCCGAGGCGGTGGCGATCGTGCCCAGGGTGAGGGAGAAGGTGGCAGGATTTGCCGGAAAGGTGCTGTTTACCAGAGATACCCATCAGGACAACTATCTGGATACGCAGGAGGGACGCAGGCTGCCGGTCCCGCACTGTATCGAGGGAACGGATGGGTGGCAAATTTGTGACGCCGTGAAGCCGCTGATTCAGGGAAAAGTTTTTGACAAGCCGTCGTTTGGATCCGTCGAGTTGGGACAAATGTTACGTCAGGAGAATGAGGAAAATGAGATCCGATCGATCACGCTGGTGGGACTCTGTACAGACATCTGCGTGATCGCAAACGCCATGCTGATCAAGGCGTTTTTGCCGGAGGTAAAGATCGTTGTAGACGCGTCCTGCTGTGCAGGTGTGACACCGCAAAGCCACAAAAATGCGCTGGAAGCCATGAAAATGTGTCAGATCGAGGTGACGGGCGAATAGGCCGGATATTCCCGAAAACCGCGCAATATCAAGGGTTTGCGATGTCACAAATGTTTATCAGAGGTTTATCAAAGCTTTTTTCCGGTCAAAAGCTCATAGGCCTGCAGATATTTGTCTATGGTCTTCTGTACGATGTCCTGGGGAAGCGTCCAGTTGTTGTCCGGATTGGCCTTCAGCCAGTCGCGGGCGAACTGCTTGTCAAAGGAGGGCTGGCTGTGGCCGGCCTCGTACCCTTCCGCGGGCCAGAAGCGGGAGCTGTCGGGGGTGAGCATCTCGTCGCCCAGAACGATGTTGCCCGCCTCGTCCAGGCCAAATTCAAACTTGGTGTCCGCAATGATGATGCCGCGGGTCAGGGCATAGTCGGCACATTTTTTGTAGAGAGCGATGGTGTAGTCGCGCAGCTTTTCCGCGTACTCCCTTCCCTTGCCGGGGAAGCGCTTCTCCAGATAATCTACGCTCTGCTCGAAAGAGATGTTCTCGTCGTGGTCTCCGATCTCCGCCTTGGTGGAGGGAGTGTAGATGGGCTCCGGCAGCTTGTCGGACTCCTTCAGGCCCTCGGGAAGACGAATACCGCACACGGTGCCGTCCTTCTGGTAGCTGGCCCAGCCGCTCCCTGTGATGTAGCCGCGCACGATGCACTCCACGGGCAGCATGTTGAGCTTGCGGCACATCATGCTGTTTCCGTCAAATCGAGGCTGGCGGAAAAACTCCGGCATATCCTTTACCTCCACGGAGATCATGTGGTTGGGCAGGATATCCTGTGTCATGTCAAACCAGAATTTGGACATCTGTGTCAAAACGGTTCCCTTTTTGGTCACCTCATTGTTCAGTATTACGTCGAAGCAGCTGATGCGGTCGGTAGCCACCATGATGAGGTTGTCGCCGTTGTCATAAATTTCACGGACCTTTCCCTCTTTGATCGGTTTCATTTCCTGTACGCTCATTTTTCCTCCCATTCCGCCGCGAGAGCGGCACTTTTGTTGTGTTTGTAAGCCGTTTGTCCAACTACTAATAGCTAATCAGATTTTGAAGTAAAAATCAACCCCTCAGAAGATCTTTTCCGCCTGGTAGCGTGAGAGGAACTGCCTGGTCCGCTCCTCCCTGGGATTTTCAAATACCTGTGCGGGATCCCCCTGCTCTAAAATATACCCGTCGTCCATAAAGATCACCTGGTTGGCCACATCCCGGGCGAAGGCCATCTCGTGGGTGACGATGATCATGGTGGTGTTTCCGTCCGCCAGCTCGCGGATCACCTTCAGCACCTCGCCGGTCAGCTCCGGATCCAGGGCGGAGGTGGGCTCGTCAAAGCACAGGATATCCGGCTGTAAGGCCAGAGCTCTGGCAATGGCGACACGCTGGCACTGGCCGCCGGAGAGCTGATGGGGATAGTTGTCCATGCGGTCGTCGAGCCCCATCTTCTGCAGCAGAGTCTTCGCCTGCGTCTCGATCTGTTCGTGAAGCTCTTTTCGGTGCGCTTTGTAATCGGGCTGTTCTCGAGAGAGAAGCTCCTTTGCCAGCATAACGTTCTGTTTGGCGGTGTACTGCGGGAACAGGTTGAAGGACTGGAACACCAGGCCGAAATGGAGGCGCTTTTTGCGGATCTCTGACTCCTGCACGGTGCGGGGCTGGGAGGCGTCCAACAGGGTTTCGCCGTTTACCCGTATGATCCCTCTGTCCGGCCGCTCCAAAAAATTCAGACACCGAAGCAGCGTGGTCTTGCCGCTTCCGGAGGAGCCGATAATGGAGAGCACCTGCCCTTTTTCCAGGGAAAAGCTGATGTCCTTTAATACTTCCGTGTGCTCAAAGGTTTTTTCAATGTGTTCCACTTCTAAGATTGCCATGGTTTCCTCATTTCTGCGCCGCTTGCGCAATGTGCCTGTGCTGTCCGAAGCTTAGCGGAAATAGCTCAGTTTTTTCTCGAGACGCCCCAAAAGAAGGGTCAGGACGCCGTTGCAGACCAGATAGTAGACCGCGGTAAAAAACAGAGGCCAGATGGCTCCGGAAATCCCGTGGGAACCCTTCAGGAATGCCTGGCCTGCCCAGATAATCTCCTGCAGCGCGATAATGCGGGCGAGGGAGGTGTCCTTTACCAGCGTTATGATCTCGTTGGACATGGGCGGTACAATGCGCTTGATCATCTGAAGCAGCGTCACCTTGAAAAAGATCTGCGCCCTGGTCATGCCGAGCACCAGGCCGGCTTCCTCCTGGCCCACAGGTACGCCCTGGATGCCGCCCCGATAGATCTCGGAAAAATAGCAGGCATAGTTGATGATGAAGGAGACGGATGCCGCCAGGAATCGTCCGGACTCGCCGCCGCCCCAGATGGGAGTGTGAAGCACCAGGCCCGGAAAGTAGTAGATGATCAAAAGCTGGATCATCAAAGGGGTGCCCCGTATTACCCACACGAGGATTTTGCAGAGAAAGCTGAGCGGTTTCCATCGGGACATGGACCCGAAGGCGATGACGAGCCCCAGCGGGATCGCGCCGATCAGAGTGACAAAGAATAATTTCAAAGTCTGTAAAAAGCCCACATTCAACGCGTTTATGACGATGGGCATCTGTTCCATGATCAATTCCATTTTGCCGTCCTGCTTTCCTGAATATTTCCTGAATAGTTTCTCTGCGCAGCTTTCTGCTGGGCTATCCTGGCCAGATTGTCCGACGGTACAAGAAAGGACGACCTGGCCGGGATAATTCAGCAAAACAGAGAGCGGCGCTGACCGCTCTCTGTGCCGATATCCGATACAAAATTACTGCTCGATCAGCGCTGCCTGAACACCGTAGGTCTCAGCGCACTCCTGCATACTGCCGTCAGAGTAACATGCGGAGAAGAAGGTATTCAGCTCGGCTGCCAGATCGGATCCCTTGCGGAAACCGACGCCGTACTCCTCGCTGTTTAATTTCACCGTGTAGGTCAGATCCGCATATCCGGTGCCCTCGCCTACCATAGCGGCTGCCATCAGGGAATCGATCACCGCCGCGTCGGAGGTGCCTGCCGCAACCTCCATCAGAGCGTCCGCCTGCGCCTTCACAGGAGTGTAGTTTAAATTCAGGGCGCTCACCTCATTCTCTCCGGCGCTGCCTGCCTCTACGGCAAAGTTCAGATCCGAAAGGCTGTCCACATCCTGGTACTGATCCGCCTTGTCGGCAGGAACGATCACCACCTGCGCGTTGTTGCAGTATGCGTTGGAGCACTCCATAGCGCTCATAACCTCATCGTTCAGCGTCATGCCGTTCCAGACACAGTCGATGGTCTTGCCGTCCAGCTCCAATACCTTGTTATCCCAGTCGATCTCCACAAACTCAACCTCGACGCCCAGATATTCTGCAAATTTTTTTGCCATATCGGCGTCAAAACCGATCCAATCTCCGGCGGAGTCCTTGTAATCCATGGGCTCAAAATCGGTGATGCCCACCACCAGGGTGCCCTTATCCCGAACATAAGCCAGATCGCTGTCGGCGGAAGAAGCCGTCCCCGCCTCGGTCTTTGTTTCAGAGGTGGAAGCGCCTGCCTCGGTGGAGGTGCCTGCCTCAGTGGAAGCGTTTGCGTCGGTGGGCTTTGTGCCGCAGGCTGTCAGCCCCAGGACCATAGTGGCAGTCAGCATCATTGCCAATAACTTTTTCATAATTGTCTCCTCCTTTTAAATCTGTCGGGCTCCATGTCCCGCACATTTATTACGTCACTATATTAGCAAGTCGCCGCACTAAAGTCAATCATTTTCAGAGTCATCTGGCAGGTAAAATTTCGGGATTGTCTGATAAAGCTGGAAAAAAGAGGAAAAATACGCTACAATAGGTCACAGGGTTTTCGGAGACGAAAGGCGCCGGTGCGGCGGCGTCTATGTGGCAGCGACGGGTAAAGAAGAACGGGCAAAGAAGGATGGGCGAAGAAGAAAGGGGCGTTGATTTTTTGAGACAGAATTACAGATTTACGATCGCATACGACGGTTCGCGCTATTATGGATGGGAGCATCAGCCAGGCACGGACATGACCATTCAGGGAAAGCTGGAAAAGGTGCTGGCGCTGATGGTGGAGGAACCGGTGGAGGTGATCGGCGCGGGGAGGACGGATGCCGGCGTGCACGCGAAGGCAATGACCGCCAACGCTTTTCTGGACACGGAGCTGTCGGAGGAGGAAATACGGGATTACATGAACCGCTATCTGCCGGACGACATCGGGATTCGTAAGGTGTGCCGGGCGGGGGAGCGGTTTCACAGCCGGTACAATGCCCTGGGCAAGACCTACTGCTACACCTGCTATGTGGGGGAGACCAAGCCGGTTTTTGACCGGAAGTATGTGTACGCCCTGACGGAGCGTCCGGATGTGGAGCGGATGCGATGCGCCGCGGAGTACCTGAAGGGAGAGCACGACTTTGCCAGCTTCTGCAGCAATCCCCGCATGAAAAAGTCCACGGTCCGCAAGGTGGATGTGATCGAGATCAGACAGGAGGGGGAATACCTGCGATTTACCTATCACGGGACCGGATTTCTGCAGCATATGGTGAGGATCCTGACGGGGACTCTCCTGGAGGTGGGATATGGCCGGCGGACGCCGGAGAGCATGGAGGAACTGCTGGCCGCCCGCAAACGCGCTCTGGCCGGACCGACGGCCCCCGCCCAGGGTTTGTGTATGATAAAGGTGGATTATCATTAGGTTTACCGTTAGTTTTTGATAAGAAGGTATTGCTTTTTTTACGCAAGTATTGTATACTCGTATACATCAATTTTGCCAGCTGTTATGTCTTTCAGGGATTGGCTGTCAGGAAACATAAGGAGGAGAGCTGGATGAGCGAGAATGTAAATGAGATGAAGGGGCTCCATGAGATGGGGGAGCTGCGGGAGGATATGGACGCTTTGGAGCGGGAGCTGATGAAGAATCACCGCATCGACCCTAATTTATATGTGACCTATGATGTGAAGAGAGGACTACGGGACTCCACCGGAAAGGGCGTCCTCACGGGACTTACGGAAATTTCCGACGTCAACGCGTACCGTCTGGAGGGCGGGAGAGAGATCCCCGCAGACGGCGAGCTGTACTATCAGGGGATCAACGTGGAAGATATCATAAACGGCCTCGGCGACCGAAAATTCGGATTTGAGGAGGTTTCTTACCTGCTGCTCTTCGGCAAGCTGCCCGACCGCGCGGAGCTGGAGAGGTTCCTTCACGTGATGAGCGAGCTGCAGGAGCTGGGAGGTCGTTTTGTGCGCGACGTGGTTATGAAGGCGTCCAACGGCAATATCATGAATGCGCTCCAGCGCTGTGTCCTGACTCTTTACACCTACGATGAGAATCCGGACGAGATCACGGCGCAGAACGTGCTGCGCCAGTCTTTGGAGCTGATCAACAAGCTGCCCCTGATCGCAGTATACTCCTACCACGCCTACTGTCATTTCCGGAGGGACGAGACTTTGATGATCCGCAATCCCCAAAAGGGGCTCTCTCTGGCGGAAAATATGCTGCTGATGCTGCGGGACGACGGACATTACACGGAGCTGGAGGCCAAGGTGCTCGACATCGCCTTGATCCTTCACGCGGAGCACGGCGGCGGAAACAACTCTACCTTCACAACCCACGTGGTGACATCCTCCGGAACGGACACCTACTCCGCTATGGCGGCTTCCATCGGTTCCCTGAAGGGGCCGAGGCACGGCGGCGCCAATTTGAAGGTGCAGAATATGTTTACGGATATCAAGGCGAATGTGAAGGACTGGGAAAATGAGGACGAGATAGCTGCCTATCTTCTGAAAATCCTGGATAAACAGGCGTTTGACAGAGCGGGCCTGATCTACGGTATGGGTCATGCGGTGTATACGCTTTCCGACCCGAGGGAGCTTATTTTGAAGCGGTACGCCAAGAGCCTCGCGGAAGAAAAGGACATGATGAAGGAGTTTTATCTGTATGACAGGGTGGAACGCATCGCGGGCCGGCTGATCATGGAGAAGAGAAAGCTCTTTAAAAACGTGTGCGCCAACGTGGATTTTTACAGCGGATTCGTGTATTCCATGCTGGGTATTCCGGAGGAGCTTTTTACCCCGATCTTTGCCATCGCAAGGATTCCCGGCTGGAGCGCCCACCGTCTGGAGGAGCTGATCAATGCCAGCAAGATTATCCGCCCCGCCTACAAGTACGTGGGGACCCATATGCCCTATGCAAAGATCGAGAACCGCTAGGCGCCTTGCAAAACAACAATATAACACGTATCAAAATTTTCAAAAACCCGACACCAGGCGCCAGGTCCTGCTGTCGGGTTTTCGCGTCACAAAATCCTGTCCCTTCCCGGAACCGGAGAGCCTACAGGTATTTTCGCAGATCCTTGCAGAGGGTCTCCTCGATGTCGGAGAGCTTTCCGCAGATATCCTTGGAAGTCTTGTCCGCGGCCTGATATTGATTCAGATACTTGTGCAGGGACTTGATGCCCATATTGCAGCCGTCGGTGATCAGATCGGCCACGGTGGCGTCGCTGTGATCCATCCCCATCTTCATGTTGGTCTTCATCCAGGACATTCCCTTTGCCATCACGTTTGGATCCTTGTCCTCGCTGCCATGCTGGAGCAGCAGGTCGTGGATCTCGTTTCCGAGCTGCTCATGGTGGCTTTTGCTCTCGCACAAAAGCTCGCGCATATTGTCGTCCTTCACCTGATCCAGAACTTCATCGATAGAGGTGACAGCCATCTTGGTGCCGGCATCACACTCCTTTAACAGTTTTACGGTATCGTCGTTGCTCATAGCACACCTCCTTCGTTTTGGAAATAGTGTGTCCATAGCGGGGAAAACTATGCTGGTTTCGGAGAAAAAACAAATCCTGTTTGATATTTATAAAACGGCAAAGTTATGATAAAGTTATAACAAAAAGTTTACTGCTATATCCGGCATCTGTTGACAGAACTCGTGGAGCGGAAGGATGCAGACGGGAATATAGCTTCCAAATTTAACAAAGGGTATCGGATTTGACGCTTACTTTATGGAAGGAAAGGCTGCTATGAATAAAATAGGAATATTAGTCCTTTTTTTGGTTGTGATATTAGAATGTACTGGGTGCCAAAATAAAAAAGAAAACGGGCAAAGCCCAGAGGATACAATTATCATAGGAAATGAGGAAGAAGAATTTTTAGATATGCCAGAGGTTTTCAGAGAGGTTTTAAAACAATACCTGCAAATTCCCATTGGTACAAATTTATATTCTGACGTGTATTGGGAAAAAGTGACACAAGGAGACTGGAAAGATGTCTATGAATATTTGGGAGGCAAAGAAAATATATGTTACAGTTTGTCTGATTTAACGAATGATGGATTCCCTGAACTGATTATGGGAAGTTATGCTAATGCGGATGCTGTTGATTTTGAGTACGAAAAAGTATTTCAGGTTCAAGGCACCAGCTGGGAGAATAGCTATGTTTGGATATATGTGATTTATTATTACAATGGTAAGGAAGTAAAACAAGTATGCGAATGTGAGGGTAACCGCATTGAATTATATGAGAATGGAATTATCCATTACTCGGGAGGAGGAATGTTTCAACCAATGCAATATCTCCAATTTCAAACGGATACAGAGGACTATGAAACTGGAGCGGATATTGAATTGAAAATAGAGGATGGCGAAGTCATAGGATATCTTAAAGCGGTAGGAGACGATTATGTGGAGATATCAGAGGATGAGTATCATCAAATCGTTAAACAATACACTACTTCTCCCGTGGAATTGGAATGGACTGTACTGAATGGACGGAAATAGAAGTTATGGGATAAACGATTCCCCTTGCCTTAATCATAGGAACGATACTTATACTGCCAGACAAGCTGCCCAGTTAGAGCATCGGGGCGAGCGGGCGAAAGCCCGCCGCCTGCTTGTAATGTAACACAACCCCAAATCCAAGTAAAGCACAGGCTTCACTTCCGATACCTCTCCACAATTTTTTCCACAGCCC
>CANRLX010000071.1 GCA_947631615.1 uncultured Acetatifactor sp.
TAAAATTTGACAAAAAAATGAAGCCAATAAAGGCTTTGTAAGGTTTTTTATGTGGTTAAGCTGTCAAACTCCCGTGATCGAAATCCTTGTCTCCTGAGAAATTTGCCTGTAAATTATTTGTAAGTTTGTCTATAAGTTGACCTGTAAATTTATCTGTAAATTTGTCTGTAAGTTGGTCTGTATATTTGCCTGTATATTTGCCTGTAAATTGTCTATAAATTGCCTGTAAAAATTTTCTAAAAAAAGTACTTGCATAATAAAAAAAGGTGTGATAAGATAATACATGCGTTGTGAAGACAACCATATAGCGGATGCACCGCTAGCTCAGTTGGTAGAGCACCTGACTCTTAATCAGGGTGTCCAGGGTTCGAGCCCCTGGCGGTGCACTGGAAGAACTGATTTTGAGGACGTAAGAGCCTTGGGGTCGGTTCTTTTTTTACCGGTGTCCGGTGGGACGAAAGGAGCAAAAGAAGCGTATGACACCTATTTTTGACACGCATGCCCATTATGATGACGAGGCTTTTGACGAGGACAGAAGGCAGCTTCTCTCCGAGCTTCCGAGCCGGAACATCGCTGGGGTGGTGGATATCGGAGCCAGCCTGGAGTCCTGCGGCAAGGCGCGGGCCCTGGCGGAGGCTTACGACTATATTTACTGCGCCATCGGCATCCATCCGAGCGAGACGGGCGATCTGAAGGAGTCCGACCTGGACTGGCTGAGAGAACAGTGCCGCTATGAGAAATGTGTGGCGGTGGGTGAGATCGGGCTGGACTACCACTGGGAGGAGCCCGATCCGGCCGTGCAGAGAGAATGGTTTGTCCGGCAGATGAATTTGGCGAGAGAGCTGGGCCTGCCGGTCGTTATCCACTCCCGCGACGCGGCCAGAGACACGGTGGATCTGATGACCGCTCAGCGGGCGGGGGAGATCGGCGGAGTGGTGCACTGCTTTTCCTACACCAGGGAGACCGCAAGGATTTTTTTGGACATGGGGTTTTACATCGGGATCGGCGGCGTGCTGACCTTTAAAAACGCGAGGAAGCTCAAGGAGGCCGCGGAGTACATTCCCCTGGACCGCATTGTGCTGGAGACGGATTGTCCCTATCTTTCGCCGGAGCCTAATCGGGGCAGCCGCAACAGCTCCCTGAACCTTCCTTATGTGGTGGCGGCACTGGCGCAGATCAAGGGGATCACGGAGGAGGAGGTGCGGGCGGCCGCCTGGGAAAACGCTCACCGGCTGTACCGCCTGCCGTAGCTTTTTCCAAAATCTTTCCTTTGCATTGGGCGGGATCTGTGGTAAAATGAGCTTGTTGCGGTGTGTCAATGTGCATCAAAGGGAAATGAGTGAGGTAGATAGATGAAAAAAGTAATCGGAGTTAGATTTCGCACAGCGGGCAAAATTTATTTTTTTGACCCTTTGAAATTTGAGATAAAAAGGGGCGACCATGTGATCGTGGAGACGGCGCGGGGGATCGAATATGGCACGGTGGTCTCCGGCGTTCGCCAGGTGGAGGACGAGAAGGTGGTGCAGCCCTTAAAGCCGGTGATCCGTATCGCCAACGAGCGCGACAACGAGCAGCAGGCGAACAACCGGTTGAAGGAGAAGGATGCGTTTAAGATCTGCCTGGAAAAAATCCACAAGCACGGTCTGGAGATGAAGCTGATCGACGCGGAGTATACCTTTGACAACAACAAGGTGCTCTTTTATTTCACCGCGGACGGCCGCATCGATTTCCGAGAGCTGGTGAAGGATCTGGCCGGCGTGTTCAAGACGAGGATCGAGTTGCGCCAGATCGGCGTCAGGGATGAGACCAAGATCGTGGGAGGGATCGGTATCTGCGGGCGGCCGCTCTGCTGCCACAGCTACCTGTCCGATTTTATTCCGGTGTCCATCAAGATGGCAAAGGAGCAGAACCTGTCTTTGAATCCTACCAAGATCTCCGGCGTGTGCGGACGTCTGATGTGCTGTCTGAAGAACGAGGAGGAGACCTACGAGGAGCTGAACCGCCGTCTCCCCGGCATAGGCGACTATGTCACCACGGACGACGGATTGAAGGGTGAGGTGCACAGCGTCAATGTGCTGCGCCAGATGGTGAAGGTCGTCGTCGATGTGAACGACGAGAAGGAGATCCACGAGTACGAGGTGAGCCGTCTCCGGTTCCGGAAAAAGCACGGCAAGAAGGACAAGGTGGATATTTCCAGGGAGGAAATGAAGGAGCTGGAGCGTCTGGAGAAGAACGAGAAGCATGAAGGAAAGTCAAAGCTGGATGACAACTGACCTAAGGGAAAACGAGCGTCTGGACGACCTGCAGAGAAACGGATTTCGGATCATTCAGAATCCGGACAAGTTTTGTTTCGGCATGGATGCGGTGCTTCTGTCCGGTTTTGTGCGGGCCAAAAAGGGAGACATCCTTTTGGATCTGGGGACGGGAACCGGTATTGTCCCTATTCTTTTGGCGGCCAAAACGGAGTGCGCGCACCTGACCGGTCTGGAGATCCAGGAGGAGAGCGCGGATATGGCGCGCAGGAGCGTAGGGCTCAACCGTCTGTCGGAGCGGATCGACATTATAACGGGAGATATCAAGGAAGCAGACAAGTTGTTCCGGTCTGCTTCTTTTGATGCCGTCACCTGCAATCCGCCCTACATGATTGACCGCCACGGACTGACCAATCCGGATTCGCCCAAGGCCATCGCCCGTCATGAGATCCTCTCACCCTGGAGGACGTGATCCGCGTGACGGCGAAGCTGCTGAAGCCGAACGGGCATTTCTTTCTGGTGCACAGGCCCTTCCGCCTGGCGGAAATTATGACAACTTTGTCACAATATGGGCTGGAGCCCAAGAGGATGCGGCTGGTCTATCCTTTTGTGGACAAGGAGCCCAACATGGTGCTTTTGGAGGCGGTGCGCGGCGGCAGATCCCGTCTGACCGTGGAGAAGCCCCTGATCGTCTATCGGGAGCCGGGAGTGTATATGCCGGAGATATACGATGTTTATGGGTATTAAAAAACGCGGGTGGACGAAGAAATAACGAAAGAATAACGAAGGAACAACGGCGCATGTGAAAAAATGGGGACGCGCTGCGGCCGGAAAGGAGCGATATGTCCGGAACTTTATACCTGTGCGCGACGCCGATCGGAAACCTTGGGGATATGACGCCCAGGGTGGTGGAAACCCTTCGGAGGGTGGATCTGATCGCGGCGGAGGATACGCGCAACAGCATCAAGCTGTTAAATCATTTTGAGATCCATACACCGATGACCAGCTACCATGAGTACAATCGGGTGGAGAAGGCAAAGGTGCTCCTGGGACAGCTTCTGGACGGTCAGGACATCGCCCTGATCACGGACGCGGGCACCCCCGCCATCTCCGATCCGGGGGAGGTGCTGGTGAGAATGTGTCAGGAAAACGGCGTTTTGGTGACCTCTCTGCCCGGCCCCGCCGCGTGTATTACGGCGCTGACGCTCTCCGGACTCTCCGCCAGACGTTTTTGTTTTGAGGGCTTTTTGCCGGCGGACAAGAGGGAGCGGGGGGAGATCCTGAGGGAGCTTTCCGCTGAGAGCCGCACCATGATTCTCTATGAGGCGCCGCACCGTCTGGTGCAGACGCTTACCTGTCTGTACGAGGCGCTGGGGGAACGGCGGATCACCCTGTGTCGGGAGCTGACCAAGCGCTTTGAGACCGTGCTCCCCACGACCTTACAGGGGGCGCTCGCTTACTATGAGACGGAGGAACCCAAGGGGGAGTATGTGCTGGTGGTGGAGGGCAAGAGCCGCGAGACCAAAAAGCAGGAGGAGATCGCATCCTGGGAGCGCATGAGCATTGAGGAGCATATGGCGTATTATGAGGGTCAGGGGAAGGACCGCAAGGAAGCTATGAAGCAGGTGGCAAAGGACAGGGGCGTGGGAAAACGCGAAATCTACCGGTATCTCGAGGAGGCGAAGGATCCGCATGACGAGTAATTGTGACATGTGTGTCAATTATATATACGACGAAGACTATGAATGTTATACCTGCATGGTAAATCTGGACGAGGACGAGATGTACCGTTTTCTCACCGGAGGACAGAGAGAATGTCCGTATTTTCGCCTGGACGACGAGTACGGGGTCGTGCGTCATCAGATGTAGCAGCTTTGTCAAAAATAAAATAGAGAAAAACCAGTATATTCAGCCGGTGCTCTGCCCATACTAACCTCTGTAAAAAACTTTAGGAGGTTACGCACATGAGCAATATTTCAGAACTGGATTTGCAGAATTTACGTCATCTCATCGGTGGATTCGACACCTCTCACTGCAAGATGCAGGCTTATGCCGAACAGGCGACCGACCCGCAGATCAAGCAGTTTTTTGAGAAGGGTGCCCAGTCCGCCATGGAAAACAAGCAGCAGCTTATGAAGTTTTTGCAGTGAGCAGGAAAATCCATTTGCGAATTTGAGAATGAGAGAGGTAAAAGGTATGCAGGAAAAGGTTATGGTAGCAGACACACTTGCCGGCATCAACGGGGAGCTGACCCGTTATGCAGGTATGATCGCACAGTCCGAAAACAAAGAGCTGAAGCAGACTCTGAAGCAGTTCCGCAACGCATGTGAGCAGTCGCAGGAGGAGCTGTATCAGATCGCCAGAGAAAAGTCATACTATGTGCCCGCCAGCAAGGCGACCGAGGAGGAGGTCTCCCATGTGAGGGACCTGTTCACGCAGGGTACTCTGTAAACGGCTTCCACAGGGCGGCAAAGGGCGTCATTCCGTGAGGGATGGCGCTTTTTTTCTACTATTTGGCCCGCGCTTTTCATAAAGATAACTATAGCGGAAAAGGATTGGAATCTATAAGGAGGCACAGCGGATCATGCTGAATTACATTTGGGCGTTTATGATTCTTTTGGGAGTGTTCTACGGAGCGTGTACGGGACGGTTCAGCGAGGTGACAAACGGCGCTCTGGACAGCGCGGGGGAGGCGATCTCCCTGTGCATCACTATGGCGGGAGTTATGGCGCTGTGGATGGGGCTGATGGAAATCGCAAAGGAGGCGGGATTGATCCAGAAGATGACAAAGGGAATCAGTCCCTTTTTGAATTTTATGTTTCCAAGGATTCCCAGAGACCATCCGGCCAGAGAGTACATTGCCACCAACATCATCGCCAACGTGCTGGGACTGGGCTGGGCGTGCACGCCGGCCGGACTGAAGGCTATGGAGGAGCTTGCAAGGCTGGAGGAGGAGCGGGGGACCCCGGGCTACCGGACGCAGGGGGAGCGCCGTGCCAGCAACGAGATGTGCACCTTTCTCATCATCAATATCTCCTCGCTGCAGCTGATTCCCGTCAATATGATTGCCTATCGGAGTCAGTACGGAAGCGCCAATCCGGCGGTGATCATTGCGCCGGCGATCCTGGCGACCTTCCTCAGTACGCTTCTTGCGGTGGTCTACTGCAAGCTGAGAGACCGGTAGCGGTACGCTTTGCCATAACTTCCTCTAGCTGTTTTGTATCATTCTGCACTTTAACACCCCGATTTTTACAAATCTGTGGCAAAAGATACGATAGAATCTACTCTTGCCACACTTTAATTATAAAAAAACAACTGTCTTTACAATAAAATTCACATAAAATAATGCTTGACAAGCGAAATCAGGAGCACTATAATTATATCATATAATTCCTACGGAATAAATATGAATTAAAAGGAGGACAGAACAATGGGAGATATCAAAGAGAGCGCATATGAGCTGATCGGAGGGACACCGCTTCTTAAGCTGAACCGATACAGCAAAGCGGCCGGTCTGGAGGGAGCGACGATCCTGGCGAAGCTGGAGTATCTGAATCCGGCGGGGTCCGTCAAAGACCGGATCGCACTTGCTATGATCGAGGATGCCGAGAGAAAGGGGATCTTGAAGCCGGGCGGCACGATCATTGAGCCTACCTCCGGCAATACGGGGATCGGCCTGGCGGCGGTGGCCGCGTCCAAGGGCTACAAGGCCATTCTCACCCTACCGGACACCATGAGCGTCGAGCGGAGAAATCTGCTGAAGGCCTACGGCGCGGAGCTTGTGCTGACCGAGGGCGCGAAGGGAATGAAGGGCGCCATTGCCAAGGCCGAGGAGTTAAAGGAGCAGATCGCAGGCTCCGTGATCCTAGGGCAGTTTGTGAATCCCGCGAATCCGGCGGTTCACAAGGCAACCACCGGACCGGAGATCTGGGAACAGACGGACGGCAAGGTGGATATCTTCGTGGCCGGCGTGGGTACCGGCGGCACGATCACCGGCGTCGGCGAGTATCTGAAGGAGAAAAATCCGAACGTCAAGGTGGTGGCGGTGGAGCCTGCCTCCAGTCCGGTGCTGTCCGGCGGAGCCGCCGGCGCGCACAAGATCCAGGGGATCGGAGCGGGATTTGTGCCGGAGGTGCTCAACACCGGTGTCTACGATGAGATTCTTGCCATCGAGAATGAGGATTCCTTTGAGGAGGGCAGGAGATTTGCCGTGAGCGAGGGAGTTCTCGTCGGGATCTCCTCGGGGGCCGCTCTGAAGGGAGCCGCGATCCTGGCTGCAAGACCGGAAAACCAAGGCAAAACCATCGTGGTGCTGCTGCCCGACTCCGGAGACCGTTACCTTTCCACACCGCTGTTTAGCAGAGAATAAGCGATTCTTACCTCCTTTTGGATCCGCGCCGGAGACGGCAGGATTCAAAAGGAGTTTTTTTTATGGAAGAAAACTCTCCCGCTTGCGATAAAAAAATGATATAATAGGCGCAAAGGAGAAATGCGTATGGTAAAAATTATTTCGGACAGCACCTGCGATCTTTCGCAGGAATTATTGAAAAAATATGATATTTCCATTCTTCCGCTGAATATTCTGCTGGGAGAACAGGAATACAGGGATGGGGAGGAGATCACGCCCGAGGAGATCTATCGATGGTCGGAGGAACACAAGGAGACCCCAAAGACGGCGGCGCCTTCTATTGAGCGGGCGGTCGCGCTGTTTGAGCCCTATCTGAAGGAGGGGCGGGAGATCGTGTGCTTTTCCATTTCGGAGACCATGTCCTCCTCCAACAATGTCATGCACCTGGCCGCAGAGGAGCTGGAGGCGGAGGACAAGGTGTGGGTGATCGACTCTGCGAACCTGTCCACCGGAATCGGGCTTCTCGTGGTGGAGGCGGCGATCCTGGCGGGGGAGGGTCGGTCCGCGGAGGAGATCGCGCGCAAAATGGAGGAGTTAAAGCCTCGGGTACGGGCCAGCTTCGTGGTGGACACGCTGCTCTATCTGTACCGCGGAGGGCGGTGCAGCGGTCTGTCGGCGCTGGCCGGCGGCGCGCTGAAGCTGCATCCCAGGATCGATGTGAAGGACGGGGTCATGGGCTCCGGAAAGAAATACCGGGGAGCCATCGACAAGGTGATTCTCCACTATGTGGCGGATATGGAGGAGGAATTGAAAAACGCGAAGCCGGATCGGGTGTTTATCACACATTCCGGCTGCGACCGAGAAGTGGTGGATCAGGTGCGGGATTATCTGCAAGAACTTCACGTCTTTGGTGAAATTTTGGAAACCCGCGCCGGAGGAGTGGTTTCCAGCCATTGCGGCCCCGGAACGCTGGGCGTGCTGTTCATCGCAAATTGACCGTGCAGGCGCAATACCTCTTGCGATAATACCAAAAAGATGATATGCTAAAAGTACTACCTATTGTTAAAAACCAAACAACTTTGTGAGACAGAGATCGAAAAGCATTTTGCTGGTGAGTGGGTGAGAGCGATGAGTGCAAACATTCCGAAAGAGTTAGAAGGCTATGATTTTACGCCGGATCAGAAGAAGGAAATTGAAGAGGGCGCGGAGGCCGGTCTGGATATATCCCTGTATGCGAAACCGGAATTTCTCGCTATGCAGATGCGCCAGATCAAGATGGGCATGATGGAGGGATTGGACGCAACGGTTTACGCGGATCCCGCATACGATTGGTTTCAGATGGAACAGCTCAGAAAAGGTCTCAGCTATGATATCGATGTGACACCCTATGCCTCGCCGGACATTCCCTATGACAAGATGCGTCAGGTGCGCAAGGGGCTGCATTTCGGCATTGATCTGTCGCCTTATCTGAAATATAACGCCGACATCCTGCGGGAGATTCGGCGCGCCCTGAGGTACAGGGTGGATCTGATGCCCTATGTGGAGAGGGGCTGCGATGCACAGGAACTGGAGCAGGTGCGTCTGGCACATATGAGCGGCGTGGATCTGGATCCCTACCTGGATATGGGGCTGCGCGGCGTGTCTCTGGAGCAGGTGCGGGAAGGGCTGCGCAGCGGCGTGGACGTTTCCGTCTTTGCCAGGACAGACTACAGCTGGAGACAGATGCAGGAGCTTCGGCTGGGCCTGGAGAAACAGTTGAATGTGTCTGTCTATGCCAATCCGCTTTTCTCCTATCAGCAGATGCGGGAGATCCGGCTGGGGCTTGAGGGCGGAATCCCTGTGGAGACTTACGCTATGCTGCGGTATTCCACCACGGATATGCGAAATAAGCGTACCAGTCTCATGGAGGAAATGGCGAAAAGGGAGGATAAGGCCGATGCCGGCGCGCTGGGAGCCGTGCTGATGCGGACTCCGGGCAAGGAGCAGGAGGATCAGAAGAAAGAGGCGGACTTTGAGCTGGTGTTTACGCCGGACGACATGGAGGTCTACCTGATGCTTCGGGAAAACGGGGCGCCGGTGACACAGGACGAGATATTGGGCGCTCTGTGGGAAAGCAAGGTCCGCAAGGGGATTCAGAGAAAAGAGATCGCGGCCATCGCGGACGGCAGCAATCCCAGCCGGAATGTGCTGGTTGCCTGCGGGCAGCCGCCCAAGGCGGGGGAGGACGGATGGTATGAGTTTTTCTTCCGCACGGATATCAACCGCACGCCCAAGGTGCTGGAGGACGGCTCGGTGGACTACCAGAATGTGGAGTGGTTCGACACGGTGCGTGAGGGAGATAAGCTTGCCTTCTATCATCCGGCGGAACAGGGGACGGACGGCTATACCGTGAGAGGAGAGGTGCTTCCCGCCAGAAAAGGAATGGAGAAGGGCGTCCTCATCGGCTATGGATTTGAGATGCAGTCCGACAAGAGAACCTACATATCCACTACGGACGGCTGGGTCAATCAATACGACAACCACCTGGAAGTCAACAGTAAGCTCGAGGTGGAGGAGACGACGATCGCCACCGGCAATATCGTGTTTAACGGCAGCGTCCACGTTCGGGGAAATGTGGGCAGCCAGACGGAGATTCATGCCCAGGGAGATATTCTGGTGGACGGATTCGTGGAGGCCGCCCTCCTGGAGAGCGGCGGCAACGTGGTGGTTCGCCAGGGTATGAACGGCAGCGGGACCGGCAGCATAAAGGCGGCCGGAAATGTGAGCGGACGATTCTTTGAGTCGGCACATGTGCACGCGGGAGGCAAGATCGAAGCCAATTACTGTATGAACTGTGAGCTGGAATCGAAGGATATCATCGAAATCACCGGCAATCTGGTGGGCGGAAGGGCCTACGCGGTAAAGGGGATCGTCGTTCAAAATTTGGGGAACCGAGCGGCGGTGGCCACCTACGTGAAGGTCGGCATCAACGACGAGATCCTGGAGGAGTTCAAGAGCGTTGCCGAGTCGGTAAACAGTGTTTCCGAGGAGCTGGTGCTTTTGCAGAATGCGCGTACAGACTTTGAGAAGAAGTATCCGCCGGAGGTCCGCAGCGAGATGGAGGTTTATGCCAAGATCAAGGACGCGATCTTCACCAAGGAAGAGCAGTACCAGGAGATGACCGACAAGAAGGCGGAGCTGGAGCAGGAGATGAAGAAGATCAGCGCGGCGTGCACCCTTGTGAAGGGCAGAGTGTACGAGGGTGTGCTGGCAGAGGTGAACGGAAAGCGCTGGATCTCCAGGTTTATGATGAATATTACCATCCGCAAGACCTTGGATGATAAGATTGCGGTTTACAAAAATTAGGGACGACAAGTCCGGAAAGGACAGCCATGCGTGACAAAATACTGATTGTAGATGGAATTGAGGCGGAGCGGTCGGAGCTGCGCCAGATGCTGGAGCAGGATTACGGTATTCTGGAAGCCGCCGACGGGGAGAGCGCGCTTGCGGTGATCGAAAAGAGGTGCGAGGAGCTTGCGGTGGTGCTTCTGAAGCTGATGATCCCCAAGGTGGACGGACTCAAGGTTCTGGAGAGCATGAATACCAATAAGTGGATCGAGAAGGTGCCGGTGCTGGTCATTGACAAGGCGGGGACGGTGGCCCTCGGCGAAAAGTGTTTTGAACTGGGCGTGTCCGATTTTATCCGCAAGCCCTTTGAGACGATGCTGGTGAGACATCGGGTGAACAATACCGCTCAGAGCTTCCAGCAGAGACAGGAGTTTCAGCAGAAGGTTCTCGCGCAGACCAAGACAGTGAAGCAGCAGTATCAGATGATACAGAAGCAGAGCAAGGATCTTGAGAAGAGCAAGCTGGACATGATGGATGTCTTTGGCGCGGTGGCGGAGTACCGCAACGCGGAAAACACGGATCATATTCGTCATGTGAAGGCGATCACGCAGCTGTTGGCGGAACAAATGATGGAGGACTTTCCGGAGTACGGCCTGGACGCCCATAAGATTCAGATCATCGTTGCAGTCAGCGCGCTGCACGATATTGGAAAGATTGCGATACCGGATAACATTCTGTTGAAGCCGGCCAAGCTGACGGAGGAAGAGTTTGAGATGATGAGATCTCACACCACCAAGGGATGCGAGATTCTGGATACTATCCAGGGAACCTGGAGTGAGGAACATGCAAAGATCGCGGCGGAGGTGTGCCGTTCTCACCATGAGCGCTTTGACGGAAACGGTTATCCGGACGGGCTTGTGGGGGATGAGATACCGATCTCCGCGCAGATCGTATCTTTGGCGGATGTGTACGACGCGCTGGTCAGCGACCGCGTTTACAAGAAAGCCTATCCCAAGGATCAGGCCTATCACATGATCATTGTGGGAGAGTGCGGCGTGTTCTCACCGAAGCTTTTGGAGTGCTTCCACGATTTAAAAGATAAGATCGAGGAAGTGGTTTCTCAATAGGCGGAAGCCCAGGCATTTTTGCGGACAGAGTCTCATATGCTTTACAAAGGGACGGAAAGCGGAGTGCAGGGCAATATGGCAGTATTGACACATCTGTCAGATATTATCATACCTCTGGTCGTCTTTTTCGTGGTAGGGTACGGTATCACATCGGGGATCAAGGTATACGAAACTTTTTTAAAGGGCGCAAAGGATGGCCTGCGGATCGTAGTGGATATTATGCCCACGCTCATCGGACTGATGGTGGCGGTGGGAATCCTGCGATCCTCAGGCTTTTTCGTCCTTTTGGGAAATGTGCTTTCACCGGTCACGGAGCGGATCCGGCTGCCCGCGCAGCTGATTCCGCTTCTGGTGGTGAAAATGTTCTCCTCCTCCGCCGCCACAGGGCTGGTGCTGGATATCTTTAAGGAGAGCGGGCCGGATTCCTATGCCGGAATGGTGACCTCGATCCTGATGAGCTGTACGGAGACCATCTTTTACACCATGTCCGTCTATTTCCTGGCGGCGAGGGTGACCAAGACCCGCTACACCCTCCCGGGCGCGCTCCTGGCTACGCTGGCGGGGACGGTGGCAAGCATTTTGCTGGCGGGGCGGCTGGTGTAGGGCGGCAGCGGATGATCATAAAATACTGGAAAGACTGCGCTCTATGAAAGAGGAAATGACAGTACGGCAAAATAAAAATGTTTTATGAATGAGAAAGAGTTGGACAATATGCTGAAACAGATAAAATATTTTCAAATCGTTGTCCGTGCAGGGAGCTTCAGTGAGGCGGCGCGGCAGTGTTACATATCGCAATCCGCTATTTCACAGCAGGTTCAGGCATTAGAGCGGGAGCTTGGTGTGACGCTTTTAAAACGGGAAAACCGCCGCTTTTCCCTGACGCCTGCTGGAGAGCATTTTTATCGTCAAAGCCTCCTGTTAATGGCTGATTTTGACCGATTATGCAGAGAGACAAAGCGAATTGCACAGGGGGAAGATTTTGCCTTGCGTATTGGATATACCAAAGGATATGGCGGCGTGGAATTTCAGGCAGCAGTGGCAGAATTTACGGCAAAGTACCCTGACATTCCCATTGACATGAAAAATGGCAACCACGAGGACTTATATGAATGGCTGCGTTCTGATCAGGTGGATCTGGTATTGAATGACCAGAGGCGTGCATTTTCGGACGAATATGTCAATACCGTTCTCAAGGTCATTGACTGTCACATTGAAATATCCGCAAGAAATCCCATTGTCGATTTGCAGTATGTCAATGTCTGTGATCTGCGGCACACCCCATGTATTTTAGTCGCATCAAAGGATCAGCGGGAAAATGAACAGTCCTATTATGAAGAAATCTATGGGATTGAAAGTAAATTCCTCTTTGCCGAAAATCTGGAGGAAGCCCGGCTGATGGTTGTGAGCGGAAAGGGATTCCTCCCCATTGAGGGCGGCGAAGCGCCCGTACAGTTTGCCGAGACGATCGCCCGGCTGCCGCTTTGCCGAAATGGAAAACCGATCTGCCGCAATTACTGCGCTTTCTGGAAAGTCGATAACTCCGGTTATTACATCGAAGAATTTGCAGAGATTCTGAAAGAAAAGTTTGGAAAATAAAAGATAGAATATTGTTTTAGAGCCTGCCAGCACGGGCTCTTTTTCACATTAGCATTTACTTATAGATAATCTCCGAAACCCGAATTGCTCTTTACAATGGGAATCCGTACAATATGAAATAGAAAGAAAATGACAGAGGGGAAACGCAGTGAATGAGCAGAGAAAAATAGAAAAATTCCACAACCCATCAGGAGATAAAAGCTGAAATACAAAAAGCGCTAGAAAAGGAGAAGGAAATCATGACCAAGAATCTCATCATTTACTATTCCCGCAAAGGGGAAAATTACTGGAACGGCAGTATCAAAAACATTGCCAAGGGAAACACCAAGATTGTGGCGGAATTTATTCAGAAAGCAGTCGGCGGCGATCTTTTTGAGGTGGAGACTGTCAAGGAGTATGCGGCGGATTATTATGCCTGTATCGACGAGGCAAAAACAGAACTGCGTGAGCAGGCGCGTCCGGAGCTGAAAAAATATTTGGACAGCATTGCAGATTATGATAATATCTTCGTCTGCGGCCCTTGCTGGTGGGGAACTTTTCCGATGGCAGTCTTTACCCAGCTTGAAAAGCTGGATTTCACCGGCAAAAAGGTAATGGCTGTCATGACACATGAGGGCAGCGGGCTTGGCTCCTGTGAGCGTGACCTGAAGAAAATCTGCAAGGGTGCAGTGTTTGGAAAGGGGCTTGCCGTTCACGGTGCGGATGCGGCGAAATCGGAAGGCACGGTAGCTGCATGGGCAAAAAAAGTAATTTGATAGTGCATGGATTAGGTTATACAGGAAAAGAGGTTTTCACGATGAAAAAAGAAGTTATGCTTGTTACAGGTGCGGGACAGATCAGTATGGCGATTGCCCGCCGTATGGGTTTTGGAAGGAAGGTCATTCTCGGTGACAAAAAGAAAGAAAATGCCGATGCGATTGCAAAGATAATGAATGACGCGGGTTTTGATGTGGTGCCTATGGAGATGGATCTGTCCAGCAGAGAGTCCATTCTGACACTGATTGCAGAAGGGCAGAAATACGGCGAGATCAAAATGCTTGTCAACGGTGCAGGTGTTTCCCCCAGTCAGGCTCCTGTCGAGGCAATTTTGAAGGTCGATCTTTACGGAACGGCGGTGTTGTTGGAGGAAGTCGGTAAAGTCATTGCAGAGGGCGGCACGGGCGTGACGATCTCCAGCCAGAGCGGATGGCGTATGCCAGCACTCACAGCGGAGCAGGACGAGCTGCTTGCCACCACTCCAACGGAAGAACTTTTAAAGCTTGCTATTCTTCAGCCAGAGAACATCCGCGATACGCTTCACGCTTACCAGATGGCAAAACGATGTAATGAAAAGCGTGTCATGGCGGAATCCGTCAAGTGGGGCGAACGCGGTGCGAGGCTCAACGACATTGCGCCCGGTATTATTGTGACGCCTCTTGCCATTGATGAGTTTAACGGACCGCGCGGGGACTTTTATAAAAATATGTTTGCAAAATGCCCCGCTGGTCGTCCCGGCACAGCAGATGAGGTGGCAAATGTGGCAGAACTTTTGATGAGTCCCGCGGGCGCATTTATTACCGGTTCTACCATTCTGATGGATGGCGGCGCGACTGCAAGCTACTTCTACGGGCCGTTGAAGCCGGAACAATGAATGAAAAGGAAGCCGCCAAAGCGATTGCGTTATCCCTGTTTTTCTACTGCCTTTATCGGGCAAACCACAGCGCAATTTCCGCAGTGCAGGCAGTGATTTTGCTGGATGTTGTAGGGATTTCCCAGCTCAATACACTGCTGGGGACAGTTTTTCAAGCATTTTCCGCAGCCGATACATTTTTCGGAAATAATATATCCTTTTTGTGTGAGGCTTCCCGCGCCGATGGAGTAGCTTTCCCGAAAGATTGGATTGACGCCAAGATTAAAATACTCTATTTCCGCATCCTTTATTTCAAAAACAATTCCTGCCAGCTTTCGGGTGTCGCCAGGATAGACATTGGAGAGGCAGGGCTGCTCCGCAAAGATCGTGTCAATCCATTTTTCCTGCTTGTTTTCCGGAACAGGAACCGCCTTTGCGGACAGGCGGATCATCTCTTTGTACTTGGTATAGCCCAACACCTGCACACGCCCGTCAGTTAAAAGCTCTTCGCAGAAAGCTTTCCCCTTTGCTGTGAAGAAGATCATCCTGTCTGATTCATAGTGAATGGCGGAGATATTGCGTATCTGTGGCGCACCGTTCTTGTCCACCGTGGTAAAAGCCAGCACGCCGACATATTCTAATTTCTTCCAACAAGTTTGTGCGTCCATTTTATTCTTCCAGAGGAGTATATGTTTTGCCGGGGGTCTGGGACGATGAAATATTCAATTTACAGAATCGATTTAAAAAAGGCATATATTCTCATGAAACCGCACTGTTTTTGTGGGATTTGACAGACAGAACACCAAACAGGTACCATATGACATTTCCGATGAATTACAATTTGACAAATCCCAAGGAGGAAGATATTCTATGCGCACAGTGCAAAAATGAGTTATACGGTTTGGGATTAACAGAAGTGATCACGCCGGGAAGAAATATTGTAAAAGCTTATAGTGCG
The DNA here is from genome assembly GCA_947631615.1 of uncultured Acetatifactor sp. GTDB lineage: Bacteria > Bacillota > Clostridia > Lachnospirales > Lachnospiraceae > Acetatifactor. The sequence goes on from CANRLX010000071.1 coordinate 15,218, forward strand.
GAGCGTACACTTTGCGACATTTTAAAACCCCGCAGCCGTGTGGACATTCAGATGGTGACTGAGGCGTTTAAGCGTTATGCTGTCAGAGCTGATAAAAACATTCCGCTATTGTCAGAGTATGCAAAAAAATTAAGAGTTGAAACAAGGCTCAGAGCGTATCTGGAGGTACTGTTGTGAAAAATGCAATGCAGCTAAAAGCTGTTATGAAAAATATTGCAAAAGAAAAACATATTTCAGCACAGCTGGTAATGCAGAATTTTATGTTAGAGAGATTGCTGGAATATTTGGACTACGAATGAGGAAAGGAAAACTACGGATTTTACAGCTATCGTTAAGATAGTAGTGGGGGAATCGTTACAAAGTAGGAATTTTCAGAGACTATCGTTATGAAGTGAGTACATCGTTAAATTGTATAATAATTCCGAAAGGATATCAGGGCGGGCGTGAAAGAAGCCGGCTATTTTTATTTGGCTAAAAATTTGATTGAATAAGAATTTATTTTTTGATGTTGGAATCGCCTAATGATTCAGCTTTCGCATAATTTAAGAATAAATTAGGTGAATTTGGGACAAAATATTGATTATCGCCTAAATGGATGGTATAATTAGGCGAAAAGAGAGGAGCTAGGCGAATGAGGATCTTTAATTATGCTAATTTAAAAAATTACAGATGGGATTCGGAAATTCTTGGATTGGTAGCACAGATCCATGAGTTTAAAGGAAAACAGGAATTATATCTTAAGCAGAAACCGGCCACACTGGAAAAATTAGTCGAGATAGCAAAAATACAAAGTACGGAGGCTTCCAATAAGATTGAAGGCATTGTTACGACAAGCACCAGGCTTAAACAGCTTGTTATGGAAAAGACAACACCAAGGAATAGAGATGAAGAAGAAATTATGGGATATCGGGATGTTTTAAATACGATCCATGAGAGCTATGAATATATCCCGATCCGTTCCTCTTATATTTTGCAGCTCCACCGGGATTTATATCAATATTCGCAAAAGGATATCGGGGGAAGGTTCAAGAATACGCAGAATGTGATAGCCGAAAACCATCCGGATGGAACTCAGACAGTGCGGTTTACCCCGTTGGCTCCTTATGAGACGCCCGGGGCGATCGATTCCATCTGCGATAATTTCAATCAGGCAATCGATGCCTGCATCGTGGATCCGCTGGTATTGATTCCGATTTTCATCAATGATTTTCTATGCATCCATCCATTCAATGACGGAAATGGCCGGATGTCCCGCCTGCTCACCACGCTCCTTTT
>CANRLX010000072.1 GCA_947631615.1 uncultured Acetatifactor sp.
ATAAGTATTGCTCCTTCCTGTCTTTTACTTGTCTACTATTCTATCATACTTGTCCACTTTTTTAGTATACATCCAGGGCCAACCGCAGGTGGGCGAAGTGCCGGTGGGCATCGACGAGAGTGTCCCGGTGATCCAGGGACTGCGGAACGAGGACAAGACGCTCACCGAGGGCACGGTGACCTACGACATCCGGTTCTACGCTACCGCGCCGGTGTCCGGGGATCTGATCCGGTTGATCATCAACACAGAGCTTCAAAATGACTACTACCCCGGCTATCCGCTGACGAAACGCGGGATATACTATTGCAGCAGGATGATCTCTGCGCAGTACGGGACGGAGTTCACAGAGTCCCACTACGAGAAGCTGGCGAAAGTGTACTCTATCTTCATCTGCCTGAAGCCGCCGAAGCAGCGCCAAAACACTATCACGCGCTACAAGATGGTGGAGGAGAACTTGGTAGGTGAGGTACAAGAGCCGGTTCGGAACTACGACCTGCTGAGTGTGGTGATGCTGGGGCTGGGCGGTGCGGATGAGGATAACTACAGCGGTGTGCTGCGGCTGCTGGACGTGCTGCTGTCCTCGAAGACCAGTGCGGATGAGAAACGGCAGATCCTGCAAGAGGATTATGATATTCCCATGACAAAGACATTGACGGAGGAGGTGTCGCAGATGTGTGATCTGAGCAAGGGCATTTGGGATAAGGCGATGACCGAAGGCAGAGCTGCGGGCAGAGCTGAGGGTAAAGCTGAAGGTAAAGCTGAAGGCAGAGCCGAGGGTAAAGCTGAAGGTATTTTGACCTCCCTCAAAAGCTTGATGGAGACCATGAGCTGGACCATTGAGCAGGCAATGGCCGCCATGAAAGTGCCGGAGGATGAGCGCGACAAGTACGCCGAACTGGTGAGGGCCTCCATGTCCCAAAACTGAATGCGAATCCGCAAAGGGGCTATCCTGCCCATTTGCTGATACCAGCCCCGCCTCACTGTGCGCCCCCTTGAACCGCATAGTCGGTTGCAACGGTCACTACTTCATGGAGAACTATGAGGCCGCCAACACAAGGTCGTGCAGTAAATGGGCCGCAAAAATAGCATTTCCCACCAAGGGGGAACTGCGCCTATTTACTGCTACCAGTCCCGCCTCACGGTGCGGCCCCTTGAACCGCCTACTTTAGAAGTTTAGAACAGAGAGAAGAACAAGAGAGTAATTTCCGATATCTCGGAAATTACTCCCTTGTTGATATTTTATACAATAGACGATAGATGCTCATACGGCCTGCGTTCGCAGAGTTTGTCCCTCCGTGCTCTACGCCGGGTTTTTCCAACACATTCCGGCCTTTTCACTTGTGGTTTCCCCCCTGCCCCACAGAGACACCGGCGGCATTTTCCCGGTTTGACTAAAAAGTTTGACTGCGATTCCTTCACAGGCCCACTGCCTCCAGCTTGTCCATATTCTCGCGTTTCATCTCCATAGAGGAATGGACATACCGGTTGAGGGTGATCGACGTGTCGGCGTGGCCCAGGATCTCACTGAGGCTCTTCAGCTCAAACCCCGCCTCCACGCAGCGGGTGGCGAAGGTGTGGCGGATTGTATGGAAGTGGACACCCTCTAGGCCGCACTCCTTTGTGTACCTGGCCAGCCGCTTCTGCAATTGCCGGGGTTCCATGAAATGCTCTGTGCCGGTCAAAAGAAAAGCGGCCGGACAGTGCGGATCAAATTCCCCGCAGAGGCGGACCGCGCTCTCGGTGAGAGGAATGGTGCGAATCGAGGTGTCGCTCTTGGGTCTGCCGATGGTCACCTTCGTTTTTCCGTCCCCCGTCCCCTCGTAATCCCGCAGCCGCTGCATGGTGGCGGTCACATGGAGCGACCTGTTTTTCAGCGAGATATTTTCCCACCTCAGGGCGCATAGCTCCCCGATCCGCAGCCCGGTGAGCAGCGCCAGTAGGACGCCGAATTTGCATTCGTCCATATCCGTTTGAAGATAGGCCACAAGGCGCTTTTGCTCCTCCAGATCGAGGACACGGGCCTCTTTTTTCTGCTCCTTTGGATAGGTGATCGCCACCGTGGGGAAGATACTGGAAAACTGGGAGGCGGTATACTTCAAAATCGAGCGCAGAACCGTGAGGATATCCCGCACAGTTTTGGCGGAGAGACCCTCGCCCAGCAGCTCCTGCTTGAACTGCTCTGCCAGCTGCGTGGTGATTCCCAGGGGGAAGCAGCCGCCCAGCTTTGGCAGAATGTGCTTTGTCAGGATCGTGTCGTATTTGCCATAGGTGGACTCCTTCACCCGGCCCTTCTCCAGCCGCAGCCACTCCTGACAGAAAAAAGCAAACCTGTGGCGGTTGTGCGCCACAGGCACCGGCGTCCCCGCCAGCAGGGCGGCCCTGCACCGCGTGACCTTTTCCTTGGCCTCCTTGTAGGTTTTGCCGTAGCAGAAGCCGTATCTGATCTTGCCGGAGAGCTCATAGCCCTTGATATACCTTGCCTCCCAGCGTCCGTCTTTGCGCTTGAAAATGTTTTCACCTTTTCTCGCCATCGCCAAATACCTCCTGATCATTTTTTGTGGTGCTTCTTCATTATAAAACCCAGAGGCCTGCCCTGACTGCGCCGTTGACTGCGATTATACGGCCGGACACCCGCTCTCGCCTATCCGGCGACGTAAACGACGATATTCTGTAGCTAAAAGTAAGAAAAACCCATTGCATTTTTCTAACGGATATAGTACACTTTATGTTGATATCGGTGTGATTTGACTTGTCGCGGAGGGGCAAACTCTGCGAAATCATCCCACAATGGAATAATTTCAGGATTTACCATTTCATTGTTGCCCATACGTGCGTATGTCAGAAAAGTGGAGTTGGAAGTTTCTTGACAGCCTGAGACGCGGGCAGTGACGCTTTCGCAGGAAGATATAACGAGTTCGGCGGAAAGAAGGCCGATGTCATGACATCGGCAGGAGAGCACGCTCTCCTGCAATTCCCCCTGCGCAGCAAATCTACAAATGGATGTAAGGAGCAGCAGATGTATTTAGAGAGAAAAAATATTGCGGTAGCGGGGGCGGGATATGTCGGTTTGTCCTTGGCGGTATTTTTGGCGCGGCGGCATCATGTTTGCATAGTAGATGTAGTCAGAGAAAAGGTGGATATGCTCAGGCGCGGTGAGTCCCCCTTTGAGAATAGAGATAGGCCCGTGATTGGGGTGTACAGGCTGACGATGAAGCAGGGTTCGGACAACTTCCGGGAGAGCGCGGTACTCGATATGATTGATTCACTGCGGAAGAAGGGGGCGGAGGTGCTGATATATGAGCCGCTGTTGAAGGAAGCGCTTCCTGGCTGCCGGATGGAGCGGGATCTGACACGGTTCTCCACGCAGAGCGATATGATTATTGCCAATCGTCTGGATCGGCAGCTAGCGCAGGTTCGGGAAAAGGTCTATACACGGGATGTGTTCGGGAGGGACTGATACGGGAAAAGGGCTGCATGGGCTGAATGACGGAATAGGCGAGAAAGAGGCCCAATTCCCCAAGATGTTTCCCGTATAAACTTCCAAATAGAGGAGATATAAAGAACAACATGACCAGCTTTCATAAAAAGGACCAGCGGACGCGTTGCCGCGATTTTTCCCGCGTAAATATGCAGAGTGTGTATCAAAACAAGAGCCCCCTGTACAAAGCGGTAAAGCGAACATTGGATATCGTACTTTCCAGCGTGGCGCTCATCTGTCTGTCACCAGTATTTTTACTCACTGCAATCGCCATTTGGGTGGAGGATAGAGGGCCGGTGTTTTTTTCGCAGCCCCGCATGGGTAAGGATATGAAGCCGTTCACCTTTTATAAGTTCCGCAGTATGCGCAAGGGTGCGGATAAAGAACTGAAGGACCTGCTGGAGAAGAATGAGCAGAGCGGTCACGCGTTCAAGATTGAGAATGATCCGCGCATTACCAAGGTAGGGCGTTTCATTCGCAAATATTCTATTGATGAGCTGCCGCAGCTTCTGAATATCATAAAGGGAGATATGAGCATTGTCGGTCCGAGGCCCATTTTGGACTGGCAGATGCAGGAATGTAATGCATACGAGCGGCAGAGGCAAATTGTGCGTCCCGGGTTGACGTGCTATTGGCAGATCATGGGCCGCTCGGAAATCCCCTGGGAAGAATGGGTGGAACTGGATCTGGACTACATTGAGGACATGAGCCTTTGGACGGACATAAAGATGATTGTCAGGACAGTGCCGGCGATCTTTGGAGGAGAGGGGAGCTACTGACCTCTGGAGCAAGATATTTGGGCAGGAAATAGACGATGCCCTGTTTGTCACGGCTCGAGATGCGAACTTTATAGATGTGAGCGGGACAGCGGTGATATATTTGCGTGAATTGCAATTGAGAATTGCAATTGATAAGTTTAATCCCAGAGGAAAGGCGGCTGCTTGTCTGCATTTTAAATGGACGCAAATCACAAAGCAGCCGGCAGGGCAATCTGTATGAAAGCTGATATACAGACAAGTGCGGAAGTCAATATCAGTTGCATTGATTGGGCAAAAGAGATTGAAAGAACGTTTATTCCTGAGTTGATGATCTGCGTTGCCAAGAGCGGATTCTTATTTGCAAAGCCGATCTCCAATTATTTTAACTGCGATATGGCCGACATTGTTGCGGTAAGACCTGCGAGTGGGGCAAAAGATCGCCTAAAGTTTTTCATAAAGCTAATTCCAGAGAGGATGCTGCTGGCGATCCTTGGTTCGCCGCTCATGTACGGCCTAAATGAAAAGAAAAGTGATAGAGAGATTATTGAAACTCCACGCTATCAAGAGGCGAGGAAAAAGCGCTACAAAAAAATACTGATAGTTGATGATTCAGCAGACACTGGTTGGACACTCAAAGCTGTACGTGAACATGTACAAACGGATTATCCAACTGCAATCATTAAGACGGCCTGCTACTGCGTGATTGATAAGAGTAAAAGCCGGGTAAAAGTGGATTACTGGAAATACGAGAATGCGGTGGTGTTAACCGCAACGTCAAGAAGATCTCCGGAATACGAGGCGTTTTTGAAAGCGTATGAGGCGTGGTCAGCCGGTGGGACTGCGATTTAGATGGGCGTGTGAAAAGTAAGCGCTAGGTTCCCATGAAGTACCCGAAACCGGAAGAAAACATACAGGGCTGAAGTTCTCGCCCTATATTGAGATACCAGAAGGCCTGGCTAATCAATCATGCCGGACGGTGCTGGAGAACGCCGGAACAGAGATGGGAGGAAAGACCGGCTTTCAATGACGAGAAGAATATGGCGTTATACCGGCGGTATAAGACCCTGGCGGACCGGGAGCCGGGAGTAATTTTCGGAGGCCGGCTGGGAGAGTACCGGTACTACGATATGGATCAGGTGATTGCGAAGGCGCTGGAAGTATGTGAGCGCCGGCAGGAAGAGGCAGGTACATGGAGCGGACGGCAAAAAAGCTGATTAGAAATCTCATGTATAGGTTGGCCGCCAAAGATGAGAGCGCACTTCTGGAGCGAGTAAAAGATGCGTCCGTTGTGTCACTTGACGTGTTTGATACAGCGGTGAAGCGTGATGTGGCCTTGCCGGAGGATGTTTTTATCTTGATGGACCATACGCTGCGGCGCGAGGGGATCCTGATTGAGAATTTTCCACAGCTGCGCATGGAGGCGGAGCGGGCCGCCCGAGAAGAGCATCCGCACAAAGAAGTGACCTTGGAGGAAATTTATCGCCGCATACCGCTGGAGGAGCCGAGCAGGGCTGCACTGATGCAGCTGGAGTGTGAAACCGAGGCGGCGGTATCTACATACAATATTCCCATCAAGCGGGTGTATGATGCCTGTGTGGAGCAGGGGAAAAAGATTCTTTTTATTTCCGATATGTATCTTCCGCAGGAGACGATACGGGAGATTTTGAGAAAGAACGGCTACACCACGGGTAACCTCTATGTTTCCAGTACAGCCGGCGTTACCAAAAGGGACGGCAGCCTGTTTTCCTGGGTGCGGGAGGCTGAAAAAGCGGCGGATACGGACAACTGGGTGCATATTGGAGATGGAATTTTGCCCGACTATTTTTCTCCACGACGGCTGGGTATCAAGGCGTTTCTGATTGAACGTGAGCCTAGCTATCATCCGTATATCGACAGGGAATTCTTCCGTAGGAATGCAGACTATCGGAAATTAAATCATTTTATCAATACCCGGCTTTGCCGTGATTCGGATTTCTACGAGCGGGTCGGCTATGCGGTTTTAGGACCGATGCTGTATGGCTTTGCCCAATGGCTGGAGCGGGAGATACCGAAGGATGAAACCATCGTCTTCCTTGCGAGAGAGGGACGGCTGCTGCAACAGGCTTTTGAAATTGTTTCCCAGCGCCCGTCCGTGTATCTGCATATTTCGCGGCGTGCGGCCAATGTGGCCTATCTGTCCTCTGTACCGGACATAGAAACAAAAATGGGCGATGGTATCCGGGCGAACAAGCTGTTCAGCACACAGGAGCAGTGGGCGAAGAACTGGGGGTTGTCCAACGCGGAAATCCAGGATATTTTTTCCACAAACAGTTTGCGGACGGAAGACGTTGTGGACGGTCCCGCCATGGAGCGGCGGCTCATGGCCGCCATCTGGCCGGCGGTGCGGAAGAAGTCGGCGGGACAGTTTGCCCTGTTGCAGCGATATTTAAGGCAGCTGGGCCTGACAGCGAAATGTGCGGTGGTCGATATAGGATGGAGAGGTACGATGCAAGCGCTGCTGGTAAATTCAGCGTATCAAATCGGAGGAAGCGTCATTCAATGGGACGGCTATTATTTGGGGACGTGGGATGACAAAATTAGGCCAGCATCCGCGCAGGTTTCCCGGAAGGGGTTCCTTTTTGAGAGTGGCTTCGGACAAAAAATTCTTGACAGCGTCAAGGACACAGCGGCGTTTTGCGAGACGATGTTTCTGCCTGTGGAAGGGACCACGGAGGGGTACAGGGAGTCGCCATCGGGAGAAATTATCCCTATTTTAGCTGCGCCGGAAAACGAAGGAGAGATATGCGGCCTGATACGCTCCATGCAGGGGGCCGGCCTGCGGTTTGTGGAGGATATGTTCCGTTCTCCTGCTGCGGGGATCCTTAACGTGAATGCGGAAGCCTCCGCCGGCAATTACATCGCCCTAGCCCGTGTACCGTCCCTGGAGACGCTGCGGCGCTTCGGCAAATTCAATTTTTATGACGGATGCACGTCTACTTTGGTCAGTGAACACGGCTTCTTATATTACATGGTTCATCCGCGGCAATTTATAAGAGACTTTTCAAACGTAGCGGGAAAAGTCTGGTGGCTCAAGAGTATATTCAAGATTCCGCTACCATATGTGCAACTGATCAATTTGGCGAGAAAACTGTTTGTCAAAGAGCTTTAGAAAGAAATCAGAAAGTGCAGTGTGCCCATGGGAGACAAAATATCTGTAATTGTTACTTTGTGGTAGAAACAAAGAAACGGCAGAATGTTGTATTCAATTTTTGTCGTTTGGAATATGTGTAAGGCTTATTTCAATTGTGTCAAGGATCACAGCTCTTTCGTTTCCAGACGCGGGCTTTTTCCGTATTATTTTTTACGGCGGTCATATTGTAGTAAAGAAGGAACTGATTTAAGAACAGGAGAACAGAAGTCGTGCATATCTTATTTATTTCTGATGCAGACGATCAATATGGCGCACCACACTCAATGTATCAAACGGTTTCCGCATTATTGGCTGTCAACAGCCACCTGAAGATCAGCATTGTATTGACCCCCGGTTCGTCTATGGAACGGAAATATCTTGATTTGGGATGTCCGGTTTACAGAATACCGTATGTTCCTTTCTATCATGCGGTGCCTTTCCAAAAATGGAAGTTGCCCATCAAGTATATAGTCTATGGCGCGCAATATTATTATAGAAGGCTTACAACGATTCATCGCTTAGAAAGGGAAATGGATGTATCCGCTGTGGATATCATTCATTCCAATTCGTCACGAGAGGATTTCGGAGCGATGCTAGCTCAAAAATATGAAAAACCGCTTTGCTGGCATATCCGGGAGTTTGGCGATTTAGATTATCCCTGCTACAGCTACCGGCGGGATCATATCGCGCTAATGAATCAAGCGGCCACAGTATTTATTGCTGTTTCAGACGCAGTTAAGTCGCACTGGGTTGAGAAGGGGCTTTGCGGGAGAAAAATGGTAAGGATATATAACGGGGTAGCTGACGATAAGAAGCCCAAGGAGAACTATAGGATAGCAGACGGACAGCCAGTACGGTTTGTAATAGCGGGTTCTATATGCGACGCAAAGGGACAAGCACAGTTGGTTGAAGCGATTGGCATTCTCCCGGGAGAAATTCAGAAACTGATCCAAGTGGATATGTTTGGGAGTGGGAACAAAGAGTATTGCAGGAAGATTGAAAAACGAATCAAAACGCTTGGACTCGACAGTGTGATACGAATGAAAGGGTATCAAAGCGACGTAACTAAAAGACTAACGGAGTATGACTGCGGACTGATGTGTTCACGTTCGGAGGGATTTGGACGTGTCACTGTAGAATACATGATGGCAGGACTGCCGGTCATCGCTTCCGATAGCGGCGCAAATCCGGAATTGGTCAAAGAGCAGGAAAACGGGCTGTTGTACCACATGAAGGATGTTCATGATTTGGCGAGAAAAATGAAAATGATCGTAGAATCTCCGGAACTGCGGGAGCGGATGGGGAGAAATGCCGCACGGTATGCGCGCGCAAATTTTACGACCGAAAAAAACGCGAATCAAATTTATGAGCTTTATAAAAGTCTTTTATCCACGGCGTGAGGAGGAGTGGCTGCGTATTTCAATTGTCTCATATGGAACGGGCTTATATTTTAACGACAATCTGTACCACATCATCTGGGGCTTCTCATCGGATTGAAATAGCCGCCAATACGAAACGCGGCAAGACGTGAGCAGGGGGCGTATGCTGTGGCAAACTCTCAAGACAGAATTAAAATGATCAAAACCGCTGTGCTAGGGGCGGTGGGATCTCTGGCGTTGGTGCTGGCGGTGATGTTGGCGCTGACAGGAATGCTACCGGTCCGGTATCTGGTGCTGGCCTGGGCGTTGCTGGCGGCGGCGGTGGGATTAGTGATATTTCTGACCTGGGATCCCGAGAAGCGCAGACGGTTCCGGGCGGGTTCTATCACTGGGGCTTTGCTGGCGGGGCTGTTGCTGGTGGGTGTTGTAGCAGCCGGCCGGGCGCTGGCGGTGCTGAACAATGTGACCACCCCGGGGACGGAGATGACAGACATCGGGATCTATGTGCGGCGGGAGGACCCGGCGGAGGAGTTGGGAGACATGACCGGGTACACCTACGGCATTCTGGAGGCGCTGGAGCGGGAGAATGTGGATCGGACCGTGGCGGACCTGGAGGATCGGCTGGGCCACAAGCTGACGCTGAGGGAATTCGGTACGCCGGTCCAGCTGGCGGAGGCGCTCTTTGGCGGCCAGGTGGACGCAATTATATGCAGCGTGTTGTACCTTGAGCTGCTGGCGGACACGGAGGACTACGGAGATGTGATGGATCGGGTGCGGGAGATCACGCGGCTGACGGTGGAGCTGGCCCAGCGGGAGCCCGACAACAGCCAGCAGGGGGATGGGCCGGAGGGCTTGATGCCCTTTACCGTGTATATCAGCGGCATTGACAGCCAGCATGGGCTCTCCACTCGGAGCCGCAGTGATGTGAATATCATCGCTGCCGTCAATCCCCAGACCCGGCAGGTGCTGTTGGTGTTTACTCCCCGGGACTATTACGTGCCCTTGTCTATCTCAGACGGGGCGAAGGACAAGCTGACCCACGCGGGTATCTATGGGGTACAGGTGTGTATGGACACCTTGGAAATGTTGTATGGTATAGAGCTGGACTACTATTTCCAGCTTGACTTCAGCGGGTTCGAGAATATTGTTGACAGTTTAGGGGGCATTACGGTGTACTCGCCCTATGATTTTATACCCCTGCATGGCGAAGGGTACCATGTGGAGCAGGGCGAGAATCAGATGAACGGGAAGCAGGCGCTGGCCTTTGTGCGGGAGCGGTACGCATTCAAGGACGGTGACTTCCAGCGGGGAAGAAACCTGATGGAGGTAATCAAAGCCGTGATGCGCAAAGCGCAGTCGGCGGAGGTGCTGACGAATTATCTGTCTCTGATGGACGCGGTGGAGGGGAGCTTCGAGATGTCGGTGCCCTATGACCAAATCGCGGAACTGGTGAAGGACCAGTTGGACAATGGCGGCGGCTGGGACGTCCAGACTTACAGTGTCAGCGGCAGCAACGGCAGCGAGATTCCCTGGAGTCTGGGATCTAAGCAGTATGTCATGATTCCCGATCAAACGACTGTGGACGCGGCAAAGCGCCTGATAGAACAAGTACAAAGCGGAGAAACAGTGAAAATTCCGTGAAGAAATACAAGCGCGCCGCAATTACTGCGGTAGCTGAGAATGCTGGTGCAAGGGCGGCGGAGCACCTGTAGCTGCGATGAGGAGAAAACGATGAATACAAAGACATTGACAAAAGAAAAATGCCTGACCTACTATATTTTTGCATTTTGGTTCACAACCGAGGTTTTTCAGGGAATCAACCTGCAAAGCATAGCGGGTATCCCTCTGGAGGCTCTCGCGGAAGTCCAGGCGATCCTTACCCTGACGATGCTCGTCATACAGATTGCGTGGTTTCAAGATTACACCAAGCGGGAGTTTTGGTGCATCGCCGGGATAACCGTTCTCCTGGGTGTTTCTATGCTTTTATCTGGCGCTCGCAATCTATTTTCGGCGTGGCTTTTTATCGTAGCGTCACAGAAAGTAGATTTTGATAAGATCGTCGGGCTGGCCTACCGCATCCTTTTGGTGACCCTGGTTGCCGTTATATTGCTCTATTTTGCCGGCGTGATCCCCGACCCGCTTTATTATCGGGGGGAGCGGCTGCGCCTTTCGCTTGGATTTATGCATCCAAATACATTTGGTATGCGCCTTTTTCAGCTTTCCACGTGCCATTTCTATCTCCGGCGGGACCGGCTGCGCTGGTGGGACAGCGCCTTGCTGCTGGCTTTTGCGGCGTTTGCCTATGTCGTCCCAAACAGCCAGACCGCCACCATAGGAATCCTGTTTACAGTCCTCGTCATGCTGGGCATTCGCCTAAAGGTGAAAATTTCCGTGTGGTGGGCAGTCAGTTTTGCGGCGTGTATGCCAGTGGTGAGCGTTGTTCTGAGCTGGGTGGACCTGCAAAAGTATCCTGTGCTGGCGCGAATAGATCGGCTGCTTTCCAGCCGCTTTACGTGTGTCCATACCGTGTGGCAGAGATACGGCGTCACTATATTTGGAAACAGAATCTATGTAACGCCGGAAGAGCGTGCGCTCATTGGACTTGAGCAGCATCTGTGGCTGGATAATGCGTATGGGAGCATTTTGCTGCGTCATGGCATCGCGGTATTGCTTCTGTTTACAGCTGGATATCTCTATACGATCTGCTGGCATGGGAAGCGCCGGCACGGCGTGCTGGTTTGTTTTCTCGTGTTGTACGCCGTGTACGGCGTGGAGGAAAACTATCTTCATATGTTGTCCTTCAATATTTTCCTTTTAGCGATGGCGCCGGTGTTATATGGGCAGCGGACAGCGTCTGACGCGCCGCCGGAAGTTTACTTCCATTTTCCGGCTCTTGTGGGGAAGATAAGAGAATGCAATAGGAACAGGGAGTGAAAATCAATCAACACTGTAGAGATAAAAAAGGCTCTGAAAAAAACGTGGGTCTATGATGCGTATCTGGCAGTCCAATTGTGCAAGTGCCGGGTCAGAAGTATTCTGCCGCCAAAAGCGATGGAGAGAGCCATTGTGCGCTCTTACAGAAAGTATACCGGACGCAAGTTGGACTTTGGCGCGCCGGAGAGTTTTTCACAAAAAATATGTGTTTCCAAACTCTACAACGCCACGCCGGAAAAGACGTGTCTGACGGACAAATTACAGGTGCGGGAATGGGTCGCGGAAAAGATCGGGGCCGAGTATTTAATCCCTTTGTACGGGGCGGGGTACAACAGCTTTAAAGAGATTGATTTCGATGCTCTGCCGCGGAAATTTGTGATCAAATGCAACCACGACAGCGGCAGTACGATTCTGATAGAAGATAAGCAAAACGTGGATTTGCGGCAATTAAGGCGGCAATACGATTTTTACATGAGACGCAACTTCGCGTATGTCTCGTTTGAATTACATTACAAGGATATAAAGCCGAAAATTCTGGTGGAAATGGATGTCAGCGAAGACGGTCGGGCCGCCCGGGATTACAAGTTCCTCTGCTTCCACGGCAGGCCCTATTACTGCTGGGTGGATACCGACCGCTTCGGGAATCATAAGCGGATTACCTATGATATGGATTGGACCGTTCAACCGTTTGTGCAGTATACATATCCCCAGGCGGAGCCGGAGCCCTGTCCGCAGAACTTTGAGAAAATGAAAAAAATCGTAACCACGCTTTGCCAGGGGTTTGACCAAGTGCGCGTTGATTTATACAACGTCCGGAACAAAATCTATTTTGGTGAAATGACCTTTACCGATGGGAGCGGCTACGAGGCAATTTTTCCGGAGGAATGGGATATCGCCTTGGGAGAACTTTGGCATCTGGCAAGGGGGCGCCGGTGAATTGAAGAAACAGAATCTGTTTTCAAATTATCTCTACCAGCTTCTGTACCAGGTGCTTGTTCTCGTGATACCGCTGATCCTTTCTCCCTATCTGGCCAGGACGCTTCGGGAAAGCGCGCTCGGCATCTATACGTACGTGAATTCAGTTGCCCATTTTTTTGTTGTGGCGGCCAATCTGGGCATTGAGATTCATGGGAAGCGTGTTATTGCCAAAAGCACAGAGAAAGAGGACACCTTATCCAGAACCTTCTGGAGCTTGTTTGCCCTCCATGTGGCCGTTTCGCTGGCAGTGCTTCTGGTCTACCTCCTCTTTGTCGCCCTGTTTGCCGGTCCGCTGGAAAATCAGGCAATCTATCAAATTGAAACGATTTACGTAGTTTCCGCCATGTTCGATATCACCTGGCTTTTTTACGGGCTTGAGAATTTTTCCAGCGTGGTCAAAAAGAATGCATTGGTAAAAATAGTGGAGTGTATCCTAATCTTTTCGCTCGTAAAGGAGCCGGCGGATCTGGGGAAATACACATGGATCTGCGCGGGCAGTATGTTTGCGGGGCAAGCGATCATGCTGCCCCAAGCCATCAGGGTGGTCCGGCCGGTAAAATTTACCGCATTGGATGTACGGCGTCATATTAAGCCGCTGTTCTCCTTATCGGTTGTGGCTTTTTCCGTAACGCTCTATACGGTGCTGGATAAGACCCTCCTGGGACTGATGAGCACACTGGAGAATGTGGCGTATTATGAATACTCCCATAAGATTGTTTTGGTGCCGCTGATGATTGTGAACGTCCTTGGAAAGGTCATGATGCCGCGGGCCTGCCGGCTGGTGGCACTAAAGAAAGAAAAAGAACAAAAAAGCCAGCTGCAATATGCTTTCTTGTTCACAACAGGCATCAGTATGGGAGCGGTGTTCGGGCTGCTGGCAGTTTCCGGGCTGTTCGCCAGAATCTATTATGGCCCGGCGTTTGCCGTATGCGGTACCGTGATTGCGTCTATGTCGCCGCTGGTGTACATCATCGGTATAGGCGGCATACTTCGCTCTCAGTATATCATCCCCAATGGGATGGACAGGCAGTTCAATGCCTGTATCCTGCTGAATGCGTTCATCAATCTGACGCTCAACATACTGCTGATCCCAATCTTGGGGATCTACGGCGCAGTGATCGGGAGTCTTGCGGCAGAGCTGTTCGGATTATGCTATCAAATAGTATTGTGCCGGAAAGCTGTGCGTGTCGGCATGATTTTTGATACCTTCCTGCCGTTTGCGGGGATAGGAGTGATGATGTGTATTGCTGTAAGGTTGCTATCCGGTTTCCTGCCGCAGACAGCGGCCGGCTTGTTGGCGGAGATTGTCGCCGGCATGGTGCTCTATATAGCCCTGTCATGCATTTATATCAGGCGGCATGATCCGGAGCTTATTACCATAGGAATTGATCAATTATCGTTCAGAAGCTGGAGAAAGTGATGACTGCTGAAATAAAAAAAACAGCCAAGGCACTCGTCGTGCAGGGCTTGACGTGCCTGGGAGATAGAAGGCATCTAAGAACCCTGGTGCGCCGTGATGCCCAAATTGCAGCTGCATCCCCAAGAGTGGATCTGACCCCCGAAGAAAAAGCGCTGCTGCGTTTTCCGTCGGATGTGTATCAGTTCCAGCTCTACAAGAAGGTATGGGGAAATTTACAGTATGGTTTTATTTCCGACGCGTATTATCAACTGCGTCTTCTTCCACAGCTTCATAAGATGGATTATATCCTTAACAGAGAGCGGCCCGGCGGGAATCTGTTTATGGATAAGAATTATTTTGATCTCTTCCTACAGCATCTGAAAATGCCAAAAACAGTTCTGCGGAATGTGGAAGGTACTTTCTTAGATGCCAACTATGTACCTGTCGCGGATGCCGCGCTCCTGCTTGCCCCTTATGAGGAATTGGTGTTCAAAAAGAGCCGCGCTTCCTGTCACGGGGACGGTGTGCGCTTAGTAAAGCGGGCAGAGTATCGCAAGGTGATGCAGGAACTCCAGGAGGATTTTATTGTGCAGACCCGGTTAAAGCAATCGCCCAGCTTTGCCAAGTGGAATGCCTCTTCGGTGAACCATATTCGAATGACAAGCCTGAACTGGGCAGGAGTCGTATATATTTTGGGTAGTGTTTTGCAGATCGGCGCACCGGGTTCATTCTGTGATCATGTTGCCGCAGAGAACGGAGAGCATCGCTGGATGATAGCGATCCGGGAGGATGGCACTCTAAGCAACAGGGTTATCGAGCCGGATTTGGTGGAAGTTTATTGCAATCTTGGAGGGAAAAAGGTGGAAGGCAGAATAAGCCGGTATCAGGAAATGAAAGAGCTGGTACAGGCGGAACACCAGCGTTTTCCCCACCACAAGATGATCGGGTGGGACTTAACGCTGGATGAAGATGACAATATCGTCTGCATTGAGTATAACGCATTTACGCCCGGCATTATAAAACCGCAGTATGTCCTGGGCCCCATTTTCGCACAGAAATCCGTGCGGGGCGTACCGCTTTTAAAGGAGATTATGGGCGAGTAGGCCGCAACAGGGAGGACCTGGCACGGCCATCTGGAGAGAGGCCGGCGAGCGTCAAATGAAGGGCCTTGAGACAGATCGGGAAGTGGAGGTGAGCCGATGGGCATTCAGCTGTACGAGCACAATTCAAGGGCGTATGAATCGGCTCTGACCATGCTGGCGGAGACGGGAAGGGCCGCAGTAATACACCCCACCGGCACGGGAAAATCCTTCATCGGCTTCAGACTGTGCGAGGACCTGCCGGACAAGCGGGTGTGCTGGCTGTCCCCCTCCGCGTACATCTTCCGCACCCAGCTGGACAACCTGCGGGCCGCCTCAGACGGCTATGCGCCGCGTAATATTGTATTCAATATTGTATTCTATACATACGCCCGGCTCATGCGGCTGGGGGAGGCCATCGCCCGCAGCATCCTGGCGCCCCCAAGTATGTGCTGTCGGCATATGCCTGCCAAAAGGATCTGGAGCGGTACAGGGCCCGGGTGAAGCGCGCAAAGAGCCAAGCGGTGCGGGATGAGGCGGAGAAATACCTGGAGGCGCTACGCCGGGCCCTGGACAGGGCAGACGGGCTGGACACAGTATTCGACAAGCACATGACGGACCGGACGGGCAAGTACATCGTCTTCTGCGCCAGCAAGGAACACATGGACAGCATGATGGAAAAGGCCGGGGAGTGGTTTGCCCGGGTGGACCGGCACCCCCATGTCTACTCGGTCTATGCGGAGGACCCGGCCGCCAGCCGGTCCTTCGCGGCATTCCGTGCGGACGACGACCGCACCCACCTGCGGCTGCTGTACTGCATTGACGCGCTGAACAAGGGCATCCATGTGGAGGACGTCAGCGGGGTGATCCTGCTGCGGCCCACCGTATCGCCCACCGTCTACAAGCAGCAGATCGGCCGGGCGCTGCGGGCGGGGGGGCTCTGATACTCCGAATGGCATGACGGTTATCAAGAACCAGATTGTCATAAGCTCGGTGAAGCCGGCTGAGAGCGCATCCTAAAGATGCAAAAGCGGTACGGGAACAGCGAACCAGAGGTGGTCGAGTGCGTGATGGGCCGGGAGGGAGTCCAGCAATACCTATG
>CANRLX010000073.1 GCA_947631615.1 uncultured Acetatifactor sp.
GTCGATCACCTTGATGATCTTGGAGATGCTTGCGGAGGCCTTGTTGATCTCCTCCATAGCGGTCACCATATCCTGCATCTGGCTGTTGCCCTTCTTGACATTCTCGATCGCCTGCGCCATCAGGCTGGCGGCGGTGTTGGCCTCCTCCGCGTTCTGCTTGGTCTTCTCCGCGATATCGCTGATAGACGCGGTGATCTGCTCGATGGCGCTCGCCTGCTCCGTAGAGCCCTGTGCCAGAGCCTCGCTGGCGCTCGCCACCTGGGAGGCGCTGGTGGTCACCTGATAAGCGCCGTCGTTGATATTGGAGAGCGCGTGGCGGTTGCGGGCAACCAGCTGCTTTAAGGCGATTCCCATAGCGTCCTCGTCGGACTTGGGATTGACCTCGATGTCAAGGTTCCCGTCGGCGACCTCCTGCACGATGTTGGTCTGATACTTGATATTGTTTATCACGTTCTGAAGCTCATCCAGCATGGTCCCAAACTCGTCGTTTCCCTGCTTCTCCAGCACGATATCCACCTTGCCGGACGCAAGACTTGACGCCGCGCCGTTTAGCTGCGCGGTGGCAAGCCGGACCGTCCTGCCCAGGCTGACAGACATAAAAGTCATGATCCCGAACATGATCACAAAGACCACCGCCGTAAAGATCGCGTAGTTTCTCAGATAACTGTCCGGGTTCGCCACCGTGAGGATATCTCTCGCCGTGGTGTAGCCCGCGTACAGCAGCAGGATCAACATGACATCCAGAATACAATAGCTTCCGATCAGTTTGGTGTGAAATTTTACATTTTTCATAACATTACTCTCCTTCTTCCGCAACATCGCCGCTTGCCTGCTCCAGCAGGGACAGGTCCTCATCGTTCAACAATTTATCAGGGTCAAGCAGAAGCTTTACCGCGTCGCCTATCTTGCCGATTCCGTAAACGTACTTCTGCTGCACCTTGTCCGTGTGCCGGATCGTGGGGGAGGGCAGAATGTCCTCGTCCCTGATCTCCACCACCTCCGCGATCTTCTCCACGATCAGCCCGACGGTCGTGGATTTTACGTTGATCACAATAATACAGGTCCTGTCATTGTACTCGATGGGAGGCTGTTTAAAGCGAAGCCGCACGTCGATCACCGGAATGATCTTGCCGCGCAGATTGATCAGGCCCTTGATGTAATCCTCGCTCTCCGGAATGGCCGTCACCTCCTGATAGACAATGATCTCATTGACATACTGGATCTTGATTCCGAAGTATTCGTTTCCGGACTTAAAGGTCACGTACTTGCCCTTTTGCGTATCGCGCTCTTGCACGTCATTCTCTGCCATAGACTTCCTTCCTTTCCGCTTCATTCTCTCTATTTGTCATATTTTTCCAAAAGTCCTGCGGGATCCAGGATCAGGGCAATGCTTCCGTCCCCAAGCTGGGTGCAGCCGGACAGGCCGTCCACCTTTTTGATGTAGTCGGGTATGGGCTTGACCACGATCTCCTGCTTCCCGATCAGGCGGTCCACCAGGAGACAGATATTTTCCTTGTCCACCTCGATGATCACCAGCATCCCCCGATCCAAATCCGGCTCGTAGTCCTGCAGGTGGTAGAAGCTTCCCAGCTTCAGCACCGGAAACGCCTCTCCCCGTATCATGACAAACTCCTGTCCGTCCGGATCCTGCTGGATCATATCCCTGTGCACGCCCACAAATTCCTTGACCGCGCCGGTCTCAATGACAAAGGAGGTGTCGCCTACCACCATCACGATACCGTCTATGATCGCCAGTGTCAGAGGGATCTTCATGCACATGACGCTCCCCTCTCCGGGGGTGCTCTCTATCTCCAGGGAGCCGCCGATGGACTGGAGGTTGGACACCACCACGTCCATGCCCACGCCTCTGCCGGAGTACTCCGTCACCTGCTCGTTGGTGGAGAAACCGGGCAGGGTGATGAACTGATACACTTCCTTGTCCGCGTAGGCGCTGTCCGGCTTGTAGGGATCCAAAAGGCCCTGCTTTCTGGCCTTTTGCAGGATCTTCTCCCGATCCAGACCGGTGCCGTTGTCCTGCACGCTGATCCAGACCTTGCCGGACTCGGTCTTGGCCGCCAGGGTGACCTTGCCCTTGTCGGTCTTTCCCGCAGCCTTCCGCTCCTCCACGCTCTCGATCCCGTGATCCACGGAGTTGCGCACCAGGTGCATCAGGGGATCCGATATATGTTCAATAATGTTTTTGTCTACCTCCGTGTTCTCTCCGATCATCTCAAACTCCACGTCCTTGCCGAGCTTTCTGGAGACGTCGAACACGATGCGGTTCATCTTCTGGAAGGTGTTGGTCAGGGGCACCATCCTCATGCTCATGATCACATTCTGCAGATCGGTGGATATCTTGCTCATCTGGCCGGCCGCCTTGTTGAAGTTGTCCAGCTTTAACCCCGGCACCCGCAGGTCCGGATTCTGCAGCACCACCGACTCCGCGATGACCAGCTCGCCGATCAGATCCATCAGCATATCCATCTTGTTTACGTCCACGCTGATGAAGGTCGCCTTCTCGCCCTTTTTGGGCTTGTCTTTCGCCAGCTTTTTCGCCTTGCCGGGCTCCTTGGACTCGATGACGAAGTCGCCGGGCGCGATCTTTTCCGGCACCCTGGGCTTCTCCGGCGCCACGGGCGCCTGCTGCCCTGCGGCGTTCTCTTCCGCCTCCTGCGCCTTGGCCCGAATCTCCTCCACGCTGGAGTCCAGATCGATGCGGATCTCGGATCCCACCGCGTCAAACCCCTGCTGGTACTCCTTGGCGGTACACTCGTAAATGTCCACCTTCTTTAACTCATACCCCTCCTGGATCAGGCTGTGCAGGTCCTCCACACTGCTCTGGGTCTGGAGGAGGATCTTGAAGCCGTTCTCCAGAATCTCGTCCGCGCTGCTCTCGTCGGAGATGATATCCTCGGGATAATACAGCAGATCCTCCGCGATCTCCTTCAGGGCGTAGACGATCTTATAGGCGTGCACATTGGCCAGCTGAATCCCCGGATCGTAGGTCAGATAGATCCGGTAAAAATGACTGGCGCTGGTCGCCATCGGCGCAATGTAAAACTGCTTCGGCTCCTCGTGCACATTCTCCTTGATGACTTTTTCCTTCTCCTTCTTATCCCCCTTGATGGAGTTTAAGAATTTGTCGACGGCGGCGATAATCTCGGTGGCGTCGCCGTCGGCCGCGTCGCCGTTCTGCAGCTTTTCCATCTCGCCGCTGATAAAATCCGCCACCGCGAGGACATGCTCCACCAGCTCCAGATGCGGCACATCCTGCGGATGCGATTCCCTCAGATAATAGAATACATCCTCCAGCTTGTGGGAGACCTTGGTGATCTCATCGAACATCATCACACCCGAGGAACCTTTGATGGTGTGCATGGTGCGGAAAATCTCATTGATGCTGTCCTCGTCGAAGCACTCCTCGTCCTTCTGTTCCAGCACGATCTCCTGGAGCCGTTCGAGCAGCTGCGTATTCTCAAACAGGTACATATCGAGCATACCTTCTGTGCTAAACTCCTCGGCCATTTTGCGCTCCTTTCCGAATGTTCTGACAATCCCTTAGTCCACCAGCCCCAGCTTCTTGAGCGCCTGCTCAAATTTTTCCTGGTCGATGGGCTTTCCGGAATAGACGGTGCAGCCCAAGTCAAACGCCATCTTCACATTCTTCTCATCGTTCAGGGCGGTCGCCATAATGACCTTCACCGCCTTTTCGTTGGGGATCTCCCGCTCCTTCTCCAGGTTGCGGATGCCGACCAGCGCCTGATAGCCGTCCATAACGGGCATCATAATATCCAGACACACCAGATCGTAGGGATCTCCGTCCTCCAGCGCCATCATAAAGGCATCCACCGCCTCCATGCCGTCCACAGTGACATCGCACTCCCCGTACTTGGATAAAAAGTTTGCCATAAACTTTCTCGTCACAAAATCGTCTTCCGCCAATAAGATTTTCATGATTGATCTCCTTTCATTTTATGTAAAATTGAGTATGTCCTTTTTGCAATATCGGGCAGTCTCTCCTGATATTCCACCGCCCCGATCTCGTAGGCGACCTTGGGCATCCCGTACACCACGCAGGTGGAGGGATCCTGTCCGATCGTGTGGGCCCCCGCCTCACGCATCGCAAGAAGCCCCTTGGCCCCGTCTCCGCCCATCCCCGTCAGGATAATTCCCAGGGCGTTTTTGCCGGCCACATTGGCCACCGAGTCAAACAGCACGTCCACGGAGGGACAGTGCCCGTTGACCTTTGGCTCCCGCTTGCAGAGGATCTGGTATTCTCCGTTGACCTCCACAATGCGCATCTGCGCATCGCCTCCCGGGGCGATCAACACCTGCCCCGGCGTCACCACATCGCCGGTCTTGGCCTCCTTGACCCGCACCTGGCACTGATTGTCCAGACGCTTGGCGTACATATCCGTAAAGCCTGCCGGCATGTGCTGCACGATCACCACGCCGGGGATATCCGGCTGAAACTCCTTGACCACGGCGGCGATGGCCTCCGTGCCGCCGGTGGACGCCCCGATGGCCACCACGGTCCTCTTCAGGCCGATGGGCACAAAGGGCGCCTCCCTGGTCAGGGCCCTCAGGTTTTCCAGGTTCGCCACAGAGGCCGCCCTGATCTTGGACGGAAGCTCGCTGCGGATAAAAAGCTCTAATTGTTCCTTGTCCGTGGTCAGGGGCTTTGCCACAAAGTCCACCGCTCCGGCGTTCAGCGCGTCAAACACCTTATCGCTCAGAGAGCTGATGACGATCACCGGTATCGGGTACTGGGGCATCAGCTTCCGCAGAAACTCGATGCCGTTCATCCGCGGCAGCTCCACATCCAGGGTCATCACATCCGGCTTGTACTCCAGTATGGCGTCCCTCGCCTCGTAGGGATCCCTCGCCGCAGCCACCACCTCGATGTCGGGATCCTTGCTCAGATTCTGCACCAGAAGCGCCCGAAACACCAGAGAGTCCTCGACCACTAACACACGTATTCGACTCATATGCTACTCTCGTTCTCCTGTTACTCTATGTATAAATACTCTATGTATAAAATGAGGCGTGTCCTCACATCGCCTTGCGAAAGATCGACGGCTGGATCATCTCTAAGGGGATGACTCCCCGGTCCAGCGTCTCCGTCCTCCCGATAAACAGATAGCCCCCCGGCTCCATCACGTCGTACACCTTCCTGAGAAGCTGCCTCCTGGTCTCGTGATCGAAGTAGATCATCACATTCCGCAGGAAGATAATGTGCATCCTGCGCTTGAAGGGGAAGGCGTCCATCAGGTTAAACTGCCGAAACAACACCTGCTCCTTGACCTCCTTGGAGATCTCGTAGGTGTCCCCTGTGGGGCCCCGCCTGAGAAACCGTCTCTTCCAGGTCTCCGGAAGCGCCTCGACCTGCTCTCTGGTATACACGCCCGCCACCGCCTGCCTGAGGGCATCCGTGGAGATATCCGTGGCGAGCACCTTGGTGTCCCACTGGGAGTGCTCCAGCCCAAAGAAATCCATGAGCAGCATAGCCGTCATGTAGGGCTCCTGTCCGGTGGACGCCGCGCCGCACCAGATACAGAGATCCTTCCTCGCCGCCTCCTTCTGCCGAAGCCAGGGGAGCACCTCCTTCCTCAGATAGTCGAAATGTTCAAACTCCCGCATGAAGAAGGTGTGGTTGGTGGTGAGAAGGTTGACCAGCTCCTTTTCCAGCCTTCCGGAGATGTCCGTCTCCACCGCGTTCATATATTCCGCATATGTGCGGTAGCCGGACGAGCGGACATAATTTTCCAGTCTGCCGCTCACGATCTCTTTTTTGTTCGCCATATCGATCCCGTAGCGGCTCTTTAAAAATACGGATATTCTGTTAAATTCTTCGTCTGTCATTTTCATGGTGGCAACGCGCTCCTTTGGATCCGGCAGCTCTGCGCTACCGGAGCTGTCTGGCTATCTTCTTCAGGATATGAAAGATCTCCGGATTGAATTTGAAGCCGGCGTCCCTCTCCATGATAGCCAGCGCCTCCTCCCTGGTGTAAGCGTCCCGATAGGTCCGTTTCTCCGTCAGGGAGCAGTAGGCCCCCGCGATCGCAACGATCTGCGCGGAGAGCGGGATCTCCTTTCCCCTCAGCCCGCAGGGATATCCGCTGCCGTCCCACTGCTCATGGTGATAGTGGGCGATATCTCCCGACATATGTATAAAGTCATTGTAGTCGCCGTTGTTTTCAATATCCCGAAGGATCCTCGCGCCGATGGTGGTATGCTTCTGCATGGTCTCCCGCTCCTCCGCGCTCAGCTGCTCCTCCTTCTGAAGGATGGAGGTCGGGATCGCCACGTTCCCCAGGTCGCACAGGGGCGCGGCCAGCTCTATGGTCTCCACGTAGGTGTCCGAGATCACGGAATCGTACACTGCGGAGAGCTGCATTGCCTCCGCCAGAATACGGCAGTTGTAGCTGAGCCTCTCCATGTGCTCCTCATCGTAACAGGCATTCTCCCTGGCCACGCGGGTGAGGGTATAGAGCATATTCTTTTTCTCCAGCTCCATCTGGCGGAGCTGTTCGTTGACCGCCGCCTGAAGCTGTCGGTTGATCTCCAGAAGCTCCCTGTTGTACTCGTTCAGTTTCAGGTGAAGGTTTACCCTTGCCTTCACCACCTCGGGGATGAAGGGCTTGGTGATATAGTCCTCCCCGCCCAGCGTAAAGCCCTTCACGATGTCCGCGGGCTCGTCGAAGGCGGAGATAAAAATCACGGGGATGTCCCTGGTGGAGGCATCCTCCTTGATGATCTTGCAAAATTCATAGCCGTCCATCTCCGGCATAGCAATATCGGAGATGATCAGCTGTGGGTGAAAGCGCTCCACGATCTTTAACGCCTGCACACCGTTTTCCGTCAGCATGGGCAGATATCCCATGTCCTCTATGATTTCCTTTAACACAAAGCGATTGGCCTCCACATCGTCCACGATCAGGACGATCGAGGCATCTCTGTTATTCAAATCCGCCATATCAGCCGCCTCCCGTGTCCGCCGTCACGCCCTTGAGCGCCTCCTCCAACAGCTCGTTGGCCGCCGCAGTCTTGTCATAGTCCGCCTTCTGCACCGCCATCTTCAGGCGCAGCATAGCGCTCTTCACCTCTCTGGGCGCATCCTCCGTCAGCTGTCGTATCGTCTCGCAGAACATCTCCGCCTTCTCCCAGTTCTCCATCTCCACGCTGAGCTTCAGCTTGGAGAGCTTCTTCTGGATCTCGGCAAGGTTCTCCGGCTCCCCGAATTTCTTAATGTTCTGCATACTGCCGTCCTCCGGCATACTCTGCATCTGCAGCTTGCGCAGCTCCGTCCGGATGTCCCGCTTCTCCACGGTGTCGACCCCTTCCTTCTGGGGCACGTCCAGCCAGATGTGGAAGGAGAACATGGAGCCCTTTCCGACCTCGCTCTCCAGGCGGATCCCTCCGCCCATCAGCTCCACCAGCTGCTTACAGATATTCAATCCAAGTCCCGTGCCCCCGTACTTTCGGGAAGTGGAGGCAGAGACCTGCGAAAAGCTCTTAAATAATTTGTCCTGATCCGCCTTGTCAATGCCGATGCCCGTGTCGAGCACCAGAAAGAACAGCTCCACCTTGTTCTTCATCTGCGCCGTCTTGACGATCTCCAGGGAAATCTTTCCGATGGAGGTAAACTTGTAGGCGTTGGAGAGCAGATTGTTCAAAATCTGCACGATGCGCAGCTCATCCCCGATCACGATCTCCGGCACCTCGGGGGAGATCGTCACAAAGAACGCCAGCCCCTTCTCGGTGATCTTCTTGCTGTGGTTCGCCTTCACATAGTCCACCATGCTGCGGAAGTTAAACTCCCTGGGCTCCAGCGTAAACTTCCCCGCCTCCAGCTTGGAGAAGTCCAGGATGCTGTTGATAATGGCGTTCATATCCGCGCATCCGCGTTCCACAAGGGAGAGGAAATTGAGCTTTTTCTGGTCATTCTCTATCTCCATCAAAGCCTGGGTGTTTCCGAGAATACCGTTGACCGGCGTGCGCAGCTCGTGGGTCACATTCGCCACAAACTCCGATTTTACCTTCAGCGCCGCCTCCATCTCCTGTCCGGCCTGGGCGTTCTGATTGATCAGATAGTTGCGCTCCGCCGCATCGTACGCCATACAGTGGTAAACGGAAGGGTCGTCCGCATCCTGAAACACCTTGCACCGCACGGGAAAACAGGTGCGGTTTCTGCGGTAGGCGTCCATGTCCTGCTCCTCCGCAGAGCCCAGCGGGATATCCAGCGTAAGATCCCCCTCTTCATCCTGAAAGTTCGCCGGAAAAACATCCATGATCGTACATCTGGACCAGTTGTCATACTCCAACAGCGTCCTGGCCTTTTTGTTGGCATAGAGGATCCGTCCCTCTTTATTAAAGATCAGGATCATCTCCAGCGCATTATCCAGGGAAAACTGAAAATAGCGGTCTTGTTCCATCGTTTTTTCTCCTAAAAAAAGGACCCGAGAGGCATGGCCGCCCCTCAAAACAAACTCTGAAACCATTATAATAAATTGCGGGAAAATATACAAGGAAATTTTTACAGGCACTTTTCCGCGAGCACGGCGCCAAAAAGGATGGCCAGCTCGCACAGCTGCAGGAAATATCCCGCCAGATCGCCGGTGATGCCCCCAAACTTTGCCCGCGCCATCCGGTAATAGCCTGCAAACGCCAAAAGCCCGGCGCAGACGCAGACGCCGCCGCATACCGGCGAAAGCCAAATCTGCGCCGCCGCGCAGAGCGCCGCCTCTGCGGTCAGCCAAAAGCGCACGCTGCCCCCGCAGCTTTCTGCAAGCTCCGCCGCGCTCCCCTCCCTTCTGGCCTTGGGAAATACCGCGACGGACAGCCCGCTTAACGCGCGGGAGTAAAAAAAGCCCGCCGCCACACAAAAAAGCCCTTCCTGAGAGAGCTCTGTAAACAGCCCGAAGGTCACCAGGAAATACGCGCAGGCATAGATCACCGCAAACGCCCCCACGTGAGGATCCTTCAGGATCTCAAGCCGTCTCTCCCTCGTCCGGTGGGAGCTCAGCGCATCCACCGTGTCCAAAAACCCGTCCAGGTGGATCCCTCCCGTCACAAACACCGGAAGCGCCGTCAGAAGCGCCGCCGTCAAGATTCCGCCAAATCCGGCCCACCCGAGCAGCCGATACAAAAGGACTTCCAGGATCCCGATCACCGCGCCCACAAACGGAAAAAAGCACAGGCTGTAGCGCATACTCTCCCTCGTCCACGCCACCCGCGGCATGGGGATGCGGGAATACATGGAAAAAGCGACAATAAACGAACGAAGCACAGACATCACGGCAGCTCTCCTTTCACCGGAAAGGGTACGGAGGCGGCCACCTCCACCACGCTGTGCGCCCTTTCCGCCAGTCTTCGGTTGATATAGGCCAGGATCCGGCAGTACCTATCCGTCTCCCGGTCGTAGCGCACGCCGTCGGAAAACACCTCGTTGGTCACCACCACCCACTCCGACCCTTCCGCCATCTCAAAAAGCGGCTCAAGGATGATTTCCTCCGCCGTCCGCTCCAACCGGGAGAGCCCGCCTTCCGGCCGGACGCCCAGGCTCCCCTCCCTACGGTACATCTCGTTGGCGAGCAGATTGGACATACACTCCAAAAGAAGCGCGCTGCCCGCAGGCACCTGTCCCCGCAGGCGCGCAAGCCCCGTGTAGCATTCCAGGGTGTGAAAGCCCTTTCCCGCCCGCATTTTTTGGTGTCTTGCGATTCTCTCTCGCGCCTCCGCGCCCTCGGGGTACATAGCGGCAAGGTAATAAAGCCCCGCGCCCTCCCCCAGACTGCTCCTTCGCCTCTGGGCCACCGCCTCCGCATACTCCGATTTTCCGCTGGCGCTTCCGCCGGTGATCAGGTACAGCATCCTTCTATCTCTCCTCGTAGTTCCTCGTAGTTTCTCATAAATTATGGTTCTCATATTTATGGTTCTCATGATTATAGTTCTTATAGATTATAGTTCTCATATTTATAGTTCTCATATTTATGGTTCTCATATTTACAGTTCTCATATTTATAGTTCCTCATATTTATGGTTCTCATATTTATGGTTCTCATATTTATGGTTCCTCATAATTTTCGTAAGGGGCGATCCGATAGTCGGCAAAGCTCCCCATGTTTTCATAGACCTCCAGGGCCATATCCAGAAGCGGGAACAGGGCGACCGCACCCGTCCCCTCCCCCAGGCACATCCCCGCGCAGAGGGGAGCCTTCAGGCCCATAGCCTCCAGAGCCAGCCGCCCCGCCGGCTCCTCCGGACAGTGGGAGGCCAGACAGTAATCCCGCACTCTGGGATCCATCCGGTATGCCGCCAGCGCCGCAGCGGCGGAGATCGCACCGTCGATCACCACCGGTATCCGGTGGCGCACCGCCCCCAGGAAAGCTCCCGCCATTCCGGCGATCTCACAGCCCCCCGCCTGGGCGAGTATCTGTAGCGCAGAGGATCCTGCATCCTCCGCACCGAAATTTTCTTGATGTGACATATGTTCCATCACCCGTTTCACGGCTCGGGCAGCCACTTCCCGCTTTCTCGCCAGACCCTGATCGGAGAGCCCCGCGCCCCTTCCCACCGTCTCCTCGGGAGACAGTCCAAGAAAAAGCGCCGTCAGAACACTTGCCGGAGTGGTATTGCCGATCCCCATCTCTCCGGTGGCGACGATGCCATAGCCCTTTTCCTTCAGCTCGCCCACCAGCCCGCAGCCGATCTCCATCGCCCGCCTGCACTGTTCTGCGGTCATAGCCGGCTCCACCGCCAGATCGCCGGTCCCCGCCATCACCTTTCGGTCCACCACCGAACCGGTCACCAGCTCCTTCTCGGGATATGCGGGGCCGTCTATCCCCACATCCACCGCGTACACGTCCGCTCCCGCAGTTCGCGCCATATAGTTGACCGTGGAGCATCCCCTGGCAAAATTCTCGCTGACGATCCGCGTCACCTCGCTGCCCGTCTGGGTAACACCCTCGCGGACCACACCGTGATCCCCGCAGAGGATCAAAAGCGCCCGCCTCCCCAGGAGGCCCGGGCGCGGCGTCCCTCTGACAAAGCAGAGCTTTTCCACCGCCTCCTCCAAAAGCCCCAGGCTGTGCAGCGGCTTCGCCATACCGTCCCAGTGCTCCCTCGACAGGCGCTTTGCGCGGTAGCGCAGAGCGTTCTCCACAAAGGAAAAGATCATCTTCGGATTGCTGTAATAGTACAGATGGGGAAAGCCCGCCGCCAGCGACGCCGTGTGGTGCATACAGGGATAGGCGGCCTCCGGCCCCCGCCCCGGCTTCACCGCCAGGAAATCCTCCCCGTTGTCCGTGCTGTCCCAGTGGTGAAACTCATGCCCACGGATGGTCTCCCCGGCCTCCCCCAGCACGCCGGGACGCCGGCTGGACAGCTCCACATAGCCGAAGCGGCACAGACCTCCCGTGGGATATCCCCGGCCGGAAAGCACTCCGGACAAATGTCCCACGGGAGGTGTAACATTTGTTCCAGCACTGTTTTTGCTGGTTATTTTCTCGCTATTTTCAATGATGTTGCTTTCGTTGATGTTTCTATTGATATTGTTTCCGCTGTTTTCACTGATATTTTTCCTGGTGCTTTCACTGTTGTTTTCACCGATGCTTTCACAGATGTTTCTACTGATGTTTCCACTGACATTTTCCTTGCTGTTTTCACTGGCGTTTTTTCTGATGTTTTCACTGCTGTTGTTTCCGCTGCTTTCAAACCCTTCTCCCACCAGCTCCCGCATCAGATACAGAAACCCTCCGCACTCCGCCAGACAGGGCATCCCTTTCCCGCAGGCCCTACGCACCTGTTCGCAGGAGGCGGATTTCTCAAGCTGCTCCACATACCGCTCCGGATATCCCCCTCCCAGAAGAAGGGCGTCCGTCCCCTCGGGAAGGCTCTCCCCCCGCAGCGGAGAAAAGGGCACCAGCTCCGCCCCCATCTGCTTGAGCAGAGACAGATTTTCCTCGTAGTAAAAGGAAAATGCCTCGTCCCGCGCCACGGCGATACGCACGCTGCAGCCTGACGGAAGCCTCGGAATCTCAGGCTTTTTGTATTGCAGCGGGGGTGCCTCCTCCGAAAGGGCGATCAGCCCGTCCAGATCCAGGGTGTCTGCCAGTATCTCTGAAAGCCGTTCCACCCACTCTCCGCAATCCGCAAGCTCTTCCGGCTGCAGCAGACCCAGGTGTCTGGAGGGCAGGCTAAGATCCCCACGCTGAGGCAGATATCCGTAGACGGGGATTCCGCACTCCTCCTGGATCAGGGCCTTAAGCCGCTCATAGTACCCGGCGGACACCCGATTCAGGATCACCCCCCGTATGCGGCTGTCCGGACGATAGGAAATCATCCCGCCGATCATCGCCGCAAGAGACACGCTCGCCCCTCTGCCGTCTACAACAAGCACCACCGGCGTGTCCGTCACGCAGGCGGTCTCATAGGTGCTTCCCCGCACGCTGCTGCCTCCCAGTCCGTCGTAATATCCCATGACCCCCTCGATCACCGCGATGTCCTGCCCCTCGCTTCCCTGGGCGAGCAGATACCGCGTGATATCCGGCTCCGTGAAAAAAGTGTCCAGATTTCCCGCCGGCAGTCCCAGCACCTGCCTGTGAAACATGGGATCGATATAGTCAGGCCCGCATTTAAAGGAAACGGCGCGAAGCCCTCTCTTTTTTAACAGTGCCAGCACCCCGCAGGTGATGGTGGTTTTGCCGCTGCCGCTACTCGGGGCAGCAAATAAAATTCTGCCGCAGCTCTTCACTTTCTCCTCCAAAACTGATGATATAGACCGGATTCTCCCCCGTCATCAGATGATAGTTTCCTCTTCTTTTTCCCCGGGCCACGCTCACCTGGACGATCTCCATATCCTCATACTCCGGATATTCCTCCATAAGCTCTGCAATCCCGCTTAACGTCTCCAGCGTGACCGCATTGACCACAAAGCGCGCCGCCCTGTTTTTGGCGCGGACGCTCCTCACAATCGCAAGAAGTCTTCCGCCGCTTCCGCCGATAAAAACATGGGTCGGGGGCTCCAGCGGCGCAAGGGCCTCCGGAGCCTCCCCCTCCACGATCTTTAGGTTCTCCAGCCGGAAACGCTCTCTGTTGGCGCGGATCAACTCCACGCCCTGGCTTCTCCTCTCAACGGCGTACACCCGCCCCGAGGTACAAAGAGCCGCCGCCTCCGCCGACACGGAGCCGGTTCCTGCGCCTATGTCATACAGAACGCTGTCCCTGTCAAGCCCAAGCTTCGCCAGGGACACGGCGCGGATCTCCTCTCGGGTCATCGGCACCTCCCCCCGCACGAAGCTTCGGTCCGGCCACCCTGGGGTGACGGTTTCCCTCCCGCCCCCTTTCGGGGAATCCTGCCGGCAGTTTTCCTCCCGCTCGAACAGGGCGACGCTCAGCGGATCAAAGTTTCTTCCCCGCATTTCTTCCGCAGATCCCGTGACAATGCGCTCCCCGGGATAGGAGAGCCGCTCTCCCACCGTGACCCGCACCCCGCCCACGGGCGGTTCTGCAAGAGTGCCGCAGATTCGGGAGACATCGTCCTCCCTCCCCAGCAGCACGCACACCTTCTCACTGTCCCGCAAAAGCTTCGCCACATCACAGCTCTGCCCGTGACAGCTGGCAATGCGGACTTCCTCCCAGGGGATTCCCAGCCTGTCCAGAAAATAGACCGTCGATGAGATCCCCGGAAGCTCTGCCACCGAAAAGCCCGCCTCCTCCAAACTCTTTCTCACTCCGGACGCTCCCGAGTACAACCCCACATCTCCGGAGAACACCACCGCCGGATTTTGATATGCCCTGTGCTCCTTCAGAAAGGCGGCGATCTTTTTTCCCTGATAGCACTCATACATAGGCTTTTGGGCCACAGCTCCTCCCAGATTCCTGCAGATATCCAGCATCCTTGCCGCGCCCACGATCACATCGCACCGCTTTAACGCCTCCAGTGCCTGGACGGTACAGAGGGAGCTGTCCCCCGGCCCCATACCGATAAGGGACACCCTGGACGGTTCCCGGGGGCTTTCCTCCTCCACCGCGCCGAGTGGGGACATCTTAGGCGAGTCTTGCGGGATTTCTTTCTCCGTCGCGCCAAGGGGGGACATCTTGGACGGGCCTTGCGGGTTTTCTCTCTCCGCCACGCCGAGTGGAGACATCCTGGACGCTTCTTGGGGGAATCTCCGGCTCAAGAGGGAGATGACCTCATCCAAGCTTCTTCCCTCCCGCTCCTCGACCGGACGCCCTACCGTGACAATGTGCGCGCCCGCCCGAAGAGCCGCCTCGCACTTTTCGACATAGCCGCCCTGGGTGCCCGACTGCTTGGTCACCAAATAACGGATCTCCCACTGTTTCATCATACCATAGTTTAGCTCCTCGCTGAAGGGCCCTTGGGCCGCGATCACTCTGCTTCCCTCCAGCCCGCTGTCCCTACAGCTTTCGAGAGCCTCCGCCGTGGGTAAGACTCTTGCAAAACAACGCTCGCGATACTCGGGAATGACCGTATATTTTGCAAGCTCCTTACTGCCGGTGGTGATCAGAATATTTCCCTCCGTCGTTCGGGAAAGCCAGTCCGCCGCTTCCCTGACACTGTCCACAAAGGTGACGGACGGCCCCTGTCCACAGGCCGCGTTTTTCCGCGCTACCCTCAGGTATAGGACGCCGGCCCTGTGGCAGGCAAGGCGCAGATTCTCGGACGCCTCCACCGCATAGGGATGTGTGGCATCCACACAGACTGACGCCTTTTTCTCCCCCAGGAAAACCTCCATCTGTCCGGCGTCCATCCGCCCCACATGGATTTCGATGTTCTCCGCCTCGGGCAAAAGCGAGGCCCCATAGGCGGTCGCCACGCTGACGACAAGCCGGAACCCGCCGCCCGCAAAATACTCCGCCAGCCTTCTTCCCTCGGTCGTTCCGGCAAACAATGCCACCACTTCGCTCATAACGCACCTATTCCTCCCGTTCCCTTGGTATCCTTGGGGTGACCATTCTCTCCCCCACCCGCCTTGTCCTCGAATTTCCCACAAACACGGTGGTAAACATATCCGCCGGAATCTCCCTCAGCTCTCCCAGCGACAACACTCTGTGCTCCTCCCCCTCCCTGCCGATGTTGCGCACATAGCCACACACGGTAGCCTCAGATCTTTCCCTGAGAAGAATGTCGCAGGCGCGTCTCAAATAGTCCCTCCGCTTGTGGCTGGCAGGATTGTAAAGACAGATGACGAAATCTCCTCGGGCCGCCAGCACAAGCCTTCTCTCGATCCATTCCCAGGGGGTCAGAAGGTCGCTTAAGCTGATTACCGCAAAATCGTGCCCTAACGGCGCCCCCAGAAGCGCGCCGCCGGACAGCGCCGCCGTGACGCCCGGGACTATATGGATATCCACCCCCGGATACTGCTCTCCCAGTTCACAGAGAAGCCCCGCCATGCCGTACACTCCGGCGTCGCCGCTGCAGACCACAGCCGTGGTCCTCCCTCCGTCCGCCGCCTGCAGCGCCAGATGGCACCGCTCCCGCTCCTGCCTCATGGGAGTGGCCAAATACTCCTTGTCCGGATAGCGCTCCCGCACCAGATCCACATACACGGTGTAGCCCGCGATCACTTGGGATGCCTCCAGCGCCTCCGCGGCCTGAAGGGTCATTCCGTCCGCCGCTCCGGGGCCGATCCCCACCACATACAGTTCCTTTGCCATCTGTCCCTTCTCCCATCCTCCGTATTTTGATCGGGTGTTTTCTCTCTCCGGCATCCCATGCGGATATCCTCTCCCACTACAGCCGCAGCTCGATCTCTTTCTCCGCTACAACCGCAGCTCGATCTCCTTTTCCGCTACAGCCGCAGCTCAATCTCTTTCTCCTCTACAGCAACAGCTCGATCTCTTTTTCCTCTACAGCCGCAGCTCGATCTCCTTCTCCTCTACATCTGTAGCCTCAGCTTGATCTCCTTCTCCTCTACAACCGCAACTCGATCTCCCTCTCCGCTACGGCCACGGTCACGCCGCCGCACACCAGCTTTCCGGCAAGCAGCCTGCCTCCGCTTACCGCAAGCGCGCTCCTCTCACACACGTTGTCCACACCCGTGACCTGCTCCACAAACCGCGAGGAGCTCTC
>CANRLX010000074.1 GCA_947631615.1 uncultured Acetatifactor sp.
GGAAGAGCTTTGGCAGAAGCACCGGCAGCAGGCGCCCCGTTCATCCCCACGCCGGCAGGTCAAGCGGCCAGGCCTTCGGATCGTGTCCATGAGCTTTCCCACGCCCTTCGACCTGCAGGTGACGGCGGACCGCTTCACCATAGGCCGGGAGAAGGCGGATGGGCTCATCCCCTTTGCCGACACCATCAGCGCCCCTCACTGCGAGATACGCTGGGACGGCGAGAGCTACACGGTGACCGACCTGGACAGCACCAACGGGACATATCTCAACCAGAAGCGGGTGGCCGCCCGGCAGGCTGGCCCGCTGAATAACGGGGACGTGCTCCGCCTGGCGGACTGCGACTTCCGGGTCGTCATCGGCTGACGGGAGGAGGAAGGAAAATGCCCTTTCCAAGAGTGATCCTGGCGGACGTTGACAGCGGCTATCTCGGCCACCTGCAGCAGAAGTTCGCGGAGGAGTTCTTCGGCCGGGTGGAGCTGGAGCTCATCAGCGACCCGGCGTATTTCAGGGAACTGTTTTCCACGCCCCAGCAGGCAGACGTGCTGGTGGTCGCCGAGGGAATGTATGGCCCTGAGCTGCAGCGCCACAGCGTCGGGAACGTGTTCGTTCTGACCGAGCAGCGGGAGATCCCCGCCGGCGGGAACAATGTGACCGCCATCCCCAAGTACTCCAGCATTGGGGCGATCCTCCACGAGGTGGTCAGCAGGTGTCCGGGACTGCAGGCCAGGGCGCGGAGAAAGGACTGTCAGATCGTGGTGGTTGGCTCCGCCTGCGGGGGTGTGGGCAAGACGACCGTCGCGCTGGGGATCAGCGGGTGCCTGGCGGAGGAATACAAGCGGGTCCTGTATGTGAACGCGGGCCGGCTCCAGTCCTTCCAGCGGGTGATGAGGGACCACAGCCCCATCACCGCCCCGGATGTGTATGCCAAGCTGGCCCACCCCACCGAGAGCGTTTATGAGGAGATCCGGCATGCTGTCCGTACGGAGGGCTTCAGCTACCTCCCTCCTTTCAAGGCCTCTCTCCTGTCGCTCAATTTGCCATTCTCTGTGTTTGAGAAGATCGTGCTGTCGGCCAAAAAATCACATGACTTCGACTACATCGTCGTGGACGTGGATACGGCCTTCGACGAGGACTGCGCGGCACTGCTGAGCGACGCGGATAAGGTCGTCATCGTCACGAGACAGACGGCCGCCTCCGCTTATGCCACCAATATGCTGGTGGCAAATCTCAACCGGATGGAAGATGACAAATATCTCTTTGTATGCGGAGATTTCCGCGCCGGCGAGAAGAGCGTCTTCACCGTGGATGACAAGGCGCTTCGGTTTTCCGTCAATGAATACGCGGAGCATATTGAGGACTACGACAATCTGTATTCTGAGGAGTACGCGCATAACGACGGGATCAGAAAAACCGCGGTGCTCGTCATGTAGAGAGCCGTTTTCGCGGTGAGGACAGCCGGCAAAAATAACTGTAAGAAGAGGACAATGCTGTGGCAGAGGGAAAAGCGATCATTATTTTCAACGCGCCGGAAAAGAATATTGCCGTTGACCTGGAGGTGCCTTTGGATATATCTGCCAATGATCTGGTCGTCGCGCTGAATGAGGCCTTTGCGCTGGGGATCAACACGAGCGACATCAAAAAGTGCTATCTGAAGGCGGAGAGACCCATTGTTCTGCTGCGGGGTGATAAAACGCTCGCCCAGTTCGGACTTCGGAACGGAAGCGTCATCAACTACACAGAATAAGAGGAGCGGGCCATGGACAGCAGATACAAGATCATTCTCTCCAACCGGAACAAGAACATATATAAAGAGATCGAACTGCCCGCGGAAGCTGTGAGACTGGCCATTGGCACAGGAATGAACTGCGACGTGCGGCTGCACAAATCGCTGTTTTTCGAGCCGGTGGAGCTCGTCTTTGCCAAAGACGGCGGCAGGTGGCTCATGTCCTGCTCCGACAATCTGTATCTGTCGGTGGGCGACGTGAGAAAGATCATCAGCCAGCCTATGGAGCACGGCGACACGGTCACCGTCAAGTATCAGGCGTCGGATACCGAGGTCTTTACCATCGACTTTCTCATTGACTTCTCCAGCGGGACCATCCGATATGAGCGGTCGATCGACCTTGCCGCTGTCAGGGGATTTACCATAGGCTCCGCCGCCAACGCCAACATCGCGATCGGCAGTCCCTATGTGGAGGGCGATATCATCCGCGCTGACCGGCAGGGGGACTCCCTGCGGCTGGAGGTGGTCCGGTCCCGCTATGGGGTGTATTTGAACGGGAACCGGATAAGCCGGTCCGCAGAGGTCAAAAACGGTGATTTCTTCGAGGTGTCCGACTTCTTCTTCTACCTGAAGGACGGCATGCTCCTGACCCAGATCCGGGGGGATATGCGTGTGAACGGCCTGGCGTATACTGACAGGCCGCTGCCGGATACATACCCGATGTTCAACCGCAGCACCAGACTGAAACACGCCATCTCCGAAGACCCCATCGAGATCCTGGACCCTCCGACCAAGCCCCAGGAGCCGAAAAACAATCTGCTTATCCGGCTGCTGCCCTCCCTGGGCATGATCATCGCCTGCGGTGTCATGGCGTTTTTCGGCCGGTCTATGATCCTGTTCAGCATCATCTCCGGCGGCATGGGCGTGATCACTTCGGTGCTTACGCTCCGGGAGGGAAAGAAGGAATATAAGCAGGGTCTGGAAGACCGGGTAGAAAAGTACACCGCCTATATCGACCGCAAGCGGGAGGAGATCGAGGCGGAGCGGCAGGCCGAGAAGACCGCCATGGAAGAGCTGTATATCTCCCAGACTGCTGAGGAGGAGCGGTTTGGGCAGTTCTCCCCGCTGCTGTTTGAGAGAACGCCCCAGGATGACGATTTCCTCTGCGTCCGGCTGGGAGAGGGCGCTGTGGAGGCCCGTCGGAAGATCGACCATAAGCACAAGGAACAGCTGGAGGTGGATGACGAGCTGCAGCTCCTTCCGGAGCAGCTGAGCGAGCAGTTCAGGTATATCCAAAGCGCGCCGGTGGTGTGCGACCTCAAGTCCGTCAACGCCATAGGCGTCACAGGCAGTGAACTGTTCCGCTTTGAAATGCTCAAAAATATCGTTATTGATATCGTTGCGCGGCAGTATTACTCCGATGTCAGAATGGTCTTTGCCGCCGACGGGAAGAACGCTGGCAGGATCGGGTGGCTGCGGATGCTGCCCCATGTCTGCGACGAGGCGTCCGGCGCGCGGATGCTGGTGGTAGATAACGACAGCAAAAACCTGGTGTTTGAGTATCTGTACAAGGAGCTGTCGGCCCGGGAACAGGCCAAGGAGCACGCGGGCAATATCGTGGTGTTCTTCTACGACGAGTGCGGCTTCAAGACCCATCCCATCTCCCGGTTCGTAGGACAGGCACAGCAGCTTGGGGTGACGTTCGTGTTTTTCGGCGATACCCCCACGGACATCCCCATGGGCTGCGGCTATATCATTACCCAGGACAGCAGCAGCGGCGGCGGAAAGCTCATCAAGACAGACGACAAAGACGCCGCGGTGGACTTTTCCTATCCCCATATCAGCGACAGGGACGCGGAGAAGATCATCGACCTGATGGCCCCTGTGTACAGCGAGGCCATCTCCCTGGAGGGGACCCTTACCAAGAGCATCTCCCTGTTCGAGATGATGAACATCCTTGCCGTTGACGACATCGACCTCCAGGAGAGATGGAGCATGTCCCAGGTCTACTCCACCATGGCCGCGCCCATCGGCGTGTCCATGAATGGGACGGTCTGCCTTGACCTGCACGACAAAGCCGACGGCCCCCACGGCCTGGTGGCCGGTACTACAGGCTCCGGTAAGTCCGAGCTCCTGCAGACCTATATCCTCTCCATGAGCACGCTGTTCCATCCCTACGAAGTGGGATTTGTGATCATCGACTTCAAGGGCGGCGGCATGGTCAATCAGTTCAAGGATCTGCCGCACCTTC
Organism: uncultured Acetatifactor sp.; assembly: GCA_947631615.1. Classification (GTDB taxonomy): domain Bacteria; phylum Bacillota; class Clostridia; order Lachnospirales; family Lachnospiraceae; genus Acetatifactor. The sequence continues at coordinate 3,976 of CANRLX010000074.1, forward strand.
TGGGTGCCATCACCAACATCGACGGCAAGGAGATCGAGCGGTCCCTCAAGTCGATCCGGGCCGAGCTGCAGAAGCGCCAGCGGCTCTTTGCCGCCGCCGACGTCAACCATATCGACAGGTATATCAAAAAATACCGGGCGGGCGAAGTGGATACTCCCCTGCCCCATCTCATCCTGATCGTGGACGAGTTCGCCGAGCTGAAGGCCCAGCAGCCTGAGTTCATGAAGGAGCTCATCTCCGCCGCCCGTATCGGCCGAAGTCTGGGCGTGCATCTCATCCTCGCCACCCAGAAGCCCGCCGGTCAGGTCGACGACCAGATCTGGTCCAACTCCCGCTTCAAGCTCTGCCTGAAGGTGGCCACGTCTCAGGACTCCAACGAGATGATCAAGTCGCCTCTGGCGGCGGAGATCCGCGAACCGGGCCGGGCCTATCTCATGCTGGGCGAGAACGAGAGCCTGGAGCTGTTCCAGTCCGCGTACAGCGGCGGACCCGCCCGAACCTATGATGTGGGCGGAAAGGAGTTTACTATTTACAGCGTCTCTCCGGCAGGGCGGCGCGCACCGGTCTTTGCTCAGAAGCGGGAGAAGGGCCGGGAGGAGAGCAGCACGCAGCTTCAGAGCGTTGTAGAGTATATCAGGCAGTACTGCCAGAGGATCGGTCTGCATAAGCTGCCGGACATCTGTCTGCCCTCCCTGGCGGAGCGCATTGATTTTCCCGCGCCTGCCAAGATGGCAGCAGCTGCGCCGGGCCGCGTTTCAGTGGAGCTAGGCGTAGCGGACGATCCGGAAAATCAGGAGCAGAACGTGTTCAGCCTGGATCTGGCCAGCAACAACCTGATGATCATCGGTTCCTCGCAGATGGGAAAGACCAATCTCCTGCAGAATATCATCCGGGGCCTGTCAGCCAAGTATGCGCCAGAGGAGGCCACCATCTATATCATCGATTTCGCCTCCATGGTGCTCAAGAATTTCGAGAGCCTCCGGCACGTAGGCGGCGTGGTCTGCCCCACCGATGACGAGAAGCTGAAAAACCTCTTCAAGCTCCTAAGCGGAGAAATCAAGGAGAGGAAGGAAAAGCTGGTGGCCATGGGCGTTAGTTCCTTTGCTGCCTATAAGGAGGCGGGAAAGACAGATATGCCTCTGATTGTGCTGATGGTCGACAACCTGACGGCACTAAAGGAGATGTATCTGCAGGATGACGACGTGCTGCTGAACTTCTGCCGGGAGGGTCTGAGCGTCGGCATCAGTATTGTTATCGCCAATTCCCAGACCGCTGGCATCGGGTATAAGTATCTGAGCAACTTCTCCAGCCGCATTGCCCTTTACTGCAACGACTCGGGAGAGTACAGCTCCCTGCTCGATCACTGCCGGGAGCGCATCGACAGCATTCCCGGCCGGTGTATCGTCGATGTGGAGAAGCGTCATCTGGAGTGCCAGACCTATCTGGCCTTTGCAGGCGAGCGGGAAATCGACCGTGTCAATGAGATCACAGCCTATATTGAACAGATAAACCAGACGTACAGTGCCTCTTCCGTGAAGGAGATCCCCAGCATTCCCGCTACGCTCACGGCGGACTATGTGGCAGCGAAGCTGGCGGGCTTTATGCAGCGGAAGTTCAGTCTGGTAGCTGGGCTCGACTACGAGACCATCACGCCCCAGGTGCTGGACTTTGCATCCATGGGCCTGCTGGCGGTCACCGGCAGGACTGGAGCTGGACGGCACAACTGGGTAAACTACGCCCTTGGCATGCTGGAGCGCATGTATCCCGGTCAGTCGGAGGTATATTTCGTTGACAGCATAGAGAAGCGTCTGGAGCCGATGCGCCGGCTGAAAAACGCCCGCGCATACAGCCGCAGGGAGTCAGACGCGGCAGCGTACGTGGTGGAGATCGAGAAACGGCTGAAGGAGCGCTATGATGCGGTTGCGGCCGGAGACGAGAGCGCTCTGGAGACCTCCAAGCTTCTGGTGCTGGTCATCGACAATCAGGACGCCTATACGGCAATCAACGACGACCTGAATGCCAGCACTGCCTACCGGAATATCCTTGGCCGGTACAAAAATATGCGGGCGTGCATCATCGCGTTCGTGGACAATGCGAATATCCCCTACAGCGCACCGGAAATGCTGAAGACCGTGCGTGATCAGCACCAGGTGATGTATTTCGACGACGTGGCCGATATGAAGATCATGGATCTGCCCCTGGATGTGATGCGGCGGTTCAAAAAGCCGATCGTTCTGGGCGACGGGTACTACTTCGTCAAGAATGAGAGTCATAAACTGAAAACGGCGCTCCAGAGTGAGAGCGGCTGAGGAGGTGTTTTGGTGATGGATAAGGCCCAGATCCAGGCGGAGATCGCCGCCGCGGAGGCCGACATCGTATCCCGGCAGAGCGAGCTAAAAAAGGAGGAGCAGCTCTATAACGACATTCTGGAATTCAGCAGACTGAGCGCCGAGCGGGAGAACAGTCTCAATCTCTCCGTGACCCGGCGGAGGAACCGCGTTGCCGGTCTGGACGGTCTGCTGTCCATGGTCAAGAGCGCAAGACTTTACAGCGAGCACATGAACGACATGCTCACCGGCGTGGAGTATCAGTCGGTGATGGAGGCTGTCAGCAGTCTGAACAGCTCTGTCGCGGCGGAAAAACAAAAGGCTGCGGACAGGATACAGCAGCTGGAGGATGAGATACGGCGTCTGCAGTCCAGGGTCCAGACGCTGCAATACCAGTACGACACATGCCAGGAGGGGGAAGCGGATGGTCAATGAGGGAGATTTGATCGTATTCGACCAGGAATTCAATTATGCCGCCAAGCAGATACGGAACTACAGCGATGCGCTCAACCATAGGATGGATAAATATACCTCGATTCTCCGTGAGATCACGGCTTCGGCCATCCAGGACGAGCTGATCGTTGCCAGACTGGAGGACTTGGCATCGGCGGTGGAGGCAGTCAGGACCCAGGTGGAGGGGGCCGGGAAAACGGCGGGCAGGCTATGCACCAGCTATGTGCAGCAAATCGACGAAGCCGACAGGTTTCTGTACTGAGGAGGAGAAGACAATGGCGGAGATAAAGGTCAAATATAGCAGCCTTGCCAAGCAGGTGAGAGAATTGACGAAGCTGGAGGGCGAGACCGGCTATTCCATCTATTGCACGTCGTCTCTGATCAATCAGAGCAGCGGTTCCATGACCGACGCCGCAAACCAGGTATATCAGCAGTTGATGGAGATAGAAGAAATCTTTCGTGACATTGTTTCCCAGACGAAAACGGTTTTAAAAGACGCCGGGATCAGTTTCCTGAAAGACGAGCTGACTGCTCAGGACATGTACGAGCAGGTGAAGGAAAGCGCCCGGTAGCGGCATGACGGCCGGGGAGGTGTGGTGATGTGAGCATGAGCAGAAGACTGGTATTCCTGGGATTGACGATACTTTTTTTGACAGGAGTGTGTGGATGCGCAATGAGTGATCATCAGAGCGATGCGGAAATGACCAAGCTGGATCAGCCTGCAACTGAACAGCCGGAGCAGGAACAGGAATGGGAGGTCGTCGGCGCGATGCGCCGCTATTTGCAGGACAAATACGGCGTGTTCGATTATGATATCGTGAGCTATCAGGGCCGGAACTGGAGTCAGGATTTTGATACCCTGTACGGAGAGGTTCGGGAGAAAGACCGGTCGGATATCTTCCAGGTCGAGCGCCATGGAGATGGAGACAGCTATTCCTTCCAGGACAGCTATTTCGGGTTGCTGGTGCGTCCGGAGCTGGAGCAGTTCATATCCCGGCAGGCGAAGAAATTCTATTCCGATTTTCGGGTGATCGCGGCGCCGGAGGAACACTGCTATCCGGAGAAACTGACGGTGGCGTCTGACCTGGAGGATATGATCGCCTGCGCCAGGGAACTGGAGCCCATCACTTTCCTGGTCTTTACCAGCGACAGCTTTGCCGGTCAGAAGGCCTTTGAAGACAAGGCGGCCGATTTTGCCGCGGACTGGGCGGAGACGGGGCTGCCGGCTGTGGTCAGGGTGGTGAACGTGGCGGCAGACGAATTGGAGAGTATAGACCGGGATAGCTACGGCGAGTTTCTCAAGCAGAGCCTGGCCAATGACAGCCTGGTGCAGTTCTCCCAGGTCGTGGATGGGTGAATGATATGCTAAGTGAAAGTCAAATCTTGATATTGAACAATCTCATGTATCGCAAGGAGATCACGAGAGCGTCCGCCGAGAACAAAGATGTCAAGACCATCGTGGCGGAAGCGAGAAACAACAAAGGCTCAACGCTCTCCGAGAAGGAGTGGACGGAGATCTTTGACCTGGTGGAAAAGGACCCTGCGATCGGGAATCTTACTATCACGACGCCCAAATCTGATCCGGTCACCGGCGCGCGGATGGCCTGCTTCGTGGAGGACATCAACGGAGAGAAACAGGCGTACGCGGTCTATGCGGGCACCGGTGGGAATGAGTGGCGAGATGACAGCGTGGCCGCCACCATGACAGACTCGCCTCAACAGCAGCAGGCCCTGGACTGGCTCAACGAGATCCCCGAGGAGTATGGTGATATCGTCGTGTCCGGACATTCCAAAGGCGGCAACAAGGCCATGTACGTGGCTGTCGTGTCCAATCGGGTGAAGGATTGCTACGCCTTTGACGGGGAGGGCTTCTCCCAGGAGTTCTGCCTGAAATATGGGAACAAGATCAAAAAGAAGGCCGGCAACATCCATCTGCGGTCCAATTACCGTGACTATGTCAACGCCCTGCTCATCACCATTGCCGGGGATGTGAAATACGTGAGAAACGACGTGGGCGTTGCCAACGCCGGCGAGTATCACATGCCCAATGCCCTGTTCCGCTACAAGAACGGGAAGATCGACTATACCCTGGATGAAAACGGCAACGCGGTCTACAGCATGGGCCGGTTCGGCGCCCAGGACCCGACCATGGAGATGTTCCATAACCTGACCGTATATATGCTGGAAAACGCCACGCCCGCAGAGAAGAAGCTCTTTTTCAGCGTCTTCGGCGAGGTCCTGACCATGTTCATGGGAGAGAATGTCCGGACAGATATCCTGGAGATGTTCTCTCAGGAGGCAGGAGAGATCTTTCTTAACTATTTCACCAAGTATCTCCAGACGCTGATGGTCACCGATCCTTTAACCTATGCGAAGTACCGCAAGGCCTTTAAGCTGATGATAGGGGACGCGCTGGGGGCCAGCTTTTGGTCGCATCTCTCCACCTGTTTCCACACGAATCTGCTGTCGTTTTTCGGCGAGCGGCTGTTCGACGGCACTGCCCTCGGCATACCGCTGATGGGGTACAGGATCGGCAAGAGCTCCCACGGCGATGTCCGGGGCAGAGACTTCAGCTGGGAAGTCATGCAGGCCATGCTCGGCGCGGCCAGAGAGACCGAAGAGGAGCAGTGGTGGCAGGTGAACCGCTGGGACTGCTGGTACCGGATCGAAGACCAAATCGGCTTGCTTGACTGGGACAGGTACGCGGGCAGGGCGGATACGTATTACCGCAAGCTCATCGACATCAACGAAGCCAGCGCAAAGGACATCCAACGCATCTTTGACGATGTCTACAGAATAGACGGAGAATTCGGTGGGAAGATGAGCAGCGTCGGAGGGGATCTGGCCGCGGCGCTGGGCCGCCTGCAGCAGGTGCGAAGCTCCATCTCCCCGAAATAGCCGCTGTGGCGACCGGCAGGCCAAGATACCTATACCCGGGTTACCGGTTATATAAGGAATATAAAATCTACTTATTAGGAGGAAAAAGACATGGCAAACCAGATCAGGATCACCCCGGATCAGATGCGTTCCCGTGCAGGTCAGTATCGTGCTGAGGCTGATAACGTGAACGGCGTTATCCGGAAGATGGACTCTCTGCTCCAGCAGCTGCAGAGCGAGTGGGAGGGTGCTGCCAGCGAGTCCTATGCTGCTCGTTATCTGGAGCTGAAGCCCGGTTTTCAGAAGGCCGAGGAGCTGATTCGTGAGATCGCCACCGCTCTGGACTCCACCGCGAAGATCGTGGAGCAGACCGACCGGGACATCGCTTCCCAGCTGGGTGGCTGAACCCCCTCTCCTGCCTGGCCGTACGGCGGAGCAGGGACACGAAAATGCCGCGGCGTCTGTGACCGCGGCGGAAAAGACCAGCCTGCAGGATCATCACGATCTGACAGGCTGGTCGATTTTTATGTTTTCTGCGGCCGTCCTCTGCCGGCAGTACGCTCAGACCGATGCCTCCGCTATAGTCGCAGCCAGCTGCTGGCGCAGGGAGTCAATTCTATCGTTGCAGCGGGCGATTTCCCGGGCAGCACCGGAGATATTGGCCTTACACAGGTCCTGCTCCTGGCCAACACGGCCGGCGGCCATATCGAACCCAGACAGCGCATTTCTGTAGTCGCTGCCGGACAGGAGGCCAGACATGCCGTCAAAGTAGCCTTTGGCGATCCTGCACTTTCCTGTCAGGAGAGAGAGGAGAGAGAGCTTGCTCCTGCGAGTCGTCTGCTTACCCTCAAATTCGTATTCCAGAGAGCCAAGCTTGCTCTTCAGGGCATCCAGTTCGGCGAGCTTATCCTCCTGCTTTCGGATGTACTGGCGCTTGCTCTGGATCTCGTCCTCGTAATAGGCAATCTGCTCCCTTATCTCATACTCCGTCATAGTATTCATCTCCCTCTGAAAATTGCAAGGAGTCCAGCATTTTCAGGAAAAGGGGCATCCACCGGAGGCCATCGTTCAGATCGCAGGAAAAGGACAGTACGAGCTCCCTCTTTTGGTAAGCGGCCAGCACGAAGATGTTGAACAGGTCCCTGGTGGGCGCGTTGGATCTGTATGAAAAGATCGCTACGTTCCGTCCTGTTTTGTCGTTGACGCGCATCTCACCCATTTGGAAACCAGGCGCCATGCGGCTGTATAGCTGTTGGTAGCCGGCCAGACGCTCCACGACCTGACTGTTGTCCAGCGCCGCATCTCCGTGGACGATGGCCAGAACAGCCTGGTCCTCGGGGGAGAAGAAGACATGCTCAGGCATGGAGGCACCGAAATAGCGGCGTTTTTCTTCCTCGTCGGCTGGACGAAGAACGTCCGCCAATTCTATGGACAGTCCGTCATAAACAGTTGTTTTCATCCTATTCACTCGCCTTCCAGTCATCTTCCGTATATGAGAGGCCTGTGTCACTGCTCCCAGCCTGCACCAGCTTGCCAGTGGCAGCGTTATATATGTTTATGGCGACGGTCCAGCCATCAGAATCGCACCCGTCCAGCAACTGGAGGCAGGCGCAAAACACCTCTGCGCTCAGGACATAATACACCGCCTCAGAGGCATCCAAATTAAGGTCGTAGTAGAAATCCAGCTGTGTCCCATCCCGGTCGTATTCCAGCCGGTAGTCTTCATCCAGCGCTGCAAAGTCCTCCTGCAGTGCAGCCAAAAGAGACAGCCGCAGCTCCCGCCAATAGTCCCTCTGATTGTCCAGTATTTCCATGGTGACGGTCCCGCCGTCGCTCTCGTATATGTCCTCATAGTTGTCAGCGCCTATAGACTTCAGGTCTTCGATCCATCCCGCCTGGTCCTGCCCGGCGATGGATAGGAGCTTTTCCGAGTAAACGATCTGTGCAGCGTTCTCAACTGTGCTCTTTGCCCCGCAGCCAGCACAAAAGGCCAGGGAAAGGCAGAGCAACACGCATACTATCCGTTTCATTTCGATCAAATGCCCCCTCATGCGGCACACAAGACCAGTGACGCGCCCCCTGTGGCAGGCGCCAGAGCAACACCGGCAATGATCACAATTGCTGTCCCATAGACCGCAACCCTTCCCCAGTCCACATCGACCTGCGGCAGACTCAATGTCACAGGGGCGTTCACAGGCTCCGGCACGGGAAGGGGCTTCCAGTTGTTGGTGGCCTTCTTCAGTCCGATGGTGCTGGTGATAGAACCTTTTTCAAAGTCAGTCTTGACAGACTCCTCCGCAACCAGTTCATTGGCGGAGACCTCGATCTTTATCGTATAGGTCTTGTTGCCGACCACCATACTGCCGCTCGTTTCCATGGAACCGTCCACGTTGAAGGTCACGCTCGAGTTGGGAGCCTCAACGGAGAGCTCGGCCGTCTCGTCTGTTCCGGCCTTTCCGCTGACTTTTAACAGGCCGTCCGTCTGAGAGGAGACCTGCGCATTTTTGAACTGAAGCTTTTGGTCCTCCAGAATGAGGTTAACGTCATAGCTGTCGTTCCCGCCGTCTATTTTTCCATCCGCAGAATAATAGAATGTCAGATCCGGCCCAATGGGTATCTCGACCTTGGTGCCCAGCTTGATATCCGGTATCAGCACAACCATGGTCTTTCCCAAATTGTCCAGAACGGTCTTCAGCTCGCTTTCCGCCATGCCGTCCAACTGCGCGCTCTCCAGCCCGTCTCCGCTGATGGCTGCCAGAATCTCCTCATCCTGGGAGAAAGTATTGTAGGCTCCATTGAAAATGGCGGTGATGCTCCCGCTGTCCGCTCTACCGCTGCCCACGATTCCGGTGAGGGCATCCACCAGCCCCTTGAAGGACTGAAGCCTGTTCTGACAGGCAGAGAAGCGGGTCATATACCGGTCATCAACCTCGCGCACGTTGGTGAATATCCGTCTGATATCTTCTTTGGTCGTGTTGTTTTTGTCGATGACAATCTTGTGATAATCGCTGATGCGGTCCAGATAGCTGTCTATCTCCAGTGTGTTGATGAGGTCGCGGAAATCATACCAGCGGTCACCGAACCAATCAGTGACATCACACAGTTTCTCGTCTTCCACCTGGTCCACAATGCTTAGCAGCTTTTCCTCTGCCGCGTGTGAAAAGTCCCTTACCATCTCGAATCACCTTTGTCACTGCATAGCTGCTGCCGCTGACTCGTCCGCAGCGGCCAAGCTATTCCTCGTGTTAACAAAATACTGGATAGTCGCGTCCAGAAGGGCATCCAATGCGCTGTTGATCGCAGCATATTCGTCTGCAGCCAGCTCCGCCGCCTTCAGGGAATTTCCGCAGCCGACGATCTCCGGCCTCGCCCCTTGACACGCAACGCTGTCGGCGGACCAATCATCCCTCATCTGCCTCAGTTCGGATATCCTGCTGTCCAATGCAGAGAGAGAGATTTTTATCTCTTCATTCAAAATGACCGCCTCCTGCCTTTAGAACAAATACTCGTCTTTTTCGTCTATCTCATTTACGAAATAGGTCGTCAGGTCCCGGAGATCCCCGGTAATCGTCGTCGTCGGGCCCTGCAGCTTTTCAGCACAGGCAATGAACGCGTCGACCGCCTCTGAAATGCTGCCGCCCATGATGGCAGTTTCCTTTATCTCTTTCAGTTTGCTTATGTAACTTTCCAGCTTCTGCTCTATCCCATAGTCTGTGTTTTTTTCTGCCCGATGAAAGAAAGTATCGATCTCATCCCAGTAGGACTCATCAACGATCAGGTCTTGCCCGGCCATGCTTTACACTCCTTTCCTATCACATTGGGATCAGCGATAACAGGAGGCCGTTGGGGGATATATTTAAAGAAATTATACAATAATTGTTCCCAATTGGCAATAGATACATATGGTTTTTCAAAGCATGGGCTGGGAAAGACAACACCTTTTGGCCGGCCGGTTTTCTTGCTTTTGTGACCTTGGTATAGTACAATGCAGAAGGCAGGTATATCCTGTCAAAGCAGGCTAGATGAGGGAGGACGCGAGATGACGCTGATCCTGATACTTGTGGCTGTTGCCGTCGTGATACTGGCGGTCAGCTATGCCGCGTATCGCATCCCGTTTTATCACCCAAACCATACGGAGAGCCCGTATGATCTGCCCCCGGAGGAGCAGTATGACCCGTACCGGGAGGCCATGACGGCGCTCATCGCCGAAATGGACGCCACCCCCTTCGAGCCGGTGGAGATCTCCGGGCAGGACGGTGTCAAGCTGTTCGGCCGCTTCTATAATATGGCCGGCAGCGCGCCTCTGCTGATCGGGTTCCACGGCTTTAAGAGCACCGCCCTGCGGGACATGAGCGGCGGCGGGAAGCTGGCGCGGCAGATGGGAATGAACGTCCTCCTGGTGGACCAGCGTGCCCACGGCAGGAGCGACGGCAGGACCATCTCCTTCGGCGTCAGGGAGCGGTTTGACTGCCTGTGCTGGGCCCAATACGCGGCCAAACGATGGCCCGGCCAGCCCATCGTCCTGATGGGCGTGTCCATGGGGGCCGCCACGGTGCTGATGGCCTCGGACCTGGACCTGCCGGAGGAAGTGAAGGGTATCATCGCCGACTGCCCCTATTCCGACCCGTCTGCCATCATCAAAAAGGTGGGGCGGGACAGCATGGGCGGCGCGTCCATTCTGCTCTATCCCTTCATCCTCCTGGGCGCCCGGCTGTACGGCAGCTTCAGCCTGACGGCCGCCTCCCCGGTGAAGGCGGTGCGCCGGGCCAGGGTCCCCATCCTGCTCATCCACGGAGAGGACGACCGGTTCGTCCCTTGCGACATGAGCCAGGAGGTCTTTGATGCCTGTACCGGCCCCAAGGCCCGCGTCACCATCCCCGCCGCGCCCCACGCCATTGCCTATGTCCTGGACCCGGACAAGTACGGACAGGCGGTCCGCCGGTTTTTGGCTTCGGCGGGCCTGGAGACCCGGCCGGCAGAGAGCCAAATTAGTTGACATAATTATTGAACGCAAGAGGAGAAGGACCATGAAACTGACCCGTTCCCAGACCGCCGCCTTTGGCATCGGCGCCGTGGGCAAGGACATGGTGTACGCCCTGTCCGCCAGCTATGTGATGTACTTTTATCAGGACATCCTGGGCCTGTCTGCCACCTTTGTAGGGCTGATTCTGATGATCGCCCGGGTATTCGACGCCCTGAACGACCCCTTTATGGGCATCCTGGTGGCCAAGACCCGCACTCGCTGGGGCCGGTTCCGGCCCTGGCTTTTCAGCGGCACGGTGCTCAACGCCTTTGTACTCTATGCCCTGTTCGCCGCGCCGGATCTGAGCGGCACGGGCCTCATGGCCTACTTCGCCGTGGTCTACATCCTCTGGGGCGTCACCTATACCATGATGGACATCCCCTACTGGTCCATGATCCCCGCCGTCACCGACACGCCGAAGGACCGGGAGAACCTGTCCGTGGTGGGGCGCACCTGCGCGGGGGTGGGCTCCGCGGTCATCCAGGTGGGCACGCTGCTGGCCGTGGCCGCTCTGGGCGGCGGCAATGAGCGGTCCGGCTTCAGGCGCATCGCCCTGATCGTGGCGGCGGTGTTCGTGCTGGCGGAGATATTCTGCTGCGCCAAGGTGAAGGAGCATGACATCGGCAAGCTGGAGACCTCCTCCGTGGGGGAGATGTTTAAGGCCCTGTTCCACAATGACCAGGCCATGATCACGGTGCTGGCCATTTTGATGATCAACGGCGCACTGTATCTGACCAGCAACCTGGTCATCTACTTCTTCAAGTACGACTTCGGCGGCGTCGGCTGGATGGGCAGCTATACCCTGTTCACCACCGTGGGCGGCGCCTGCCAGATTTTAGGTATGATGGTGGTGTACCCGCTGCTTCACAAAAAGCTGGACAACACGAGCCTTTTCAAGGTGGCGCTCTCCCTCGCCATGGGGGGCTACGCTCTGATCCTGGTCATCTGCTTTCTGGGCTTCAGCTCCAATCTCATCCTGCTGTGCCTGTGCGGGGCGCTGGTGTTCGCGGCCAACGGCA